>NZ_QRXX01000006.1:0-167449 GCF_003462695.1 Collinsella sp. AF16-8
GGCGGGGCCGAGGCCGCCTCGATCAATTTGCGAAAGAATCTTGACGGTACCTCTTCTTCGCCGTGCTCACGGTCTTCTGTCCGTCTCGGCTGCATGGTGGGTCCGATTGCTTTTTCGGAGTGGCAATGATACGTATGGTGTGAAACGGATGGTACGCGGATAACGAGGGGCGGAAACAACGACAGCCCCACGCTAAAGGAAAGGAGCGGAGGAACTATGCCAGAAAATAAAATACCAGGCCTCTTCACCGTCTACTACATGAATCAGCAGAAGGTGTTCGAGACGAGGATGCTCCTGGACAACAAACTCAAGACTACAAGCTCCAAGGAAAACCAGAACGGGACGACAAAGAGAGCATCATTGAACGCCGAAGCGGAGCTCAACCCTCCCTTTCTGACGAAACTCAGGGCAAAACTCGAAGGAAGCGTCAGGCACGAAAAACAAGAGAAGATCGTGGACACCCTCGAATACGTGAACACAAATAGCCGGATGCTCGCCGACATAATGGAGCATTGCAAAGCCCCCGAAAGCGGAACAACGCTTGCAGAAGGCGACCTCGCATACATCGGCGATGTCTCGCTGGAGCTCATCAATGAGGAGGAGATTCGAGGCATCATGGCAATCATGAGCGGGACCTTCGACGGAATCACCGTCTCCGATGCCGGAGACCTCGACATCGGCCACATGATGCAATCCTTCATAGGAGACGGCGCAGCCTTCAAGCTCAGAGGAAACCGCGCAAGAAGAAGAACGCCGCTGTACGCGAAGATTCCCCTCGATGGAGAAGAAATGTTCGAAAGCGGGTACACAATCGACGACCTGCTCATCGGAAAGGTCGGCATCGTCGGGATATGCAAAGGGAAAATCACCCCGGCCCAGATGAAGAGCCCCCCTCGATTACTTCCAACAGCCAGACGACCCGAAACGCACGCCGCAGAACGACATTGTTATATGCGGAAAGAACCCGTCACCCACCGCCATGACCGGCGGCGGCAATCGGGTAGAACAGGGCTATTACATAGACATCCTTGCTGTCATTCAGGCAGTGTCCTTCGAGGCTTGATAGGCAACGCCATGCGCAAACTCGTCACATACAACAAATCCCAGTATAAAGCCCTGATCGACCAGCTCGGAGACGGCGGCTTCAAGTTGATGTCGCTTCTCGAACTACACGGAAGCGACCAAATCTCCGAGCTCCTCTCCGAGAAAAAGCTCGTCGTGGACGTTTCATCACTTGTGGGGTTACTCTCGGGCGATCTTCAGCTGGCATCGAAATTCGAGCTCCTCGTCCACCAGCTACCCTTTGGCACCCTCTTCATCGGAGACGATAAAACCGTGAACGAAGGAGCATACCAATTGAGAACCATGTTCGACGACATTATAGAATGCGACATCGAGATCGATAAGGACGCCCAGAAGGACAAAAGAGTAAAGAGAACACTCGTATCCCTCGACGAACTCGAATTCAAACAGGTCCTCACCACCCTCGAAAGCGAGCTCATAGGCCAGATCGAATTCAAACGCTCCTTCGAATCCCGATCGCGCAGCTTCAGGCTCTTCAACGCGCTCGACGAGCAGCCGGTATTCTCGTTGCTCCTTCTTGGCCCTTCGGGTGTCGGGAAAACAGAAGTCGCCAAGATTCTCTGCGAGGCAATCGCGCCATGCCAGCTCCTCCCTAAAGTCAATCTTGGGAACTACAGCAGCAAGGACTCTCTAAACTCCCTGATTGGCAGCCCGAGAGGATACATGGGAAGCGAAGAAGGCGAGCTGGGAAAGAAGATCGACTCGTCCGATGCCGGAATTCTCCTGGTGGATGAGTTCGAGAAAGCTGAACCCGCCGTCTGGAACTTCTTCCTCGATCTCCTCGAGACAGGATCGTTCACGGACTCCCAAGGGATGGAGCACGATCTCCGCGGGTTCATCATCGTATTCACGACAAACTGCCCCCTCGGGAAGATCAATGAAACTTTCCCGGCAGAACTCCTCTCCCGCTTCAATTTGATGAGCCACTTCTCCAAGCTAAGCGTAAGCGACAAAAAGTTCTTTGTCGAAAGATACGTATCCATGTTTGCCAAGAAGTACAGGGAGACTGCTCCCAGTGGCTTGCCGACATTGCCGGACGACATCGCCGACAGGGCAATGATGGAAATCGACATTGAAGCGACCGAAAACATCCGGATCCTCAAGAACACAACAAGATCTTGGATCAGCGAATTCGTAGAGAAGGCCCGAAAGAGCAGTTCAATCGCGACGCAGCCCTCCATCATCAACACCCAAACATAACGAATATATGTTCTTATTGCATCGCATCTACATTACGAAATTCAGATTGCTTGAGATGTCTTGACGCAAGTTCAGATTCACTTCGGAGTATCATGCTGTCAATTTGAAGGATGCTACCTGCGCTTTTGAAGAATCGAAACGGAGGTTGTAAGCCGATTCTTCCTTTCACCGACTGGCAAAACGATTTACACCTAATTGTGGGAGTTGCCCACGCGATTTCTCCTTGCTCCTGCATCGATCTCGCTAAACTAATAAGTGCTGCCACCAGGGCATTTTCTGGTGCATATTCTATTGGCTCCCGCGAAGATCGGAGCGGGTATGTTTGCTGCCGAGTCCTACACCAGCCGTCATTACATTGCGATTGTTGCCATGGCCTGCCTATGCGTTTTGCTGGGCGGGCCTTCTTATGCTGCGGGCGCGGAGAGCCTCATCATCGCGGGCGCGACATACTACGAGCCGGGCGTGTCGGGCCCCGGCTGGGCCTGGACCGATGCCGACCATCTGGAGCTCAACGGCTACGCGGGCGAGGCCATCGGCGCCGACGGCGACCTGGTGCTGACGCTTGCCGGGCAGAACTCCGTGACGGAGTCGCATGCGCCCGATGCGGACATCACGCTGTGCGGCATGGAGGTGTGGGGCAGCCTGACGCTTCGCGGCACCGGGACCCTGACGGCGACGGGCTCGCAGTGCGGGATCCACGTTTCGCAGGCGCTCGTGGTGGACGGATGCACCGTCGATGCCCGGGCAGACGGGGCCAATATTACGGACGAGGCGGTCGCCGGCGTGATCGCTGGCGACATGGCCGTGCGCGGCGGCGGGCGCATCGTTGCCGCGGGCGCCGGGTCCGGAGCGGGCGTGCGCGCCTACGGTGTGTATCTGCAAGATGCGGGCCTTGGCGATGGTGCGGCCGGCTGTCGGCTTTCCGTTGACGCCTCGTGGCTTGATGCGGCCGGTGCCGACGGCGGCGTTGCGTGTACGGGCGGGTCGCTTGTGTCCGCACGGTTTGTGACGCCTGCTGGCGGGGCTTTTGGTGCTAGTGGCGTGATGGATGCTGCAGGGGTAGTGGCACCGCATGTGGTGGTTGAGCCCGATGTCGCCACGCCTCCGGCGGGGGAGACCGACGGGAGCGATGTGCCTGGATGCGGGGCGGGCGAGCCTTCCGCCGATGCTAACCCCGCTGCCGGAGAGCCCACCACAGGGCCCACGACAAATCCGGCGCTGAAACCAGCGGCCGCGACAACCAAGACAACAACGACAGTAACCAAGACCACGGTCGCCAAAGCCTCCAAGCCCAAGGCTGCCACTGCGACAAGTGCGGCACTCCCCAAGACCGCCGACAACAACTGGATCGCCGCTTCCGTGACGCTTTTCCTACTTGGTACAATGCTTCTAGCTGCCGCATGTCGTTGTTGAGATAGCTGCCATTTGGAAGAAAGGGACATCCACAAGGTATGACTTTTGACAACTGTACAGCAGACGCAACCGACCCTATCGTGCCGAAAGCACCCCGTACTTTACCCGATGATCTGGACAGCATCGCCTTGATCGACGAAGCTGCCACCCCGAGACGTCGTGGTTCAAGCTGTAAAGCAGTGTTGAGCTGCGATTTTAGTGGTTACGGCGTTTGCCATGGCGCGGCTGACGCGCACGAATTTAAAATCGGGGGCAAAAAGTTCTTGGAAAACCTCGCGCGGCTATGTTAGTATCTCTTTTGCCGAAAGGCGACGGGCGATTGGCTCAGGGGTAGAGCATATCCTTCACACGGATGGGGTCACAAGTTCGAATCTTGTATCGCCCACCATCTAAAGCACAGGTCAGAGGTGTTAAGCCTCTGACCTTTTTCTTTTTGACACCAAAATTGAAGCGAAGTTACCTAAGGCGTTATATGTTACGCAGTTCACCTTAGGTGTCGTCATTGCGCGTTTTGCAAAATGCGTCTGCGTTCATTCAATGAATTCCCTGCGTAATCTATGTGCAATTGTGGAGACAGAGACCGCTGGCTCACAGCTTGTACCAGCGCGTTCATGCCTATGGCGGCTTTTCAACGGATTGCGTCAAGCTTTTGGTCAGCGTTTGGTCAGCTTCCGGTACTTACCCGCATGATGCCCCGGTAGATAATCGTCCACGACCACAACCGCACGGTCTACGGCCGATACCAGGGGAGGCGCAAATGGACGAAATCGTCTGCGCAAACACCGCATTCCGCTATTGGCGCTGCCCACCGCAGGTGCGCGACCTCTACCCGCGCCTACCCAACTCCGAAGAAGGCTGGCGAGCTCTATCCCAAGCCCCTTTCGTAACCGACGTCCTCAAGACCCCAGTCATCACAGCAGCATCAACTCGAAGCAACCTACATTCCGAGACAAGACGGACCATCCGATGGAACAGCGCCTATACAGAGAAGGTCTCGATCGACACGGGCATGGGCTTTAGCGTCACAGACCCTCTTCATACGCTATTCACCATGACTCGAAGCGTTTCTTCATGCGACCTGGTTCTGGCCATGTACGAGCTCTGCGGATGGTTTTCGGTTTTTAAACCATCGCCCGCGGTCGACATGGCACTTGAGCAAGCAAAATCAGAAGAAGAGCAGTACACCACAGAAAGACTTTTTGAACTAGATGAAACCCAAGACGAGGCCCCATGGAAGCGAGTCTATGCTCGGGCGAGCCAGAAGGACAGCGAGAATGATCAAAGTGGGCAGCAGAATGACGGATCCGGAAATAAAGCAAACGGAAAAGGCACATCGCTCTGGATGAGAAAGCCTCTTATTGAAATAGAAGAACTGCACAAATTTGCAGCGAAGGTTAAGGGCGAGATGTGGGGAAAACAATTCTACGAAGCCGCACGGCAGGTAATGGGTATTGCGGCATCCCCGCTAGAAGTTGCTGGAATCATGTTGCTAAGTCTTCCGAGGCGTACTGGCGGAGCGGAGTTTAAAAACATATACGTCAACGACTTAACACCGCTGTCGAATTCAGCTCGAAAAATCGCAGGTCAGAAAATCTGTTACGGCGATATCGTCATCGTAAACCCAATAATAATGAAAGCTGTGATTATCGAACTTCAGGGAGAGGTTATCCATGGTTCAGGCGCCGTGCTGGACCACGATGCCGCACGAATGACAGCATTACAAAGCATGGGATACGACGTATTTCTTGTAACCCATGACATGCTCAATGATCACTATCAGCTTGATGCCATCATTCACAGTGTGTGTGAGCGATTGGAGTTGCGCTACAAACCAAAAACCGAGGCGATGAGATGCGCTGAGACCAGATTGCGAGCCAACGTTCTGTGCAATTGGCTTGGTATTGGTAAGTAATAATGTTCAAGTGAGCATTATTACTACTTTATATGCTGCAGTAATTAAGTGCCATTTTAAAACCACGCCGGTTTACTACGTTGGATTGGGGGTAGCTGAGCACACCGAATTCGTCGCTCGTAAAACCGCAGGTAGAATGCCTGCCCGTTTTGCGAATGTAGGCGTGTGGTCGGAAATCCGGGAATCGTCGTAGTAAACCGGTCCGTTTATGAAGCGACCAGCTGGCGCGAGCTGCGCACGGTTCAGTAAATTGACCCGGAGGCGCGGAGAGGGGCTCAGACGAAACCCTCCCGCGGAAGCACCGCGGATTGCTTTGTTCTGGCCGGCGGCACCTGGGGCGCGCCCCGCGGGCTATTTCGGGCATCGTGTGTCCCTTCGGCCCCGCGCCGTTCCACGCACCGTAAAATCTTTTCCAAAATTGTCCTTGCATCGGCGGGGGAGTTCCCGTATAGTACTTTCTCGCACGGGGGCGTAGCTCAGCTGGGAGAGCGCTTGACTGGCAGTCAAGAGGTCAGGGGTTCGATCCCCCTCGTCTCCACCCGAGCATTGAATGAGGCTCCAACGCAAGTTGGGGCCTTTTTTCATATCTATCGATTTACGCCATGTGTTGACTGGGCAGCATCTTGGCGACATACCCATTGTTAATTACGAATATGAATGTTAATAACTTTACGTTTCTGGATAGCAAACCTAGTCTGCAGCGCCAATAACAAAGAGACCGGGCGTAATGCCCAGCCTCGAAATACTCTGGTGGGCCCTCCGGGATTCGAACCCAGAACCCAGGGATTATGAGTCCCCTGCGCTGACCGTTGCGCCAAGAGCCCTTATGAACGGTGAATGCAATTCTAGCAAAGGCAACTCAGGCCTAATTTCTTCGCTTCACGTCGTGAAATACTACCATGCACGAGCAAGTCGCACAACGCAAGATCAAGTTCGATGCTAAACAACAGCTAATCTAGGCCCGTCGCAGATAAGAAGTGTTTTATAAAAAGTTAAGGCCTTAAATTCAGGGCTTCAAGACATTTCAGCGTGAAATCAACCTGATGCCATTTCAAAACCATGCTGGTTTACTACGACGGATCGGCGACCTTCGACCACCGCGTGTTCTCAGTTTGCAAAACAGCAGGTAGAGAGTCCGACGGTTAACGAAAAGACGTGCGTGGTCGAACATTCCAGATTCATCGTAGTAAACCGGCATAGTTCTGAGGCGCGGATGAGGGACGGTTCGCAATCGGACCCGATAATGGGACTGGCGACGCATAGGAAATCCGGTTGCGCGGGGAGGGTCGCGTTCCGCGCGCCAAGTCGGCCGGCGTAGGGGCCGTGCGGGGGCCAGGCGCTCCGCAGGCTGGCCCGGCCCCGCGGGACTCCGGCGCCCGCCCCCCGGAAAGTTTTTCCAAAATTGTCCTTGCATCGCCGTCCGAGTTCCCGTATAGTACTTCTTCGCACGGGGGCGTAGCTCAGCTGGGAGAGCGCTTGACTGGCAGTCAAGAGGTCAGGGGTTCGATCCCCCTCGTCTCCACCCGAGCATTGAATGAGGCTCCAACGCAAGTTGGGGCCTTTTTTTATATAGGCACACAAGGTCAAAGGCGGCACCATGATCCTCCTGGTCGACAAGATCGAAAAAAGCTTCGGCGCTCGCGTCCTCTTTAGCGGCGCTTCCTTCCAGATAAATCCCGGCGAACGCTTTGCGCTCGTGGGCCCCAATGGCGCCGGCAAAACTACCATGCTCAAGATCATCATGGGCATCGACAGCCCAGACGCTGGCCAGGTCCAGTACGCAAAGGACTGCCAGGTAGGCTATCTAGAGCAGGAAACCAACCTGGAGCAAAAGGACACCACCATCCTTGCCGAGGTCATGGCTGCCGCCAAGGAAATCCGCCGTATGGGTGAGCGCGCCAACGAGCTGCAGGCCCAGATCACCGAGCTCTCCGAGCAGGGCAAGGACGTCGACGCACTCCTCAACGAGTACGGCCAGGTCCAGGACCGCTTTGAGCACCTGGGCGGCTACGAGCTCGAGAGCAACGCCCGCAAAATCCTGTCCGGCCTGGGCTTTAAGGTCACCGACTTTGAGCGCCCGTGCTCCGAGTTCTCGGGCGGCTGGCAGATGCGCATCGCGCTCGCCAAGCTCTTCCTGCGCCATCCCGACCTGCTGCTTCTGGACGAGCCCACTAACCACCTGGACCTCGAAAGCGTCCAGTGGCTGCGCGGCTTTATAGCCAACTATGACGGCGCCGTCCTCATCGTCAGCCACGACCGCGCCTTCATGGACGCTTGCGTCGACCACGTCGCCGCACTCGAAAATCGTCGCGTGACCACTTACACCGGCAACTACAGCAGCTACCTCAAGCAGCGCGAGGACAACCTTGAGCAGATGCGCGCCAAGCGCGCCGCCCAGGAGCGCGACATCGCCCACATGCAGGTCTTCGTCGACAAGTTCCGCTACAAGCCCACCAAGGCAGCCCAGGCCCAGGAGCGCATCCGCAAGATCGAGCAGATCAAAAAGGAGCTTGTCATCCTACCCGAGGGCCACAAGCACATCGACTTTAAGTTCCCTGACCCACCGCGCTCCGGCGATATGGTCGTGGGCCTGGAGGGCGTCTCCAAGTCCTACGGCAACAAACACATCTACAGCGATATCGACCTCAAGCTCTACCGCGGCGAGCACGTGGCGCTCGTCGGCCCCAACGGCGCCGGCAAGTCCACGCTCATGAAGATCATCGCCGGACTGGAGCCGCCCACCACCGGCACCCGGGACCTGGGCACCAACGTAGGCGTAGCCTACTACGCCCAGCACGCACTCGAGGGCATGACCGAGTCCAATACCGTCCTGCAAGAGATTGACACCGTCACGCCCAAGTGGACCGTGCCGCAGCAGCGCAGCCTGCTGGGCGCCTTCCTGTTTAGCGACAACGACGCAATCGAAAAGCAGGTTCGCGTCCTCTCCGGCGGCGAAAAGGCGCGTCTGGCGCTCGCCAAGATGCTCGTAGCACCCGAGGCGCTCCTGTGCCTGGACGAGCCCACCAACCACCTAGACATCGACTCGGTGGACATGCTCGAGAACGCCCTGCAAAACTTCCCCGGCACCATCGTGCTGATCAGCCACGACGAGCACCTGGTGCGCGCCGTGGCCAACCGCGTCATCGATATCCGCGACGGCAAAGTCACGGTCTACGACGGCGACTACGACTACTACCTCTACAAGCGTGAGGACCTCGCGGCCCGCGCCGCCGCCGAGGCGTCCACGGAGAGCGCGCCGGCCACGACCAAGTCCGCCAAGGCCAGCGCCGCCCAGGCCGACACCCCCGCCGCGGCGCCTAAGCCTGCCGAGGGCAAAAAGACCAAGGAGCAAAAGCGCGCCGAGGCCCAAGCCCGTGCTGCGCTCAACAAAAAGCTCAAGGGCGTGCGTAACCAGCTCAAGAAGATCGAGACGGAGCTCGACAAAAAGCGTGCCCGCTATGACGAGCTTATGGAATTGATGGCGAGCGAAGAGCTTTATGCCGATCAGGATAAGTTCAACGCCGCGCTGGGGGAATATAACGGCCTTAAGCAAGAACTGCCCAAGCTCGAGGACGAATGGCTGGAGCTTTCCACCCAGATTGAAGAGGAGACCGCGCGTGAACTCTCGTAAGGCCGCTGCCGTGGCGATGAGCATCATCGCCATCGCCTGTCGCATCTGCGGCATCTTTATGAGCGCGATGACCGTGCTGCTGTGTTTTAGCGGCCTCACCGCCAAGCTGCAGATCGTAGGCTTTGTCGTTGAGCTTTCGCGCGCACTGCCGAGCGCCATCGCCGGCTATGGCGTCATCACGTCGCCCTTTGGCGGCGTGTTCCGCCTGGATTACGCCATCGTCGCCGTCATCCTGTTTGCGGCCGACTACCTGCTCACGCGCGCCTCGCGCCGCGTCCGCTAGAGGAGCGCCATGTCCAGCAGCTACTTCATGAACCTGCTCGCGAGCGCCGTCGCCGTCATCGTGGGCATCGTGATCCACGAGAGCGCGCACGCCGCTGCGGCCTGGGCGCTCGGCGACAAGACGGCCCGTTCGCGCGGGCGCGTCTCGCTCAACCCGCTCAACCACATCGACCCGTTTGGCACCATCATCCTGCCGCTGCTCATGCTCGCGGCCGGCGGCCCGGTGTTCGCCTTCGCCAAACCCGTGCCCGTCTACCTCAACAACCTCAAGCACCCCAAGCGCGACGAGGTCCTGGTGAGCGCGGCCGGCCCCGCGTCGAACATCGCACTCGCGTGCCTTGCCGCGGCACTCATGCACGTGGCGTACGGCAACCTCTACACCGGCATCTCCTTTGCCCTGGCGTCACAGATCATGAGCTTCGGCGCCACGTTTATCGTTGTCAACCTGTCACTCGCGTTCTTCAACCTCATCCCGATCCCGCCGCTCGATGGCTCGTCGATCATCGTACCGTTCCTCAAAGGCAAGGCGCTCGCCAACTACTACCGCCTGCAGCAATACGCCATGCCCATCCTCATCATCGTGCTGTATCTGCTGCCTATGTGGACCGGCATCGATGTAATCAGCCGCTATTTCGACGTTACCGTGTATCCGCTTGCTGAGCAGCTGCTCAACTTCGCAATCGCCGGCATCTAAGGTAAACTTACAGGTCGACCGTGCAAAACGGTCGTAACATGCACCCAAACCGCGCCGCGAAGGCGCCGTCAAAGGAGGTCGAAGATGTCGTATCGCGTGTCGACGCAGGTCTACAGCGGACCGTTCGACCTGCTGCTGCAGCTGGTAACCCGCCAAAAAGTAGATATCGGCGCCATCTCCATCAGCGAGGTGGCCGAACAGTACCTTGCCGAGGCCGAGCGCATCGAGGCGCTGGACCTGGACGTGGCAAGCGACTTTTTGCTGGTCGCGGCAACCCTTTTGGACATCAAAGCCGCCTCTCTGGTACCGCAGGAGGCACCGCGCAAAGTCGGTGACGACGATGACGAGTTCGACGAAGACCTCGAGGAACTCAGCACGCTCGACGGCGACGCCCTGCGTGAGGTCCTGATCCAGCGCCTGATTGCCTACAAGCAGTTTAAGGGCGCGGCTGCGGCCCTCGGTGCCCGCATGCAGGCCGAAAGCCGCATGCATCCGCGCGTGGCCGGCCCCGACCCTGAGTTCCTAGGGCTCATGCCCGACTATCTGGCTGGCATCACCCTGCGCGGCCTGGCCGTTATCTGTGCCGACCTGGACGGCAAGCGCCAGACCTTCCTGCTGGAGGCCGAGCATGTGGCGCCGCATCGCGTACCGCTCGACCTGACCGTGGCCTCAGTCGACCGCTTTACCATGGCGCACCAAACCTGCACCTTCCGCGAGCTGTTGGACGGCGACGCCACCACCGAGCAACTCGTCGTCACCTTCCTGGCCATGCTTGAGCTTGCCAAGCGCGGTTCGCTCACGCTGAGCCAGGACGAGATCTTCGGAACCATCTGCATCAACCGAGTCGAGGGCGCCGAGGCATACGTGCCCGGCGAGGGCCCCGAGCTCACCGAATAGGAGCAGCAACCATGTCAACCCTTTCAACGCTGGAGGCAAACAGCCTCAAAGGCGCCCTCGAGGCGCTGCTGCTGGTGTCGAGCGACCCGGTGAGTGCGCCCGCGCTCGCCGGCGCACTGGATATCGCCCCCGGCGAGTGCGCATCGCTGCTCGCCGAGCTCAAGGTTGAGTACGAGGAGGCCAACCGTGGCTTTCAGCTGCGTGAGGTCGCCGGCGGCTGGCGCCTGTTTACGCACCCCGCCTACCACGACGTGGTCGAGGCCTATGTGTTGAGCTGGGACACGCAAAAGCTGTCGCAGGCCGCGCTCGAAACACTGGCCGTCATCGCATACCACCAGCCCGTGACGCGCGAGGTGGTCAAGGGCATCCGCGGCGTCAATTCCGACGGCGTCATCGCGTCGCTCGTGGACAAAGGTCTGGTGCGCGAGCTCGGACGCGACCCCCAGCGCGGTCAAGCCATCATCTACGGCACGACCAACGCCTTCTTGGAAAAGTTCGGTCTGCGCTCCACCCGCGATCTGCCCGATCTGGAGCAGTTTGCCCCCGACGAGCAGTCGCGTCAGTTTATCCGCGAGCGCCTGAGCGGCCGCAGCATTCAGTCCACGCTCGAGGAGCAGGCCGAGGACCTGGACGAAGAGCGCGAACTGCTCGATACCGATGTTGAAGATGTTGAGGCAGTCGAGAACTTGGAAACCCTGGTCGTCGACGAGATCTCGGAGGATTTGCATGACGAGGACTAACGAAGTAGGGGAGACGCGCGCCGGCGCTGCGGTACCCAACGCGGATACGCACGAGTCCGACGCCCAGCCCGTCTATCCGCACACCATGCGCCTGCAGCGCTTTTTGGCGCGCGCGGGCGTGGCGAGCCGCCGCGGGTCGGAAGACCTGATGACTGCCGGCCGCGTGACCGTCAACGGCCAGGTCGCGACCGAACTGGGCACCAAGGTCGACGTCGACCGCGACCATATCGAGGTCGACGGCATGCCCGTCAAGCTCAACCAGGGCGCCGTGTACTTGATGCTCTACAAGCCGACCGGCTACCTCACCACCATGAGCGATCCGCAGGAGCGACCTTGCGTGGCAGACCTGGTCCCGCGCGACCGCTATCCGGGGCTCTTCCCGGTGGGTCGCCTGGACCGCGACACCACAGGCCTTTTGCTCTTTACCACCGACGGCGACCTGTCGCAGGACCTGCTGCACCCCAGCAAGCATGTCTATAAGACCTACCAAGCACTCGTGGACGGCCACCTGACCGATCGCGACTTGGGACCGCTCCGCCGTGGCATCGAGCTCGACGACGGCCTGTGCCAGCCGGCGATCTGCCGCGTCATCAACGCGCGCGAGGCAGAGGCTGTGGCACCGCAAGGCGTCAAGCCCGGTACCACCGCCGTGGAGGTCATCATCCGCGAGGGTCGCAAGAACCAGGTCAAGCGCATGCTGAGCAAGATCCACCATCCGGTAATCCGCCTGCATCGCTGCAACTTTGCCGGCCTTGAGCTCGAGGGCGTGGCCAAGGGCTCGTGGCGCGAGCTCACCGACCGCGAGGTGCAGATCCTCAAGGCCGGCGGCATCCCGCCCAAGCAGGCCGTCGGCAAGCGCGCCGGCGCGGCGGCGACCAACGCCGCGACCCGCACGCGTCACCACGGCAGCCACGGCTCCGCACCCAAGCGCAATACCTACCGCGAGCGTTACACCGGCTAGGCAGACCGCCAACCAATACAGCGCCCGCGAACCATACCAGCACGTCAACCATCGAAAGGAAGCACTGCATGATCGTCGCCATCGACGGCCCCGCCGGTTCCGGCAAATCCACCATCGCCAAGGAGATCGCCCGCCAGCTGGGCTTTAACAAGCTCGACACGGGCGCCATGTATCGCGCCGTCACCTTCGCCACGCTCGACCGCGGCATCGATCTGAACGACGAGACGGCCATCGACGCCCTCGCCGAGCAGATCGAGATTTGCTTTACCAACGGCACCGGCGAGGATACGCGCCTGACCATTGACGGCCAGGACGCTTCGGCCGCCATTCGTACCCCGCAGGTCGACGCCAACGTGTCCAAGGTCTCGGCCTACCCGGGCGTGCGCGCCGCCATGCTCATTCACCAGCGCCGCGCCGCCGAGGACCGCGATATCGTGGCCGAGGGTCGCGACATCGGAACCGTCGTGTTCCCCAACGCGCAGGTCAAGGTCTTCCTGACCGCCGACCCGCGCGAGCGCGCCCGCCGCCGCGTGCTGCAGCGTCACCAAAACGACGCCCAGCCGCTTACTGCCGAGCAGCTCGAGGCCGAGGTCGACGAGACTCTCGACGCCCTCAAGCAACGCGATAAACTCGACAGCAGCCGCGAGGTGGCGCCGCTCGTGCCCGCCGAGGACGCCGTGCACGTCGACTCCACCGCCCATACCATCGACGAGGTCGTCCGCATTATCGAGGACCTCATCAACCAAAGGAGGTAGCCCATGCGCCTGTTTAAGCAGACGCCCGAGGACTATTACAACGCCCCCTACGCAGAGTTCCCAGCGCTCATTCGCGGCACCGTCGTCGTAGTCATGGCCATCCTTTGGGCCTTCTCCAAGCTCATGTGGCGCTGGAAGGTCGAGGACGCTGACCTGCTGTTTGAGCGCCAGGACGGCCGCGGCAGCGTGGTCATCTGCAACCACACCTCGATGGCCGAGCTCTTGGCCGTGGAGACGGCGCTGTTCTTTGGCGGCCGCCGCATTCGCCCCATCTTTAAGTCCGAGTTCGCCAAGAGCAAGATCGTACGCTGGGCCTTTAGCCGCGTGGGCGGCATTCCCGTGGAGCGCGGCACCGCCGACATGAAGTGCCTGCGCGCCGCCCAGCATGCGCTGCAGCGCGGCGAGGACGTCCTGATCTTCCCCGAGGGCACGCGCATCCGCTCGCGCGAGATCAAGCCCGAGGTCCACGGCGGTTTTGCGCTCATCGCCCAGATGGGCAAGGCGCCCGTCAACCCGCTCGCCATTTGCGGCTGGTCCGACATCACGCCCGCGGGCAAAAAGCTCATGCGTCCCAAGAAGTGCTGGATTCGTGCCGGCAAGGCCGTCGCGCTTTCGGACGCGCCGGCCGGGCTTAAGCGTACGGAGCGCCTGACCTGGTTTGAGTCCGAGGCCATGAGCCGCGTATACGCCATGCGTGACGAGCTGTGCGCCGAGCATCCGGGCAGGTTCTAGCCATGAGCGAGAACGTGACGAACACCGCCGCGACTGCGTCCGACCACGCAACCGCGCCTACCATCGAGATCGCCGCCCACGCCGGCACTTGCTACGGCGTACAGCGTGCGCTCGATATGGCGCTGGCCGCTGCGCCGCAGGCAGGGGAGTGCAATCAGGTCCATACCTTGGGTCCGCTCATCCATAACCCTATCGTGGTGCGCGAGCTCGCTGAGGCAGGCGTTAGCCTGGCTGAGAACCTGGATAGCGCCGCAACCGGTACCGTGATCATCCGCGCCCACGGCGTGGTGCCGCAAGTGATCGATGCTGCCCGCGAGCGCGGCCTTACCGTGGTCGACGCCACCTGTCCCTACGTGAAGAAGGTCCATGTGGCCGCCGAGCGCCTGGTACGCGAGGGCTACCGCGTGGTAGTCGTAGGCGAGCCGGGCCATCCCGAGGTTGAGGGCATCTTGGGCCACGCCGGCAATGATGCACAGGTCGTGAGCTGTGCCGCCGACGCCACCGCCTTGTCGCTCAAGGGCAAGGTAGGCCTCGTCGTGCAAACCACCCAGACTGCGCAGAACCTCGCCGAGGTCGTGGCTGCTATCACCCCGCGCGTGCAGGAGCTGCGCGTGATCAACACCATCTGCGCCGCCACGAGTGAGCGTCAACAGGCAGCAGCCACACTTGCCAACCGCTGCGACTGCATGGTCATCGTGGGCGGCAAGAACTCGGGCAACACCCGCCGCCTGGCGCAGATTTGCGCAGACGCCTGCGAGCGCACGCATCACATCGAGGAAGCTTCCGAGCTCCAGGCCGCGTGGTTTGCCGACGCTCACCACATCGGCATCACCGCCGGAGCCTCCACCCCGCAAGAACACATCGAACGCGCCGTCACGCGCATCAAGGAGCTTTGCCGCTAACCATGGACCAGACCGTACCCGCATACGCCGCCGAGGTGGCCGATTACGGGCGCAGCCGCGACCCCGAGCCGGGTGAGGGCGCGCTCGTCAAGAACGTGCGTCCCGAATCGCCCGCGTGGGATGTGGGTATCGAGCCGGGCATGCGCGTGCTCACGGTCAACGGTGAGCAGCTTACCGACATGATTGTGTGGCTCTGGGAGGCCGACGATGATACCGTCGAGCTCGAGGTTTTCGACCCGCGCGACGGCACCGTCACCCCCGTCGAGCTCGACCGCTTTCCCGGCGAGGATTGGGGTTTGAAGTTCGATGGCCCCATCTTCGACGGCATGCGTACCTGCGTCAACGCCTGCGTGTTCTGCTTTATGACCATGCTCCCCAAGGGCGGCCGCTCCACGCTCTATATTCGCGACGACGACTATCGCCTAAGCTTTTTGCAAGGCAACTTTGTCACGCTTACGAACCTCACCGACGAGGACGTGCAAAACGTCATCCAGCGCAACATGAGTCCCATGAACGTGTC
The DNA here is from genome assembly GCF_003462695.1 of Collinsella sp. AF16-8. NCBI lineage: Bacteria > Bacillati > Actinomycetota > Coriobacteriia > Coriobacteriales > Coriobacteriaceae > Collinsella > Collinsella sp. AF16-8. Next base: position 15,723 of record NZ_QRXX01000006.1, read on the forward strand.
GGTCCACGCTGTGAGCCCCGACGTCCGCCGTCGTATGATGGGCCGTAACGCTCAGCGAGGCATGGACGTACTCGAGACCATCATGGCCGCCGGCATCGAGATTCACGCGCAGATTGTGCTGTGCCCCGGCATGAACGACGGCGAGGAGCTGGAAAAGACCCTGCGCTTTTGCGAGGAGCACGAGCAAATCACAAGCCTGGGCATCGTGCCGCTCGGTTTTACCAAGCATCAGAACCGCTTTAGCTGGTCCTACAGCGACAAGCCCGAGCTGGCTCGCGAGACCATTGCCATGATCCGGCCTTTCCAGGACCGAGCCTTCGAGCGCTTTGGCCGCCACACCTTCCAGATGAGCGACGAGTTCTACCTGGACGCCGGCATCGATCCTCCCGAGGCAGACTTTTACGACGGTTACCCGCAGTACTACGACGGCATCGGCATGATCCGCTCGTATCTGGACGAGACCGACGACGTGCTTGCCGCCGACGCCGAGCGTCTGGCCCGCGTCCGCGCTGGCATCGCCGAGCGCAACCAGCGCCTTCTGTGCCTCTCCGGCGCCAGCGCGCGCGACACCGTGGCGCGCTTTGTGGAGTCGCCCCAGGGACTCGCCGGCACTGTCACAGCCATCAAGAACCGCTACTTCGGCGGCAACGTGGACGTGACCGGCCTCATCGTCGCGTGTAACATTCTGGAGCAGCTGCCCCAAGACCTGTCGGGGGTTATGCTCTTTGTGCCTAAGCTCATGTTCAACGCTGACGGCATGACGCTTGACGAGTATCATCGTGACGATTTACTCGCAAGCCTTACCAGTCGCGGCGCCGAGGTTCATGTGGTGTCGACCATGCCGCATGAGCTGCTCGATACCCTGGAGCATATCCTTGGCATTGTGCCTGCCGACTCTACTAATTCCACTGACCCTACCCATTAAAGGAGAGCAGATGAAACCTATCGTCGCCGTCGTCGGACGCCCCAACGTGGGCAAGTCCACGCTCGTTAACCGCCTGGCCCAGACCTCGGACGCCATCGTCCACGAGTCCCGCGGCGTCACGCGCGACCGCTCGTATCACACGGCCGATTGGAACGGCCGCGAGTTCACCATCGTCGACACGGGCGGTATCGAGCCGCTCAAGAGCGACGACGTCTTTGCCACGTCCATCCGCGACCAGGCGCTCGCCGCCGCCGAGGAAGCCGCCGTCATCCTGTTTGTGGTCGACGGCCGCACCGGCGTCACCGAGGAGGACGAGTCGGTCGCTCGCATGCTTAAGCGCTGCGACAAGCCGGTCTTTCTGCTGGTGAACAAGCTCGACAACCCCGATCGCGAGAACGACAGCATCTGGGAGTTCTATTCGCTTGGCATCGGTGAGCCCACGCCGCTCTCGGCCCTGCATGGTCATGGCACGGGCGACCTGCTCGACGATATCGTGGCCCTGCTTCCGGAGGAAGAGGACGAGGTCGCCGATGAGTTCCCCGACGCGCTGAATGTGGCCATCATCGGCCGCCCCAATGCCGGCAAGTCGTCGCTGTTCAACCGCATCCTGGGCGCCGACCGCTCCATCGTGTCCAACATTGCCGGCACCACGCGCGACGCCATCGACACCGTTGTGGAGCGCAACGGCAAGCACTACCGCATGGTCGACACCGCGGGCATTCGCAAGAAGAGCACCGTGTACGAGAACATCGAGTACTACTCCATGGTCCGAGGCCTGCGCGCCATCGACCGCGCCGACGTGGCGCTGCTCGTCGTCGACGCCTCCGTGGGCGTTACCGAGCAGGACCAGAAGGTCATGGGCCTTGCCATCGAGCGCGGCTGCGCCATCGTGGTGCTGCTCAACAAGTGGGACCTGCTCGACGACGACCGCAAGCGCGAGGCCTGCATGGAGACCGTCGACCGCCGTCTGGGCGTCATGGCTCCCTGGGCCCAGTACCTGCGCATTTCTGCCCTGACCGGCCGCAGCATCGAGAAGATTTGGGCAATGGTCGACGCAGCCGAAAAGACGCGCTCGCAGAAGATCAGCACCTCGCGCCTCAACACGTTCCTCACCGACCTGCGCGAGTTCGGCCATACCGTGGTGGACGGCAAGCGCCGCCTGCGCATGCACTATGTGACCCAGACGGGCGTCAACCCGCCGACGTTCACGTTTTTCGTCAACCACAGCGACCTGGTCAACGACACCTACCAGCGCTATGTAGAGAACCGCATGCGCTCGACCTTCGACTTCGCCGGCACACCCATCCGACTCTTCTTTAGGAAGAAGGAACAGAAGGATGCATAATCCGATTCTGCTGACCGCCATCTGCGCCGTGGTCTCGTTCTTTATCGGGGCGATTCCGTTTGGCCTGATCTTGGGCCGCGTGTTCAACCACACGGACATTCGCAAGGCGGGCTCCGGCAACATCGGCACCACCAACGCGCTGCGCGTGGCCGGCCCCAAGGTGGCCGCACTCACGCTGCTGCTCGACTGCCTTAAGGGCGCCATCTGCGTCCTTATCGCCCGTCCGCTCATCGCCGACTTGGGCTATGGTTTTCCGCCGAACATCATGGCGCCTGGAGCCCCCGGCGACTGGATGCTCGGCGTCATTTGCCTGGCAGCTGTATGGGGCCATATCTTCTCGCCCTACCTCAACTTCCATGGCGGCAAGGGTATCGCCGTTGGTCTGGGCGTGATCCTTGCCTGGTACTGGCCCATTGGCCTGTCGCTGCTGGGCATGTTTATCGTGGCCGTCGCCATCACCAAGTACGTGTCGGTGGGCTCGCTTGCCGCCGCCATCGGTCTTCCCATCGCTGCCTGCGCGGTCTTTCCGTACAGCAGCCTGGGTCTCAAGTTCTGCATGGCGATGATCGGCATCACCGTGGTGTGGGCCCATCGCGCGAACATCAAAAAGCTCATGTGCGGTAAGGAGTCCAAGCTCTCGTTTACCAAGCGCGTCACCGAACCCGACGATAAGTAGGAGAGAGTCATGAATGTTGCGCTGATTGGCTCCGGCTCCTGGGGAACCGCCGTCGCCGGCCTTGCCGCCGCGCGAGCCGAGCGCGTGACCATGTGGGCCCATAGCAAGCAGACGGCCGCCGGCATTAACGGCGAGCATCGCAACCCCAGGTATCTGGCGGACTACGAGCTGCCCGGCAACGTCGTCGCAACCACGGACCTGGCGCAGGCGCTCGACGACGCCGACGCCATCATCTTTGCCGTGCCCTCCACACACCTGCGAAGCGTATGTCATCAGACAGCGCCCTTCATCGCCGCCGACACCCCGGTGCTCTGCCTTACCAAGGGCATTGAGCCCGAGTCCGGCCTGCTCATGAGCGAGGTCATTGCCAGCGAAATCGGCAACGAGCGGCGTGTGGCGGCCCTCTCGGGCCCCAACCATGCCGAGGAGATTTGCCGCGGCGGGCTTTCTGCCGCCGTCATCGCTAGCGAAGATACGCAGGTAGGGGAGACCTTTAAGGAGCTGCTGCTGTCCACGGCCTTCCGCATCTACCTGTCGCAGGATATGACCGGTGTCGAAGTTTGCGGCGCTATGAAAAACGTCATCGCCATCGTGTGCGGCATCTCCGCCGGTACCGGCGCGGGCGACAACACGCTCGCCCTTATCATGACGCGCGGCCTGGCCGAGATCAGCCGCCTGGTGCACGCCCGCGGCGGGCAGGCCATAACCTGCATGGGACTTGCCGGCATGGGTGACCTCATCGCCACCTGTACCTCGGAGCATTCGCGCAACCGCACCTTTGGCTACGAGTTTGCCCACGGCGTGTCGCTCGACGAGTACCAGGCGCGCACGCATATGGTGGTCGAGGGCGCCGTCGCCGCCCGCAGCGTGAGCGAGCTCGCCCGTTCACTGGGCGTAGACATTCCGCTCACCTTTGCCGTGGAGCAAACGCTCTACAACGGTGTTACTTTGGATAGGGCGCTCGAGATTCTTACCGATCGCGTACCCTCCCAAGAGTTCTACGGACTCACCGACTAGCGCAGAAAGGCTTCTACCATGGGTTCCATCAAAATTGCTCCGTCCGTCCTCTCGGCCGACATGGCCAACCTCAAGGGCGAACTCGATAAGATCGCCGGTGCCGACTACGTGCACTTCGACGTCATGGACGGTCACTTTACCGGCAACCTCACCTTTGGCGTTGATATCCTCAAGGCCGTCAAGCGCTCCACCGACGTGCCGGTCGATGCGCACCTCATGGTGTCGAACCCCGACGAGACCGTCGATTGGTATGCCGACGCTGGCGCCGATATGATCACCGTACACTACGAGGCCTCCACACACCTGCACCGCACGCTCACCCATCTGCAGCAGCGCGGCGTTAAGGCCGGCGTGGTGCTCAACCCCGCCACCCCCGTGTGCGTGCTCGAGAGCATCATCGACGTCGTCGATATGGTGCTGCTCATGAGCGTGAACCCGGGCTTTGGCGGTCAGAGCTTTATCCCGGGCACCATCGCTAAGCTCCACGAGCTCAGGGCCATGTGCGAGCGTCACGGCGTTTCGCCCCTCATCGAGGTCGACGGTGGCATTTCTTCCAAGAACATTGTCGAGGTCGTCAAGGCCGGCGCCAACGTGCTCGTGGCCGGTTCTGCCGTATTTAAGTCCGAAGATCCCGCTGCCGAGGTTGCGCTGCTGCAGAAGCTGGGCAACGAGGCCGCACAGGAGGCATAAACCCTTATGACCGCAGGTCAAAACCGCATACCCGTGAATCTTGACTATGCCGCCTCGACGCCCATGCGCGCCGAGGCGCTCCTTGCGCAGCGCGAGTACGACGACAGCGAGCTTGCCGGCGTCAACCCCAACTCGCTGCATTCGCTCGGCCGCAAGGCTGCCGCGCGTCTGGAGGTTGCACGTCGCGAGATCGCCCGCAGCTTTGGCGCGCGCGTCCGCCCGTCCGAGATTGTACTGACCAACGGCGGCACCGAAGCCAACCAGCTGGCGCTGCTCGGTCTTGCCGAGGGCGCTCGTCAGCGCGATCGCAAGCGCGATCGTGTAATTGTTTCGGCCATCGAGCACGATTCGATTCTGGACAACCTGCCGTTGCTGCGTGCCGCCGGCTTTACCGTCGACCTGGTGCAGCCCTGCCGCATGGGCTACATTGAGCCTGCCACGCTTGTCGAGCTGCTAGGCGACGACGTGGCGCTCGTGAGCATCATGGTTGCCAACAACGAGACCGGCGTGGTGCAGCCCATCCGCGAGCTTGCCGCGGCCACGCATACCGTTGGCGCCCTGTTCCACACCGATGCTATCCAGGGGTATCTGCATATTCCGCTCGATGTCACCGAGCTGGGAGTTGACGCCATGACCGTTGCCGCGCACAAGATCGGTGGCCCCGTGGCATCCGGCGCGCTCTACCTTAAGAACCGCACGCCGCTGCGCCCGCGCATCTTTGGCGGCGGACAGGAAGCCGGACGTCGTGCCGGCACGCAAGACCTGCGCACGCAGCTCGCCTTTGCCGCTGCCGCCTCGTCTCTGACGCCCCATGTGGCTCAGGAGCGCGCGAAGCTGCAAGCCCTTTCCGACAAGCTCTACGCCACGCTTACGGCCCACCAGCGCATTCACGCCACCATGGGTGACTACGCACAAGCCGACCGTCTGCCCGGCATGGTATCGATCTACATTGACGGCATGGACTCCGAGGAACTCATCATCAAGCTCGACGCCGCCGGCTTTGAGGTGTCGGCAGGCTCGGCATGCTCGAGTGGCAGCATGGACCCGAGCCATGTTTTAAGCGCGATGGGCATCGGTCGCGAGCAGGCATTGGGCGCACTACGCGTTTCCTTTGACGACCGCGTGAATCCGGACGATCTGGACGAGTTTGCCCAGACGCTGCTCTCGATCGTAGGCGCCGCATGATCGTCGCCGAGCTTGAGCGCGCGCTGCTGGCACGCTATCCCAAGACCGATGCCGAGAGTTGGGACCATGTAGGATTCTCCGTCGGCGACCCTGCCGCGGAGATTACCGGTGTTGCCTGCGCACTCGATGCGACCGAAGCCAATGTGCACCGCGCCCAGGAGGCCGGCGCCAACGTGCTGCTAACGCATCATCCCATCTATATCAAGGCGCCCGAGGCGTTTTGTCCGTCGGATTCCACACGCCCCCAATGCAGCGCCGCGCTGTACGAGGCAGCTCGTTGCGGCGTGAGCATCATCTCGCTTCACACCAACCTGGACCGCTCGCACGAAGCGCGCGTTCGCCTGAGCGATTTGCTAGGCGCAAAGCCCATAAGCTCGCTGGAGCATGCGGACGAGCCTGAACTCACCGGTCTGGGCGCCCTTGCGACCCTCAACGACCCCTGCAGCCTGCGCGACCTTGCCGCCCGCGCCGCCCAGGCGTTTGGCAGCGACCCGCGCGTGTGGGGCGAGGCAGATCACCCGTGCCGCACCATCGCCATTTTGGGCGGCTCCTTAGGCGACTTTGGAGAGCTCGCCATCGCCGCAGGCGCAGATGTCATCGTAACCGGCGAGGCGGGCTACCACGTGGCGCAAGACCTTGCCTTGCGCGGGCTGCCGGTGATCTTGCTCGGTCACGACCGCTCTGAGGAACCGTTCGTTGATATATTGATGAACTCTGCAGTTGACGCCGGGGTCAACCCCCGTCATGCGATTAAAATACTGAACCCTTGCCAATGGTGGACTGTGACAAAAGGAGAGAACTTATGAGCGCCGGCGCTACGCTACTCAAGCTGCAACAGATCGATTTGGAGCTCGCCCGCAATAAGAGCGAACTTGCCAATATGCCGGAGCTCAAGGAGCTCGCTTCAAAGCGCAAGACCTATGTGAAGCTCAAGTCCGAGATGACCAAGCTCTACGCCCAGCGCAAGGATCTGGACATTGAGCTCGACGATCTCAACACCACCGAGATTCAGACCAACAACGCCATCGAGGCTGCCAAGAAGCGCCATGTCGACGGCTCCGACTACCGCGAGGTTCAGGACCTAGAGAACGAGCTCGCCACCCTGGCCAAGCGTCTGGACAAGATCGAGCACACCCGCAAGGACGTCGTCGTCGCCCACAAGGAGGCGCTCGACCGCGAGGCTCGCGCGCAGGCCATCATCGCCAAGTTCGAGGAGGGCGTAAAGGCCGATACCAAGGCCGCCCGTGCCAAGGCTGCCGATCTGCAGGCTCAGATCGATGCCGCCACCAAGGAGCGCACCGCGCTTGCCGCCACGCTGCCGACCGACGTGCTCACCGATTACGAACGTCTGCTCAAGCAGTTCCGCGGCCTGGCCGTCGAGACCATCAAGGGCAACATCCCCACGGTCTGCCACACCGCGCTGCAGGCATCGTCCATGAGCGACCTCAACCACGACGGTAGCGAGATTACGCACTGCCCGTACTGCCACCGCCTGCTGGTGCTCCCGAGCAAGGAAGCTTAAACGATGGCGGCACCCAACAATTCAATGCAACTTGAGGGAAAAACGATCCTGCTGGGCATTACCGGCGGGATCGCCGCCTATAAGTCGTGCAATATCGTGCGCCTGCTCCAAAAGCGCGGCGCGCACGTCAAGGTCGTCATGAGCGAGCATGCCACTGAGTTTGTGGGGCCGCTCACCTTCCGCGCGCTCACCAATGAGCCGGTCGCGGTTGGGCTATTCGACGACCCGTCTGACCCCATCCACCATATCTCGCTGGCGCAGGAGCCCGACTTGGTGGTCGTGGCGCCCGCGACGGCCAATATCATCGCCAAGATGGCCAACGGCATCGCCGATGACCTCATCTCCACAACGCTGCTTGCGACACCGCGGCCCGTCGTGATCGCGCCGGCCATGAACAACGGCATGTGGAAGGCGCCGGCGACGCAGGCCAACATGGCCACGCTGCGCGAGCACGGTGTCCATGTGGTGGGACCCGGCAGCGGCTACCTTGCATGCGGCGACGTGGACACGGGACGCATGAGCGAGCCCGAGGACATCGTCGAGGCTGTCTGTAGGGTGCTCAATCCCGTGCCGCAAGACCTGGCGGGCAAGCGCATCGTGATCACCGCCGGTCCTACGCACGAGCCGATTGACCCCGTGCGCTTCATTGGCAACCGTTCTTCGGGCAAGATGGGCATCGCCCTGGCGGGGGAGGCTGCTCGCCGCGGTGCTGCGGTCACGCTCGTGCTGGGCCCGACATCGCTCGACGTTCCCCGCGGTGTGGAGTGCGTGCGCGTACAGACCGCCGCAGAAATGCTCCAGGCTGCGCTGAGCGCCTTCCAGACGGCCGAGGCGGCAATTTGTGCGGCCGCCGTCGCCGACTATACCCCCGCCACCCCTGCGGACCATAAGCTCAAAAAGTCTAACGAACGCTTGGATCGCATCGAGCTCGTCGAGACGGTCGATATCTTGGCCGAGCTCTCGCGCCAGAAGGGCGAGCGATGCGTGATCGGATTTGCGGCCGAGACCGATAACGTTGTCGAGTACGCCGAGCGCAAATTGACCCGCAAGGGCTGCGATGTAATTATCGCCAACGATGTCTCACGCGCCGATTCGGGCTTTGGAACCGATACCAACAAGGCCTGGATTGTGAGCACAACGGGCACGCAAGAACTTCCCGTTCTAACAAAACCCCAGCTCGCAGATATAATTTTGGACTTGCTTCAAAATTTGTAAAAAAGTTCTTGCACAAGGACAAAGTTTCGGGTTAATATACTCCCTGTTGCAAGCGAGAGCAGAGCAACAAACAAAAGCTTCGGGACGTGGCGCAGCTTGGTAGCGCACTTGACTGGGGGTCAAGGGGTCGCTGGTTCGAATCCAGTCGTCCCGACCAGAAGTTTGCAGGTCAGGCACCTAGTGCCTGACCTTTTTGTTTTAAGCAATTGCTTAATATTGTTTAAGCAACAGGGTGCCAAAAATCTACCTGCGCGATAATCGCCTTTTGCGGCTACTTGCGCGTTTTGCACACGCTTGAGCCGATTTATTAACGCGATATGAATCTACATACGCGTAGCTGGTATGCAGCCGAGTACAGACTGTATTTATCGCGGCGATTAACACAGATATAGCGACTGTAACGGACAAGCGTGTCGCTGTATTAATTCCAGTAGTTCACTTGATCGGTGGACAAGTGGGCGATTGCAACGAAACCCCAAGCGGGATGGGCTCTATACGAGGATGCCACAGTGGTAATGGCGGGGGAGTGCAGCAGGCGCTCTGAGAGCCGCTGTATGACCCCATGTCTCCTCAACTCGATAATTTGTGTTTCAAGCCACGAATCGGTCGAGCAATTGCCAAAAGAAAGGCCCATGCAGGATTGCACGGGCCTTACATCAGATCAAATTTGAGCTAGAAGCACCAAGCGGGGCAGACGCAACACCATCTCGTCGCGGCCTCGGCGAGCGACATATCGCAGTCGAGGTAGACATCGAGGAAATCGTCAGATCACGCACAGGGGGACCGCGATGGTGGCCACCGCGCCGCCCGAGGGACTGTTGGCGAGCGAGACGGAGCCCCCGTGGGCGCTCGCAGCCTCGGAGGCGGCGTGGAGGCCGAGCCCGTAGTGGCGACCCCCGTCGCGCAAGGAGCGGGAGGAGTCGTCTGTGAAGAGGCGCTCACAGCCGCGTTCGAGGGCAGCGGGAGAGAAGCCCGGTCCGTCGTCGGCCACCTCGATGACGAGGTGGCCGCCCGCGACGTCGCAGGAGACAGCCACGCGCGAGCGCGCGTGCTCGGCGGCGTTGACCACAAGGTTCGCGGCGGCTCGCGCCAGGGCGGTTCGGTCGAGTGGGGCCTCGGGCGCGCCCGCGACAGCAGGGCCCGTGGCCGCGTCGAGCGTCACGGCTCGCGCCCGGGCGATCTGGGCGGCCTCGGCGAGGACCTGTTCGCAGAGCTCGGCCGGCCGCATGGGGGCCCTCTCCGCCCCGCCGGACCCGCGCGAGGCCTCGATGAGGAGGCACACGTAGCCGTCGAGCCTTTCGACACTGCCGGCTATGTCGCGCGCGGCGGCCGCGAGGTCGGCGTCTTTCTCGTCTTCCAGCTCCTCCGCCACGAAGTCGGCGTTGGCGCGCAGCACGGTGAGCGGCGTCTTGAGGTCGTGGGCGAGTGACGCCATCTGCTCGCGCTGCCCCCGCTCCGCGGCCCAGCGGGCCTCGAGCGACTCGGCGAGGGAGGCCCGCATGGCGTCCATCGCGGCGAGGACGTCGTTCACCTCGCGCACGTTGGTGCTGCCGACCGCGAAGTCGAGCTCCCCCGCGCCGACGCGACCCGCCGCCTCCGCGAGCGGCGCCATCTTGCGCGAGATCACGCGGCTCGCGCGGCGCGCGACGAGCGCAAGCGCAAGTGCGCTTCCCGCCGTGGCGCCGACGAGCATGAGGTTCTGCGGGTTGGGAAGCGGGCCGGCGAGGTCGCGCGAGACCCACTGCGGCAGATACTCGCTGACGAGCGCGCAGGCCCCGCCGCCTTTGAGCGGGAACGCGGCGTAGGTAACGCCCGAACCCCCGCCCTCGATCTCCACTGTGCCCGGATCCGCGGCGAGTGCCGTACGAGCCATTTCCGTCGCGTCCTCGAGCCGCGTGCTCTCGAGGTCTGTCATCAGCACGTTTCCGTCCTTGTTCAGGATGAGGTAGCGGTACGCCGTCGGCACGTCCTGCTGCCCGCAGACGCCGTCGCGTGCCAGGCCCTCCGCGATCTCGCGCGCATTGGCCGGCCCCCAGCTTGCCTCGTAGACGATGCCCGCGTTGATCGCCACGGAGAGCACCATGAACGAGACGAGCCACGCCGTGGCGACCGCCGCGAACGCGTAGGCGAAGTAGCGCGCGATGACGAAGGAGAGCGGCATGCCCCCGCGACCTCGCGCCCCGATCTTCAGAGCTGCCACTTGTACCCCATCCCCCAGACGGTCGCGATCGGATCGGCGCCGGCCTCGGAGAGTTTCCTCCGGGCGCGACTGACCTGCATGGATATGGCCGCGTCGTCGGCGTCGCTCTCCCAGCCGAGCACCGCCTCGCGTATCTGCGCGCGGCTCATGACCTGCCCGGGGTGGCGCGCGAGGTACTCGCAGATGGCGTACTCGGTGGGCGTGAGCGGCACGGTCTCGCCACCCACGGCGAGGTCGCGCGCCCCGAGGTCGATCCGCACCTCCCCGAAGGAGAGGGCGTGCGAGCGCGGCCGGCGCTCACGGCGTAGATGGGCCGCGACCTTGGCGCGCAGCTCCGCGGCCCCGAAGGGCTTGCGGACGTAGTCGTCGGCGCCCAGGCCGTAGGCGGCCACGGCATCCTCCTCGGCCACGCGAGCGGTCAGGAAGACGATGGGCCCGTCGAAGTCCGGACGGATCTGCCGCACGAGCTCGAAGCCGTCGAGCCCCGGCATCATGACGTCGCAGAGCACGAGGTCGAAGCGCGAGAGGTCCATCCCCGGGACCGCCGTCGGGTCCGCCGCCCTGACGACCTCATGGCCGTCGCGGCCGAGGACGCGCGCGAGCGCGTCGAGGATCGCCCGTTCATCATCCACTGCCAGTATCCTCGCCATGTTGACCTCCTGAAACTCTCGTCGGAATTGTACTAGCGCCGCGCTCAGCGGTCCAGAGCCCTGCGCGCAGCCGCGGGTGCCTGGGCCGCGTCGCACGCGCGATAGCGCACGCCCGAGCCGCCGCGCGCCTCGATCTCGAGCCAGCCCTCGCCGTCCGACTCCCGCCCGAAGAAGATGAGCTGGAGCTCTCGGACATTGCCTCTGTCGTCCGCCGCGTCCACCAGGTAGACGTAGTTTGCCCCCGCCCCGGTGGCGTCGGCGTAGGAGCTCGCGTGACTGCCGGACTCGGGCGCGGGCGCCCACATTGCGATCTCAGGGTTGGGCAGCACGCGGTCGGCGATCGAGCGCAGCGCCGATCCCCAGCCGGCGTCGAGCAGGGCATTCCCGCCCAGGACGAGCGCTGCGGAGAGGAGGACGAGCACAGCGGCGAGCGGCTTTCTACGCATCTACCCTCCCGTCTTCGAAGCGGCAGAACCAGGCGAGAAGGACGGCGTCGGCTGCCAGGGTGAGCACGAGGCCCGCGAGCGCAGTCGTGAGGAGAGGGCTCGCCGCACGCGCGGCGTCGATAAAGGCCTCCACCCCGAGCGACCCCAGGCGAGCGGGCCAGGCGAGCGGCACCCAGCTCAGGGGCGTCGCCAGGGCACCGGTGAGCTCGCCGGTCATGAGGCCGTGCGCAAGTCCGCCCACCGAGAAGAACGCGAGGAGCACCCCCGCAGCGCCGGCGCCGATGGCGGCGTTGCGGCCGAGGCGCAGGGCCACGCCGAGCCACAGCGCGTAGAGGGGCAGGCTGCCCAGCACGATGCCCGCCCACGCGGCCGCAAGCGGAGCGGGCCCGAGCGGCAGGCGCCCGGCAACGGCGAGCACGGCCCCGAACACGCCGAGCGCCACGGCCAGCGCGGCGGCGCCGAGCGCCGCAAGGGCGAGCAGCTTCGCCGCGACGGCGCGCCAGCGCGAGGGGACCGCCGTAAGGTTGGCGAGGCGCCCGGCAGCGCGCTCCTCGTCCACGGCGAGCCCGCAGACGATGGCGGACATGAGCGGCATGAGGGCGCCGAGGAACTGGGCGTAGGCGTCCGCGCCCAGCGCCGGGTCCCATCGGGCTACGGAGAAGTACTCGCCGCAGGCAAGACCGGCTGCCAGGCAGCAGACGAGGTGCACCGCCGAGAGCGGGGAGCGCGCCAGGCGAAGGGCCTCGGAGAGCAGGGCCAGCGGGAGAGTCATGCGCGGCGTCGGGTCGGAGAGTCGTGTCATGGCCATCACCTCTCCTCGGAGCGCGCGAACCAGGCCGCGCCCGCCGCCGTGAGCGCGGCGAACGCGAGCGCGCAGACCGCAAGGCCCGCCAGCGTGAGCATGCCATCCGCCGCGAGCGCCCCGCCGAGCGCCATGTCCGCCGCGAGTGGCTCGCCGCTCGGCAGCACGGGGATGAAGCTCGTGGGGATGACCATGCTCGCCGACGGCGGAAAAAGCTGCGGCAGCGGCACCAACGACCAGGCGAACCCACCCACGAGCTGCGCGACGAGCGGGCAGAGGATGCCCGCGAGCATGCCGAGCCGCGCCGTGAGGAAGAGCCCTGCGGGGATCATCCACGCCGCGGTCACCGTGTTGGCGAGCGCGCAGAGGAGCATCGTGAGCGTGCCCGCGGCCGTGAGACCCTGCGAGGAGAACGCCGATCCCGCGAGGTAGATGCCGAAGACCACGAGGTTCGAGAGCATGCAAAGAGCGAGGCACCAGAGCGCCTTGGCCCACCAGGCTCGCCCGAGCGGGAAGCCCAGGCCCAGAAGCCCCCGCATCCGCGTGCGAGCGTCCGCCCGCGCGACGCACGCCACCACAAGCGAGAGAGACACGGGCAGGAAGAGCGCATACCAGTAGTTCCACGCGCTGAAGATCTGCACGCCCCGGTAGGGCATCGCGCCGAGCAGCGGCATCGGCAGCGCCATGAGCACGGCCAGGCGAACCGGTGCCGCGTGGCGCGACTTCAGGGCCTCGGCGCGCAGGGCCGCAAGCAGGCCGCCTTTCTCGCCCGTCATGCCGCCACCTCCCCGCGCGCTCGTCGCCCTTCCCGGCAGAAGCTCATGAAGAGTTCCTCGAGGTCCTGCCCGGGACGAAGCGCATCCTCGTAGGCGAGGCGCCCCCCGCAGATGATGCCGATGGTGTCCGCCATCTGCTGCACCTCGGAAAGGATGTGGCTCGAGACGATCACCGTCGTACCCGCCGCCGCGAAGCCGCGGATCTGGTCGCGCAGCTCCTCGATGCCGATGGGGTCGAGGCCGTTGGTGGGCTCGTCGAGCACGAGCAGGCGTGGCCGGGCGATCAGCGCCAGCGCGAGCCCCAGGCGCTGGCGCATACCCATCGAGAAGCGCCCGGCGCGCTTCTTCCCGGTGTCCGCGAGGTCCACGGCGGCGAGCACCTCATCTATGCGGCTCTCGGGAAGGCCCAGCAGCGTGGTGCGCACGCGCAGGTTCTCGCGCGCGGTGAGGTTGGGGTAGAGCGGCGCCTCCTCGATGAGGCTGCCGATTGCGTAGAGGTCCTCGCGGCGCCAGGCGTGCCCGGCAAAGAGGATCTCCCCGGCCGTCGGCCGCAGCATCCCGCAGATCATCTTGAGCGTTGTCGACTTGCCGGCACCGTTGGGGCCGAGCAGCCCGTACACCTCGCCCTCGCGGATATGAAGGCTCACGTCGGCCACGGCGTCCTGCGCCTGGTCGCCGCGGCCGAAGCGCTTGGTGAGCCCGCGCGTCTCGAGCATGTAACCCATGGGTTCGTCCTTTCTCTTCCGGGCGCGCGGGCCGAGTCGCCGTGCCCGCGCGCCTCACCTTTCGGGTTCACCATCCATGGTGGGGCGCGTTTCTAACGAAGCCGTAACGGCCGTTGGGTTCTTTTGGCGCCAACCCTTCTCGACCCGCACATCATGATTAATTTGCTTAAGGCAACAACTTTCCCGATCGATGTAATCACCGAATCAAAACGTGTACGTCAGCCATCAAAGATGCCGAAAAATGTCATATTTGGAGGCTGATGTACACAAATGCAGAATCCCGCACAACCCAGTAGCATCCTCCATATGTCTGGACTCTCTATGCTTACGCTGGATAGACATCGCCGGAACGGGTATAGTAGCGAAAGTTTTGTCGTTAACCAGCGGGGGAGTCCTGTGGGCATCAAAAAGAAGATCAAAAAGGAGCTTATCGGCACTTCCGATTACCCGTCGAATAAGATCTTTACGATCTCCAATTTCATCACCTTTACGCGCCTGATCCTCACCCTGGTATTTCTGTACCTGTTTGTGACGGATAACAACCGCGTCATCGCCATCGTTATCTACGCCGTTGCCGCCTCTACCGACTGGATGGACGGTCAGATCGCCCGCATGACCAAGACGGTCTCGTGGCTCGGCAAGGTCATGGATCCCATCTGCGACCGTGCGCTGCTGTTCACCGGCGTACTTGGGCTGGTGGTCCGCGGAGAGCTGCCCATCTGGGCCTGCGTGCTCATTATTGGCCGCGACATCTATCTGGGCATCGGCACGCTTATCGTGCGTCATTATCACCGTCGCCCCATCGATGTCGTCTTTCCCGGAAAGATTGCCACTGCACTGCTCATGACTGGCTTCTCGCTCATGCTGCTCGGGTTCCCCGTTATTGACGGCCTGCATCTTTTACCTTCAACCCTTACGGCCTTCCCGGGCCTCAACGGAAGCTCGGTGCCCCTCGGCATCTTCTTTGTGTACGGCGGCGTGATCTTCTCCATGCTCACGGCTGTCATCTATTCCATTAAGGGCGGAGTGGCCATTAAACAGGCTCTCGCGCATCCCGAGGACGAGGACATCGACTTTCTGAACCCCGAAATCGAAGACTGATTCGTTGGGGTATGATTACGTACGGTTCATTATTTGCGGCACGTCCGCGATAAGTTAGGGGTTGTCATGGACAACATGGTTAACAATATGCCTCAGAATGATAAGACTGCTGACGCTACCTGCGTATTCCGCGTGCCTTCAAGCGACGTCACCGTTCCCGACCTCATGGCCAACGTGCGCATCACCGCCCCCGTTCTGTCCATCGTCAAGGGTCCGCAGACTGGTGCCGCCTTTGAGCTCGAGGACGACGTGACCACCATCGGCCGCGATCCTGCGAACGGCATCTTCCTCAATGACATGACCGTATCGCGCAGCCACGCGCGCATTATCCGCGAGGGCCTCGGCGCTCGCATCGAGGACTTGGGCTCGCTCAATGGTACCTGGGTCGACGGTGCCATCGTCAATGCAGCCCCGCTGCACGACGGTTCTTCCGTCCAGATCGGTACGTTTACGCTCATCTACCACGAGAGCACGCCGGAGCGCATCGAAACCGGTGAGTAGGGCATGGCCGAACGCAACTATCTGAGTATCGGCCAAGTCGTCAACCTACTTCGAGGCGCATACCCCGATCTTTCGAACTCAAAAATTAGATTTCTAGAAGATGAGGGGCTCATTACCCCTCATCGTACGCCTAAGGGATACCGTCAGTACTCTAAGGAGGACGTTGATCGCCTGGAGGTCATCCTGCATTTGCAGAAGACCCGCTACATGCCGCTCAACGTGATTAAGCAGCGCTTGGAAAACGCCACGGACCTGTCAACGCTCGCTTACGAGGTGGGCTTGCTGTCCGATGTTCCGCTCAAGACGGAGCCCAAGGAGACTAAGCAAAAGCTGCATCCCATTGAGACCATTCCCGATATGCTGGGCGTCGAGATTTCGTTTATCCGCTCCCTGGCCGAAAACGACCTCATTCGCATCATCAAGAGTCCGCAGAATCGTGAGCTCGTCGATGGTCGCGATTTTCCAATCATCCGCTACTGCTCCGAGCTGTCACGCTTCCATATCGAGCCCCGCAACCTGCGTCAGTACGTGTCTTCCGCCAACCGCGAGTCCTCGATGTTTGAGCAGGTGCTCGTGAGCATGCTCGGAATGGATACCTCCGATGACGAGCGCGACGCCAAGCTCGAGCGTGCGTTTAAGAAGCTTCACGACCTGACCGAGGGTGTGCACACTGCGCTGCTCAAGAACCGCGTTTTTGAGTCGCTCAACGCCGTGGTCGAGGACGCCGACATCGATGCACTCGATGAGGAAATCGCTCGCTCCGAGTCCACCAAGGCCAAAAACGAAGAAACTGCCGCGCCGGCTTCGCACGAGGATTCTCTCGTAAAGCCGCTCAAGGTCGTCGCCTCTTCGCAATCCGGCACCGTCACCGCGGGCAAATAACCGCTGCTGATATTTCGGCAACCCATTGAAAGGTCATGCAATGTACGACTTCGAATCTCAAATCGTCGACATCCCCGACTATCCCGAGCCCGGAGTCATCTTTAAAGACATCACGCCGCTCTTTGGCAATCCCGAGGCGCTCAAAGCCATGACCGATACCCTCGCCGAGCACTTTGCCGGCATGGGAATCACCAAGGTCGTGGGTCCCGAGGCTCGCGGCTTTATGGTTGGCGTACCGGTGGCTGTAGCCCTTGGCGCCGGCTTTGTTCCCGCACGTAAACCGGGCAAGCTGCCGCGCGAGACCGTAAGCCAGAGCTACGAGCTCGAGTACGGCACCGATTCAATTGAGATCCATGCCGACGCTATCAGCTCTAAAGATACCGTGTTGATTCTGGACGACTTGGTCGCGACGGGCGGAACCGTCGAGGCAACAGGTAAACTGGTGCGAGATATGGGCGCAAAGCTTGTGGGCTACGGGTGTATCCTTGAGCTTGCGTTTCTCAACCCGCGCGAGAAGCTCACGCCGACTGACGACGATGTTGAGCTCTTTAGCCTGGTAACGGTGGACTAGCCGTTACCCTTAGTTACTGGAAAGGAAGCTACATGCGCACAGCAAACACGCACAAAAACATGGCACGCTGCGCTGCTACGGCAACCCTCGCTTGTGTTTTGGGCTTGGGCCTCGCGGCTCCTGCCTACGCCGATACCGCATCCGACCTTGCCGCTGCTCGTACGAAACTCGAGCAGATCGGCACCCAAACCCAGCAGATTTACGATGAGCTTGCCACGCAGACGCAGGCGCTCGATCAGACTGCCGGCGAGATCACGCAAAAGCAGCAGGAGATCGCCGATGGTCAGGCCAAGCTCTCGACCTATGTCGCCGGCGAGTACAAAACCGGCGGTCTGAGCCTGCTTCAGGTTTTGACGGGTGTCGATGATCTGAGCGATATGCTCAGCCGTCTGTTCTACTACGGCAAAGTTTCCGATAAGCAGGCTCAGACCATTCAAGAGGTCAAGGAGCTTAAGCAGCAGCTCACCGATAAGCAGGCCGAGCAGGAGAAGAACGTCGCCACCACGCAAAAGAAGGTCGACGAGCTTAACGCCCAGCAGGCTGAAGCCCAGAACGTCGTGAACTCCCTGGATTCGCAGCTGCAGGCCGAGCTTGCTGCCGAGGCCGAGGCCAACGCCGCGTTGCAGGCCGGCATCAACGCCAGTACTGCCGAGAAGGCCACGGTGAGCAACGAGACTGCCGGTACGACCGAGAACACCAACAATGGCGGCCAGACCAACAATAACAACAACCAGGGCGGCAACACGCCGGCTCCCGCACCGCAGCCTGCCCCCACGCCCGCTCCGGCACCCACGCCCTCAGCACCGAGTCAATCTGTTGATGGCGGCTCCGTTGTTTCGCGCGCCTACAGCAAGCTTGGTTATGCGTATTCCTGGGGCGGTATTGGACCGAACAGCTTTGACTGCTCCGGTTTTGTAAGCTATTGCCTCACGGGACGCTACTGCCGTCTGGGCACAACGGTCGACTTCATGGGTTGGACCCGTGTGTCCGATCCGCAACCCGGCGATGTTGTGGTTAACTCCTACCATACCGGCATTTATATCGGTAACGGCCAGATGATCCATGCTTCCGACTACAGCACGGGTGTAATCATCAGCTCCGTTGCCGCCGGCATGAACAACAACTATATCTTCGTGCGCTACTAAGTCATCTTACACAGCGTGTGAATGTGGACCTCGTGGCTTAAAGTCGCGAGGTCTATTCTTTTGTCTCTGATCTTGTACGGCTATCTAGTATTCAAAACTAGATAGCCGTACATTCGGTTTGCAAGATGGCTATAATTGTTGAGGAACAATTAGAAAGGACCCTCTATGAGCTGGGCACTAATCTCAGATTCAAGCTGTAACCTCCGCGATTGGCAACCGACCGCGCCCCATACCACATTTGCATTTGCGCCCCTCAAAATTCGAGTGGGGGAGCGTGAATTCGTCGATGACCTTTCGCTCGATGTACATGAGCTCAACTGCGCTGTTCAGGCGGAGACGAACGCTTCTTCGAGCGCTTGTCCCAGCGTAGGGGAGTGGGCCGAGCTCTTCAAATTGGCAGACAAGACCATCTGCATGCCGATCTCTGAGGGCGTGTCGGGCAGCTACAACGCGGCAGCCACGGCTCGCGATATGGTTCTTGCCGAGGAGCCCGACCGGCAGATTCATCTAGTCAATTCGCGCGCAGCTGGCGGCAAAATGGACCTCATTTTCTTGCTGTTCGACCGCTATCTTGCAAGCAATCCGGATGTCTCATTCGAGGACGCTTGCGCATACTTCGATAGCCTCGAGCAAAACAGCAAGATCCTCTTTAGCCTGTGTAATTACGAGAACCTCGCCAAAGCCGGACGTATCCCTAAGGCAGCCGGCGTCATTGCCAACAAACTCAATATTCGCATTTTGGGCACGGCGAGCGAGGCCGGTAAAATCGAGCTCGTCGGGCACACGCGTGGCGAAAAGAAGATGCTCAACAAGATCATCGACACCATGGAAGCCGAAGGTTTTACGGGCGGCGAGGTCGTTATCGACCATGTCAAGAATGAGGCAGGCGCCCAAGCACTTGCCAGCCGAATTGTGGAGCGCTGGCCAGGCTCCAAGACTATCATCATGCCCTGCAACGGCCTGGATTCCTATTACGCCGAGATGCACGGCCTCATCATCGGCTACGGCATGGGCGTAGCTTCGGGCAAATAACGTCCAACCAAGCAAAAATACGGGCGGGACAAAGCGACAGATGGCTCTTTGTCCCGCCCGTTTTATACTTCGGCTAGCTATTAAACCCGTTGAACTTGAGATAGCTCATCAAGTAAGCCTTCGAAACAAAGGATGAAACCGCGCTGCGCACAAGCAGCGACTCACGCGTTACCTGATGCGCCGTATCGGGAACCGGCGTCTGCTCGACGGAAAACGCCGAACGAATCGATGCCTCGAGCTGATCGACCACATAATCGAAGGCCGTCGGGGCATCGTAGCTCAAACGCTGAATGTTAAAGAGTGCCTGCACCGCAGCAATAGGTAGCACCTGCTTAAAGAGGCAGATAGCGATCAGGCGGGCAATCTGCTCACGGCCATATTGCTTTTTGACCGGAGCAGGCACCAGGCCGACCTTCACGTAGTTATTGATCATCGATGGCGTAATGACAGGTTGCTCAACGCAAATGGACAGCGGCTCCATCCACAGCGCAACATACTCAATGACCTGGTCGCGGTAGAGCGTCACATTGGGCAACTGGTTATAGCGCGGCAGACTCAACGTATTGAGTTTACGCACGATATCGGACTGAATGAATGCATCGGGCAGCACCGTGGGCTGAATATCCTCGGGCTTAATGCTGACCGACGAATCGGACATCGGAATAACGTGTTTAACGTGGTTCATAAAGGTCCTCCGTTCATTTTCTATATTGTATTCTAGGTTATCTAGTTTTGCATACCACATAGCCGCCAAGTAAAAGTGGTTGGACAACACATTGATGCATCGTCCAACCACTTTGATTAAAGATAGCAACCTTACATAAGATATATTATCGTACTTATCCACGGAGAAACGCGTATGCGCTCGTTGCCGCTATGGCTCCGTCCGAAACAGCGGTCACAACCTGGCGTAAACGTTTGGAACGGATATCGCCAGCGGCAAATAGACCTGGCGTGCGGGTCGCCATGGATTCATCAGTCAGAATGCCGTCATCAGGCGCCAGATCGACTAGATGCTCAACAAGCTCGGTATGGGGCTGCGTTCCGGTAAAGACAAAGATGCCAAACGAGCCGGGCTCAAATGACTCGGTATGAGTCTCGCCGGATGCATTGTCCTTAAAGGTAATCGTCGTTGGCATGGCTTCGCCCGATAGCTCCACAATACTAGTTTGGTACCTAACTGTAATATTGTCCTTTGCGAGTACTTTCTGAACAACACCATCGGGCGCACGGAACTGGTCGCGGCGCAGCACGATGGTCACACTGCTGGCAATGTCGGACAGGAACAGCGCCTCTTCGCATGCCGAATTGCCACCACCGATTACAAAAACCTGCTTGCCGCGGAAAAACATGCCGTCACATGTTGCGCAATATGAAACGCCACGACCGCGATACGTATCCTCGCCTGCGAAACCTGCCGGACGCGGCGTGGCACCCATGCAAGCGATAACGCTCGAGGCCAGCGTATCGCCCATATCGTGATGTACCGTAAACAACGCTGCATCGGCATCGTAATCGATACCCGTAACCATGCTCCATGTAACCTGTGCTCCCAGGCCCTCTGCATGCTGCTGAAAACGCTCGCCGAGTTCGGCGCCACTCAGGAGCGGGAAACCCGGATAGTTCTCGACCTCATTGGTTGTGGCGATCTGCCCTCCCGACATGCCCTGCTCAATCACGATCGTCGTCAGGTTGGCACGCGCAGCATAAATGGCGGCAGCATAGCCCGCGGGGCCGCCACCGATAATCGCAACATCGATCGGCTTATCGGTAGTCATGAAGCGTCCTTTCGTCGAAACGTTGTCGTTCTTTGCGCTCGTACCCAAATTTACGTGAACGTGACACTCATGCACTACAATGATAAAACCGTATTACAAAGCTGAAGGGGAGTTATCGATGGACCAGGCGCAGACGAGTGACGACGCTCCCCTGCTCACGCACAGCACTCCTCAATCGGAGCAAACCACGCTCCTGGCTCAGCAAAAACCTCTCGTGACCATCGTGCACGCCTCCGTTGGCTCGGGCCACAAGGCCGCCGCAAATGCGATAGCGCAGGCATTCGACCTCATCCGCGGCACCAATGGCATCCCCGAGGATATTGAGATTGAAGTGCTCGATATCCTTGATTTTGGACGTATTAAATTCGACGGCAATAAGACCGCGGCTTCTTTTACGGGAGCCACGCGCCCCATTTACGACCTGACCTGGCGATATACGCTTACGGGACATCTTCTCTGGGGTGGCGGAACGGCATGGTCGCGAATTATGTTCCCCGCCTTCAACGAATATATTCGTAGCCGCAGGCCCATAGCCGTGGTTGCAACGCACATCACAGCAGCCAATGTTGCCGTGGGCGCCCGCGTAATTACGGGTATCGATTATCCGGTCATCTGCGTACCGACCGACTACGAAGTCGAGGGATGGTGGCCCCACAAGGACACCGATTTATTCTGTGTTGCCAACGAATTTATGGCCGAAACGCTGCGTCCGCGCGAGGTGCTCGAGACAAAGATTCGCATTACCGGCATTCCTATTCGCGCCGGATTCGACACGGATTACGATCGCGAGGAAGAGCTAGCTAAGTTCAACCTCCCCACCGACAAGACCGTCGTGCTGGTAATGGCAGGTGCCAGCTTGCCTCAACCGTACGTTCGCTTTCGCGCGGAGATGGACCGCACCCTCCCCTTCCTACGCAGCTTCGAAGACATGCACTTTGTCTTTTTGCCGGGCAAGGATAAGGAATACGCCGCCCGCCTCAAGACACTCTTCGATGCCATGAAGCTCGAAAACGTCACGGTGCTGGACTATGTCGACGACATGGCGGCCCTCATGCACGGCTGCGACCTGGCAATTCTCAAATCGGGCGGACTCACCGTCACCGAGTGCCTATGCGCACATCTGCCGATGATCCTGCTGGGCAAGTCCTATGGCCAGGAAAAGGCCAACACCACCATGCTCACCGGCATGGGCGCCAGCATGCATGTCACCACCGCACGAGAGCTCATCGTTACCCTACGTCACTTGCACGACCATCCCGAATCACTCAAAGCCCTACTCATCAACGGCGAAGTACTACGCCGCCCCCACGCAGCCGAAGACATAGCCATCGCAACCATGGAGCTCGTAGGCAAACCCCAAAAGCGCAAACGAGCCTTCTGTCGCTTCTACTGGGGCGGAAAACCCGCGCATATCCGCTAGCGTCTTTATGTCCGCTTACCTGCGGGAGGCCCCTATATATCATCCCATGCTCAAACATTCTCGCTTCGCTGCGAAACTGCGCGTGGGACGATATATAGGGGCCTCCCGCAGGTAAGCTGCGTTTACGTACTAGCAGCTATACCAGATTCCCCACCACTAGAACCTTCAAAGGCGAAACCGGAAAATCTAAATACAGTAAGCCAATGCGACAAAGGGATTGTTCCTTTGTCGCATTGGCTTACTAGAATGTAAATATTTTTTCAAGCGAGTAGCCGCCCGCCTGCCTCTCACACATATCGTTCCACGCGCAGTTTCGCAGCGAGCGAAACGAAGCGAGAATGTTTGAGCATGGAATGATATGTGTGAGAGGCAGGCGGGAGGGATACGAGCGCCCCGCGAGAATGTTTGAGCACGGGATGATATATAGGCCCCTCCCACTGGTGAGCGGACGATTGAGTTTAAGCGACGCCGCTGGAGCCGAAGCCTCCTTTGCCTCGGTCGGTTTTGTCTAGTTCTTCTACTTCTACGAGGTTGACCGTGGGGACTTCTTGGATGACGAGTTGGGCTATGCGGTCGCCTTTGTTGATTTGGATGTCGTTGGTGGGATCCAGGTTGATGAGGATAACCTTGAGTTCTCCTCGGTAGTGAGCGTCGATGAGGCCCGGCGTGTTGACTATAGACAGGCCCTGCTTGATGGCCAAGCCGCTGCGTGGCTGGACGAAGCCGGCGTAGCCATCGGGCAGGGCGATGGCCAGCCCCGTAGAGACCAGACGGCGTTCGAAGGGCTTCAGGACGCAGTCCTCGTTGGAGCGTAGATCCAAGCCGGCATCGGTGGGATGGGCGTATTTGGGAAGCTCGACGGTGGGGTCGAGACGCTTTATGTTGACGGAAATGTTGGACATGGAATCACCTTAGCTTGTCGAGCTCTTGCAGAAACTCATCGACGTCTTTGAAATCACGGTAGACCGAGGCAAAACGGATGTACGCAACCTTGTCGATCTTGGCCAAGCGCTTGAGCACCATGTCACCCAACTCATGGGACGTGACGGCCGTCAGCGTGCGAGAGCGAAGCTCAACCTCGATGTCATCGATAATCTCATTGAGCTTCTTAGTGTCGATATCGCGCTTGATGGTGGCGCGCATCAAGCCGACGAGCAGCTTATTGCGATCGAACCGCTGCTTGGTTCCGTCTGACTTAATGACCTCGATTGGGTCTTCGCATCGCTCGAACGTTGTAAAACGATAGTTACACGAGCAACATTCGCGGCGGCGCTTAATGGTGTTATTTGACTCCTGCATACGGGAATCAACGACGCGGGTATGTGCCTTGCCGCATTTGGGACAGCGCATGGTACCTCCTCTTAAACGATAACAAGGGTACCATGCGCAGCGCGATAATGATTACGAACGAGCAGGAACCTTAAGATGCGCACCGGCGGCGAGCGAACCATGCTCCAGATGATTGACGTTACGGATCATGTCGGAAGTCTCTTGCGTGGAAAGGCCTTCGATTGGATATTCCTCGGCAAGCGACCAAAGAGAATCGCCAGGCTGAACGCGAATGGTCTCGTATGTAACGTTGGAAACGGACTCGGCATACACGGCATGACGAGCGCTAAAGACCGACGTAGCGAGGACAAAGAAGAGCGTAAGCGCAACGGCGACGGCGACAATCGTCGGAACCTTCAGGGCAACGCGGGCCGGCGCGACTACAGCCTGCTGATTGCGCGCAGGCTTTACGGTCAAAGGCTGAAAGCCGGAGCGGCCACCCTGAACAACCGTAAAAGTGGGTTCTGCAGGCGTCTCGAGCTTAAGGGCGAGGTTTCCCTGGACCATATTCGTTGCGTTCATCATGTTCTCCTCTCGCGTGTTTTGCTGAGAACAGTTTTATCAAGCCGCGCGGACAAAAATGTCTAGCGCGAGAACGAATGTTCGGTTATTATTATCTTCGAACAGTTGTTCCTGTCAAGCAAAATTCGAACATTTGTTTGACATGGGTAGAGAGGATGCCCTGATGGCTCGCAAAATTACCAAGCGTCAGCAGCAAATTTACGACTTCATCAAGGAATATCAGCAGGAGAAGGGTTATCCGCCCAGCGTGCGCGAGATGGCTTCTGCCGTGGGCCTTTCCTCCCCAAGCACCGTGCACGCCCATCTCTCTGCCCTGGAGGCGCGCGGGCTGCTCAAGCGCGATGCCACCAAGCCGCGTGCCCTGGAACTCTTTAACGAGGACGGTTCCTCTGTCTCAATTTCTAAATCTGACGAGCCCACCGCACCTCGCGGAACGGTCTCGCTACCGCTCGTTGGTCGCGTCGCGGCCGGGATTCCCATTCTGGCCGAGCAGAATATCGAAGACACGTTTACTATCCCGACCGAAATCGCCACTGATCAGGGTTCCTTTATCCTTGAGGTACATGGGAGCTCAATGATCAATGTCGGCATCTTCAATGGCGATTACATCATCGTCCGTGAACAAAAGAGTGCCATGAACGGCGAAATTGTCGTGGCCATGATTGATGGTTCAGCGACCGTCAAGACGTTCTACAAGGAGCAGGGACGCGTACGCCTGCAGCCCGAGAACGACACCATGGAACCTATCTATGCAACGAATCCCGTTATCCTGGGCAAAGTCGTCGGCTTGATGCGCCGATTCTCGTAATGCAAAAACGCATAACCATCTTTGATACCGTCCGCGGGTTTACGATGATTTCTATGGCAGGTTTTCACGCTTGCTATGATCTCGCCTACCTGTACGGCTGGGATATGCCCTGGTTTACCCAGTCAGTCTTTCAAGACATCTGGCGCGCCAGCATCAGCTGGGTATTTTTGTTTATCGCGGGTTGGATGTGCACCCTTTCGCGCAACAATATCAATCGTGCCGCTAAATACGCCTTAGCAGCACTCGTTGTCTGGTTGGCAACAACACTTGTCTCAGTCGACGATTCGGTTAATTTTGGCATCATCTACTGCATGGCCGCATGCACCGGCATCGTGGCGTTGACCGATCCCGTCCTTAAGAAGATAACGGCAAGATGGGGCATGCCCCTATGCCTTGTGTTGTTCGCCATCACCTGGAGCATCCCCAAAACGATCTACCCTGTCCCCTACCTGGCGTGGCTGGGATTTCCGAGCCCTGGGTTTGTCTCAGGTGATTACTACCCCATCATCCCGTTTATCTTTATGTATCTTGCAGGATACTTCGCCGCACACATAGCGAAGAGTATCGATAAGACCGTCCCTAGCTGGGCCTACGTCAACCCCCTGCCGGCGCTCGCCAGGCTTGGACGTCACGCTCTCCCCTTTTATCTGCTGCATCAGCCCATCATTCTGGGCATTTTGGAGCTCGTCTACTCGGTGCGATAACGCTCGAGCCGCGGTGCAATACGAGCCGGCAACTTCGCCACAATGCGAACGCCGTCCTCGAGATATTCCTCATGCAGAAGGGTTCCCTGCTCATGCACCAGCGTGATGAGAGCGCCCTCGCGATACGGGATATCAGCGGAGAGCAACACATCGGTGGCAGCTGCCTCGCGAGCAATCCGGTCGACGAGATCGTCGAGCCCCTCGCCCGTTTGGGCCGAGAACAGAACGGCCTCCGGATAGCGACGACGGAAACTCAATCGATCGACGCTATCGAGAAGATCGATTTTATTGAATACGGTCAGCGTCAAACGCTCTCCGGCGCCGATCTCATCAAGCACGCGGTCGACAGCCTCCAGCTGCCGCTCATAGTCCTCGTCAGACGCATCTACGACTTTGAGAATTAGATCGGCACCCAACACCTCGGACAGCGTCGATTTAAAGGCATCGACCAGGCCATGCGGCAGCTTTTGAATAAAGCCGACGGTATCGGTAATCGTCATGCCGCGACCGCCGGGCAGGCGATACGAACGCGTCGTCGGGTCGAGCGTAGCAAACAGCTTGTCCTGCGAAAGTACCGTAGAGCCAGTCAGACGATTGAGCAACGTCGATTTACCGGCATTGGTATAACCGGCTAACGCGACGCGAAACGCCGGGGACTCAATGCGACTCTTGGATTGAACATCGCGACGCTGTTCAACCTGCTTGAGCTCACGACGAAGCGCAGCGATCTTATTACGAATGAGGCGACGGTCGACCTCGAGCTGACTTTCGCCCTGACCAAAACGTGAGCCGATGCCGCCGCGCGTCTGCTCCTTAGCGAGATGGCTCCACATGCCACGCAGGCGAGGCAACAAATATTGAAGCTGTGCCAGCTGTACCTGCAGGCGTCCCTCACGCGTCTGAGCATGCAGGCCAAAGATATCCAGGATCAGTGCAGTACGATCGATAATCTTTACCGGCTCGCCCACGGCTTTCTCCAAATAGGATTGCTGCGAGGGGGTCAGGTCGTCGTCAAAAATAACGACATCGGCATCCATGCGATGCACCAGGCCGCACAGCTCTTCAACCTTACCGGAACCGATAAACGATTTAGGATACGGCTTTACCAAACGCTGCGACAAGCGTGCCACGCACTGGGCACCAGCTGTGTGGGCAAGACGCTCCAGCTCATCAAGCGAGCGATCGAGCGGCCATGCATTATCGCGCCACTCAACACCAACTAAAATGGCACGCTCGGGCTCGGGTGCCGTGGGAACAAGGGGGAAACGGGGCATTAGGCAGCCTCAATACGATGCAGGATATCCTCAACGATCTCATCGATCGTACATTCATCCATATCAAACCACACGATACGGTCATCGCGCTTAAACCACGAAAGCTGACGCTTGGCATAACGACGCGAACGCATCTTAATGAGTTCGCGAGCCTCATCCATGCTCATCACGCCATTGAAAGCATCAATGATCTCTTTATAGCCAATTGCCTGCATCGACGTCAGGGCATCTCCCAGACCCTGGGCCATAAGACCGCGGACCTCATCGACAAGACCCTGCTCAAACATCAGATCGACGCGCAGATTAATGCGCTCGTAGAGCACCTCGCGATTACGCGTCAGACCAAACCATAGGGCATGATAATGCTCGCGCGGAACACTAAACTGACTTTTTTGCTGTGCATAGGAGATACCATCATCATGCATCTCGAGCGCACGAATCACACGGCGCACGTTATGGGGATGAATAACAGCAGCCGATTCTGGATCGCGCTCGGCAAGCAGGGCATGAAGTTCTTCCTCGCCAATACGCTCGGCAAGCTCCTGATAGCCCACACGGCGATCGTCCTCAAGTTCACCCGAGGGAAAGTCCATCTCATCGAGGGCTGCCTTGAGATATAGCCCCGTACCTCCGCAAAAAACCGGCAGGCAACCCGAACCAAGGAGACGTTCAACATGCGCGCGAGCGTCAGCCTGATAAAGCGCAGCAGAATATGCCACACCCGGCTCTACAATGTCGACGAGACGCAGCGGCGCCGTGCACTCATCGGGCGCCATCTTTGCGGTACCGATGTCCATGCCGCGATAGATTTGCATCGCATCGCACGACAGCACTTCGGACGAAAGACGAGCTGCCAAACGGTCGGCAACATCGCTCTTACCAACCGCCGTCGGACCGACGATTGCAACGGCGGAAAGACCTGCCCCGGAAGCAACCATTAGCGAGGCTCGCCCACAACGGAGCCGGACAAATACCAGGTCTTGGCAACGTCAACGTCAACATCAACGATCTTGCCAACAAGCTGATCGATGCTGTAACCCTCGGGGATAGGCGCGTGCACAGTCTGATTCTTGGGACTCTTGCCCAGCAGGACCGCGTCGTTCTTTTTACTCGTTCCCTCAATGAGCGCCGGAAGCACAGTATGAAGCGCACCCTGGTTATACTCGTGTGCCGTGGTCTCGATAACCTTAACCAGGCGGTTGAAACGCTCGAGAATAACCTCATGCGGCGTAGGATCGTCAATCTCGGCGGCCGGGGTACCGGCGCGCTTGGAATAGATGAAGGTATAGGCCTGAGCATAGCGGACCGTCTCGGCAAGTGAGAGCGTCTGCTCAAAGTCTTCTTCAGTCTCGCCCGGGAAGCCAACGATAATGTCGGTCGAGAGCGCGATATCGGGCATGCGGTTGCGAATGCGATCGACCAGGCCCAGATAGTCCTCGCGTGTATAACGACGATTCATCTCTTTGAGGATCCGCGTCGAACCTGACTGGACGGCCAGGTGCAGTTGCGGCATAACGGCAGATGTCTCGGCCATGGCGTCGATGGTCTCGGGCAGCAGATCCTTGGGATGCGAAGACGTAAAGAAGATACGCTCCACGCCCGTATCGCCCACGGCACGCAGCAGATCGGCAAAACGCGGCTTGCCAAACAGATCGCGACCATATGAATTAACGTTTTGGCCCAACAGCGTAATCTCACGCACGCCCTGGCGCACCAAACCGGTCACCTCGTCGACAATCTCCTCGAAGGGGCGGCTCTTTTCGCGACCGCGCACGTACGGCACGATGCAATAGGTGCAAAAATTATTGCAGCCCGTCATGATGGGCACCCAAGCGTGATACTGAGTCTCGCGATGCCACGGCATGCTCATGGCGTCCGTATCCTCATGCTCATTGGTGCGGATATGACGCTTGCCATCAAGGAACGCCTCGGCAATGAGCTCGGCCACATGCGCGATGGAATGCGTGCCAAAGATGACATTGACGTTATCGACGTTGGTGAGCAGGCCCTCGCCATCGCGCTGCGCGATGCAGCCACCAACGGCAACCACGCGCTTGCCAGAAGGCGAAGGCGGCAGGCTTTTGCAGGAATTGCACTGACCGTACAGGCGAGTATCGGCGGCCTCGCGCACGCAGCACGTCATGAAGACAACGATATCGGCATGCGCGGGATCGAGCGCCATGAGGCAGCCATACGAATCAAGCAGACCGCTCACGCGCTCGGAATCGTGCTGATTCATCTGGCAGCCAAAGGTGCGGATAAAGTAGGTTTTACCGGCAAGAATATCGCGTACGGAACGCTGGTCCATGTGCATAAGTCCTAACGATGGGGAGCGAAACAAAGCAAGCAGAAGCTATGCCACAGGCTTAACATCATCAATGACGACGTTATCCATAGCAGCTCGATTGATCTGGTGAACGTAGATAGAAAGGCGGATGGCCGTGCGCGACTCCCCGTTAATGAGGATGTCGGAGAACACGGGCGCGCAGGAAATATCAAAACCGGTTGGAATCAAAAAACCGCGCGCGATAGCAACGGCCTTAATGGCCTGGTTGACGGCACCGGCGCCGACACACTGGATGTTGACGGGTACACCATCCTTGACCATGCCGGCGATGGCGCCGGCAACGGACGCGGGCGATGATTTGCTTGATACCTTCAGGCAATCCATGAAGAAACTCCTGCATTTAAAAGTACGTTTTAACTGCAATAACTGTATCGTACCGAGTGGACTCGGTAAAGGCACTATTCCTCTTTGGCAAGATCAAAGGTCACGGTGATTCGATCACGCGAAACGCGAATCTTTGGGTCGCCGCAAAGGTTGAGATAGTACCGGGCAGCAAGGTCATTAAAATCGTGCTCCACAGCACGCGAAAACTGTGCCATATCGTCCTTGGCAATACGTAGCCCGCGACGATCCTTCGCGAGATCGACAGGAGCCGGCGCATGCGAGGACGAGTCGCGCTCGCGCAGCAGACGCGCGGTCACACCGCGAACAGGCTTAATCTGCCCTGCCAAAATGCGATGGGCCGTGCGCTCGGACATCTCAAGACCCAAACCCGAACAGATACGGATAAAGTCCTCGGCATCAGAAGCAAGGCCTAAACGATCGACAACCGGAAGCTCGCTCTCGTCATCAATGAACAGGAGACGAGACGTATCAAGCCGGCTTGACGCCTGAGCATAAAGGGTCGCGGCAATCTCGGACGGAGAACCAAGATAGACATCGCAACCACGCAACTCCTCGAGCGCAAACTCACAAGCAGCGCGAATAATATTATGCGGACCGCGAGCACAGACATAACGTCCGTCCTCATCCTTGACGGCCTGGGGCCAGCTGGACTGATCGGCACGCTCACTGAGGCGGTCGGCCGCGACGCTCACCTTAAAGGCTGAACCAAGATCGACGCCGGACGTGACCACACGGGCCTCATCGGTGTTCTGCTTGATCGAAAACAATGCCATGCCACGACCGTGAACGCCCCAACGGTCCATCTTCATGCTCTCGAGCTTGGAGGTAACGCGGGCATCAAAGATTCGCTCTTGCATATCCTGCGGAACGCCCGAACCGTTATCCAGAAAGACAAGCGTGCGGACGCCGTCTTCCTTGGTCGTGGCGAGATAGACCTTGTCGGCGCCGGCATCGCGAGCATTACGGAGCATTTCGATGACGATATCCTCGACATGCTGAATGTCGTGCTTTGCCTGGCGCCGCTCGGCCTCCGAAACGCGGAGGCGGACATACCCCTCGCCAAGGTTCTCCTCGACGCGAAGGTTGCCCTCCCCCGACATCGACGCGATAAATGAGATGAGCTCGTTCGCGTCGCTCATGTTATTTAGCGATATCGACAGCGCGGCTCTCGCGAATCACGACGACGCGCACCTGACCGGGATACTCCATCTCTTCCTCGATCTGATGGGCGATATCGTGAGCCAGGACCGTGGACTGGGCATCGGAAATCTTGTCCGGCTGGACCATGACGTGGACCTCGCGACCGGCCTGCATGGCATAGGTACGTTCGACGCCGTCATGAGAGTTGGCGATCTCCTCGAGCTTCTCAAGACGCTTGATGTAGTTCTCGGCAGACTCGCGACGGGCACCGGGGCGAGAGGCAGAGACAGCATCGGCGGCCTGTACCAGGACATCGAGCACCGTATTGGGGTCGACATCGGCATGGTGAGCCTCGATAGCGTGGACGATAACGGGCTTCTCGCCATAACGGCGGGCAAGCTCGGCGCCGATGACGGCATGCGGGCCCTCGACGTCGTGGTCGATTGCCTTGCCCAGGTCGTGCAGCAGGCCGGCGCGCTTGGCGGTCACAACGTCCAGGCCAAGCTCGGAAGCCATCACGCCGCACAGATCAGAGACCTCGAGGGAATGCTGAAGCACGTTCTGACCAAACGAGGTACGGTAGCGCAGGGCACCAAGGGTCTTGACGATCTCGGGGTGCAGATCGTGGATGCCGGTATCGAAGGCAGCCTGCTCGCCAGCCTCGCGCACGCGCTGCTGAACCAGGTCGGCGGCCTTGTGATACATCTCCTCGATACGGGCAGGGTGAATGCGGCCGTCGGCGATGAGGTTCTCGAGGGCGACACGGGCGGTCTCACGACGGACCGGGTCGAAGCTCGAAAGAACGACGGTCTCGGGCGTGTCGTCGATCACGAGGTTGACGCCGGAAACCTGCTCGAAGGTCCGGATGTTGCGACCCTCGCGACCGATGATACGGCCCTTGAGGTCATCAGAGGGAATGTGCACGGAGGTAACGGTGACCTCGGCAGTGTGATCGGCAGCGCAGCGCTGAATCGCCAGAGACAGAATCTCCTGGGCGGTCTTGTGGCACTCGGCGCGAACCTGCTGCTCGGACTCGCGAATGATCGTGGCGGCCTCGTGGGTGACCTCGCCGCGAACCTTATCGAGGAGCTCCTTGTGGGCGTCCTCGCGGGTAAGGTCGGCGATACGCTCGAGCTCGGAGGTCTGCTTTGCGCAGAGCTCCTCGAGCTCACGGGAGCGCTTCTCGACCTGACCGGCCTGGCTGGACAGCTGATGCTCGCGCTTGTCGAGAGCGTCGTTGCGGCGATCGAGGGATTCCTCGCGCTGCATCACGCGGTTCTCGAGCGTACGAATCTCGTTCTTACGCTGCTTGTCCTCGGCCTCGGCGGCCTGCTTGTTCTTGATGATCTCCTCTTTAGCCTCGAGCAGAGCCTCTTTTTTGAGGGTCTCGGCCTGACGCTTGGCATCACCGATCAGGGACTCAGCCTGTGCGTGTGCCGACTGGATTTTTTCGTCGGCCTCGTGAAGACTACCCTGCTTGGCGGTGCGCATGTAGGCAATGGCGGCGATGGCACCCAAAACGATGCCAACGAGCGCTGCGATGATAGGCATGCTCACTCCTTTTTATGGATTCGTTACACAACAAAGCGAACCGTCCTTACGAACGGCTCGCGACATTTGAGTAATATGGGCGCAGCTTATGCGGGTCGGATACAGATAAACATATAAACAAACTCATCACAGATGAGCACATATCACAAAGCAAATGACAGTGTTTATCGTACGTTGAACCACAACAACTGTCAAATAAATGGCCCCAGCACGGCGGCTAAAACGCGGTGAGCGGCAGGGCCACAAAACGCATACGCCTAAACCGCACATTCCTCACGTTCGGCATCGAGACGTGCCTTAACGGCATCGGCGGCGATGTGATACGAGAAGCCCTTGCCCATCAAAAACCGAACCAGTTTTTCGAATCCGCGCGTCTCTGGAACACGCCGCTTGGCGAGCAGGGCTGACGCACGCGCCAAATCGTCTTCGACGGCAAAATAATCCTCCGGATAACCGGGAATGTCATCGAGCACGACATGACGGCGCTTGAGCTCGGTCTCGATTTTACGCTGTCCCCAACCGCGCCGCTTGCGTTCCTCGATAAAGTACGAGCAAAAGCGGTTCTCGTCTAAAAAGCGATACTCGGTGGCGCGCTCGACGGCGAAATCGATCGCGGGCTGGCGAAAGCCGTAGCGTGCCAACTTGTCACAGACCTCACCCGTCGCATGGTCGCGTCGCGATAGCATCTCGGTCACCATGGTAAGTGCACATTTACGCTCGATGAGCTGCACCGCTTCACGAAAGTTATCCCAATCACAGGGAAGATCGGGGCGATTTTTGACATACAGGCGCGCGACCCGCACGGGAATCCAAATGGACCGCTCAAAACCGCCCTCAAGCTCACAATCGATATGTGCGCAAGGCTTTTTGGACGCATACCCGCTCGAGAACGAGGAGGCCGCCTTCTTATCGGGAAAGACGACCGTGGCCTCGGTCACCGTATACGACATGAGCGTAACCGCTACTCGTCGTCATCATCGAGCATGGCGGAACCATCGATGGCGTAAAGCTCGTCAAACTCCTCAGGCGCAGGCTGATCGGTCAGCTCGACCTCGGACGGAGCATCGTCATCAAACTCAAGCCCGCAGGCAAGGCGGACCTTATGCTCAATCTCGTCGGCGCAATCGGGGTGTTCGCGCAGGAACGCCTTGGCGGCCTCGCGACCGTTGCCGAGCTTGTCCTCGCCATAGGCAAACCAGGAGCCCATCTTCTTGCAAATGCCGCACTCGACAGCCATGTCCAGAATCGAGCCCTCCTTAGAGATGCCCGTACCGTACATGATGTCGAACTCAGCAGAACGGAACGGAGCTGCCACCTTGTTCTTAACGACCTTGGCGCGCACGCGGTTACCGATAACTTCATCCTTAAGCTTAATGCTGTCGATGCGGCGAATGTCGATACGCACCGAAGAGAAGAACTTAAGGGCGCGGCCGCCCGTCGTGGTCTCGGGGTTGCCGAACATGACGCCGATCTTCTCTCGCAGCTGGTTAATGAAGATGCATGTCGTGTTGGACTTGGACAGCGAGCCGGCGAGCTTGCGGAGCGCCTGACTCATCAGACGAGCTTGCAATCCGACCGTGGTATCGCCGATCTCTCCCTCGATCTCGGCACGCGGGGTCAGCGCGGCGACGGAGTCGACGACGATGGCATCGATGGCGCCGGAACGCACGAGCATGTCAACAATCTCGAGCGCCTGCTCACCCGTATCAGGCTGGGAAATCAGTACCTCGTCGATATCCACGCCAATGCGCGCGGCATACGTGGGATCGAGCGCGTGCTCGGCATCGATAAATGCCACCACGCCACCCATTGCCTGGGCTTCGGCCAGGATCTCGAGCGAAAGCGTCGTCTTACCGGAGGACTCGGGACCGTAGATCTCGACGATACGGCCGCGCGGCACACCGCCGATACCCAGAGCGGCATCGAGTGCCAGAGCGCCCGTGGGGATGGCCTCAACCTCAAGCTCGGGGCCGCCGTCACCATACCTCATGATGGAGCCTTGACCGAACTTCTTCTCGATCTCGGCCTTGGTGGTGGCGATCATCTCATCGCGCTCTTTACCCGTCGTGCGAGCATGAACGGTACGTACGGGACCTGAATTCTTGGCCATGAATAGCCCTCCTCTTAACAACCTGCATCGATAATAAACGAACGGCTGTTCGTGGTCAACCGTTCAGGCCAATCATATGCAGGCAGTCTTTCCAAAACCCAACCAAACGCCGACCAAACACTGACCAAATGCTTGACCACAAAGGGGCAAATAAGAACAAGAAAGGCAAAAATACACCTATGACCAGCGCAAACGCTAAATTCGTCAGAGGTCCCTATCTCCACAATTAAGGGGCCCGAAGGCCCCTTAAAACACGTCTATTCCATAGAGTTAAGCACAAGGACAATGCGTCCCAATGCCTCCGCGACCGCATGGGCACGAACACACGAACGGTCGCCCTCATAGTGGCAGCGCACAGAGTCCACGACCGGCACTTCCCCATCAGCCGCGCGATACGCCCAGCCAATATAGAAAGTGCCAGCCGGATCGTCCTCAGTGCCGCCGCCGGGGCCGGCATAACCCGTTGCGCTCACTGCAATATCGCTCTGGTACAGCTCCAGCGAACCCGCCGCCATCTCGCGCGCGGTCTGATGCGACACCGCGGTATAGCGGTCGAGCGTCTCCTGATCAACGCCCAAAACGCGATGCTTGATCTCATCGCAGTAGGTCACCGCACCGCCACGCAGCACCGCCGAGGCGCCCGGGATATCGGCAATCGTCGAGGCGATCATACCTGCCGTCAGCGACTCAGCCGTCGAAACCGTCACGCCCCGAGCGCTCGCGCGCTCGACAATATGACGCGCCAGCTCCTCGTTATGTGCGGAAATCTGCTCAAAAGAGTCCGTCATACCCACCAGGACCTAGACCGAAAAGACGATCTTGCGGCAGTTCCAGAAGTACTGGGCGCCCGAGATAACGGTCAGGACAACGGCAACGGCGTACAGGAAGCGCGACACCGAGTAGATGCCGAGCGTCAGCGCCAGCGGGCCAAGGTGCAAGCCGGCCATCGCAAAGACGCACAGGTAACCGCAGATGGAGACCATCGTAGTCGCCGTCTTGTACTTGCCAAGCTTATCGGCGGCAACGACCACGCCGGCGGCACTCGCGACCATGCGAAGGGCGCTCACCAGAAGCTCACGGAACAGGATAATGAACACGGACCACACGGTCACAGCGCCAAAATCCAAGAACAGCAGCAGAGCCGAGAACACCAGCAGCTTATCGGCGATGGGGTCCAAGAACTTACCGAAATCGGTAATCTCGTTGCGCGAGCGCGCCAGATAACCGTCGACCTTATCGGTGCACGACAGGATAACATACAGAATGAAGGCAGCGGCGGCGAGCGGGCCGTCGAAGGTGCTCCAATCTGTACCGGCAACACTCGTGTGAGAAAGCGCCGACACGATCATGAACACCGGGATAAAGACGATGCGAACGCACGTCACGATGTTGGCGGGCGTCCAAACACTCGTCAGTTCCTTATTGCTCTCGTTTGCCACGATGCTCTCCTACTCCACAACATGGCCGATAAGCTCATAGCAGAAGCTATCGGTAAACTCGACCGTCAGAATATCGCCCACGGACGCCTCGCTGGCGTCCAAGTGCACCGCGCCATCGGAATCGGGCGCCTGGAACCAAGCATGGCCGATCAGCTCGGCGCCGTCCTCGGTCTCCTCGATGCCGTCGACGATCACCTGGGCGCGCTCGCCCACATGTGCGGCGGTGGCGGCAAAACCGAGCGACTCGGCCAGGTCCATGGCCTCCTGGGCGCGCTCGAGCTTGACCTCCTCATCGACCTGACCCTCCATCTTGGCGGCCAGGCTGCCCTCCTCCTGCGAGTAGGCAAAGACGCTCGTGTAGTCAAAGCCGACGGTGTCCATAAAGTCGATAAGGTCGCGGAACTCGTCGTCGGTCTCGGTCGGGAAGCCGACCATGGCCGTGGAACGGATCACGATGCCGGGGATACGCTCACGCAGATCGCGGAACAGGTCCTCGAGCTCCTGGCGCGAACCAGAACGGCGCATAGCCTTGAGGATGCGCGCGTCGCAGTGCTGCACGGGGATATCGATATAAGGCAGCACCTCGGGCGTATCGCGAATCGTATCGATAAGCTCGTCGGTCATGCCCTCGGGCTGCAGATAGAGCACGCGGACCCAGACGTTGTGCGGGCGCACGGCCTCGGCGACGGCATGCAGCAGCTGCGCCAGATTGCGCGGCGAGCCATCGGTGACGTCTTCGTCGGCAAAGTCGGTGCCCCAAATACCCGTGTCCTGGCCAATCAGCACGATCTCGCGCACACCGCCGGCAACCAGGTCGCGTACCTCGGAGATAATGCTCTCGGCATTGCGCGAATGATAGCGACCGCGAATATAGGGGATCATGCAGAAGCTGCAGAAGCGGTTGCAGCCATCGGAAATCTTGACGTAGGCGACAGCGCCCTCGACAGTGCGCTTTACTTGCGGAATATAGGCAGCGATCTCACGCTCGACACCCAGCACGCCATCGATGACCGCCACGATGCCGTCCTCCTCGTCGGCCTTCACAAAGGCAGCGACCTCGGGCAGCTCGTCAGGCAGGTCGTCGCCATAGCGCGACGGCACACAGCCGCACATGACGATGGGACAAGAACGAACGCCGTCCTGAACCTCGTTGGCGAGCTCGAGCGTGGTCTCGATGCTCTCGGACGTTGCGGAGGCGAGGAACGAGCATGTATTGACGATGGCGATATCGGTATCCTGTGGGTCGAATGCCTCCTCGTAGCCCGCGGCGGTCAAAAGAGAACGCATGCGGTCGGTGTCAACCTCGTTCTTAGCGCACCCGAGGGTGATGTAGAGCACGGAGCCCAACGGTGTATCCATGTTGGAGAGCAGTCCTTTCGAATGATATTAGCGGTAGTTGGTGAACTGCAGCGGCTGGCCGTAGTCCTGGTCGCGCAGGAACTGGATCACGGTCTGCAACGCGTCCTTCGAAGCAGAGGAAACACGCAGCTTGTCGGCCTCGATAGTCACCTTGACCTTGAGCTTTTGGTCCTTGATGTCCTTGTTGATCTTCTTGGCGGTCGTCTGGTCGATACCCTCGACGATATGGCCGAGCACGCGCACGGTGCCGCCCGATGCCGCCTGCGGAGCATCCCACGAGACAGCCTTGAGGTCGATGCCGCGCTTGATGAGCTTGGAGCTCAGCACGTCGATAATCTGCTTGGAGACAAAGTCGGCCGGGGCGTTGATCGTAAAGAGCTTGTCGCCCTTCGAAAGCTCGATCGTGGCGCCGGAATCCTTCAGGTCATAGCGCTGGGAAATCTCACGCGTGGTTTGCTGGAAGGCGTTGTCGACCTCTTGCATGTTAACCTCGGACACGACGTCGAAGCTGGAATCTTTAGCCATGATGTTTCCTTTCGCGTACGAGCGGCTTAGTAGCTATCGTACGAATAGTCGGTAGAATCGGTGGGCGTCTGGCCGTCAGTT
Source organism: Collinsella sp. AF16-8 (assembly GCF_003462695.1). Classification (NCBI taxonomy): domain Bacteria; kingdom Bacillati; phylum Actinomycetota; class Coriobacteriia; order Coriobacteriales; family Coriobacteriaceae; genus Collinsella; species Collinsella sp. AF16-8. The sequence continues at coordinate 53,861 of NZ_QRXX01000006.1, forward strand.
GCGGTATCGGCGCCATCCGTGGACTGGGCATCGGTGCCGTCGGTGGTGTCGGCACCATCGGTGGTGTCGGTACCATCAGAACTTTCACCATTCTCGGAACCAGTCGTCTCCTTCTTGGGAACGGTGATCGTCACACGCGCCACGCCCGAGGTCTTGGTATCGTAACGGACCTTTTCGCCGTTCTTGGTAACGGTGACATCGGAAGGCTTGGACGTGGTGATCTCGATCGAGGACTCAGGCGTGTACTCCTGCTCAAAGGGGCCAGTCGCCTGGGCGCCATAGACCGACTTGCCATCGACCTTGACCTCAATCCAGGCGGTCTTTCCCTTGGCAACGGAGACCTTGACCTTCGTTACCTCGTTTTCTTCCTTTTTAGCCGTCGTCTTGGTGGCGTCCGAATCGGTCGACTCATCCGTCGCCTCATCGGTGTCTTCGTCCTCGTCGACCGTTTCGGTCTTCTTAGAAGACTTCTTGGGCGTCGTCTTGGTAGCAGTGGGCGTCTCGGGCGTGGTCTCGGGCGTCGAAGATGCGCAGCCGCGCAGAAGTACCACGATGAGCACGATCAGCAGCAACGCCACGGCACCGATGCCGGCGTAGACGATACGCGGATCGAGACCGTTGTTTTGAGGAGTACGGGAACCGCCGCGTCCACGACTGGAACTGCTGCGGCCGCCTCCCTGAGGCATACGACCACGATTGCTGTCGGAACGGCCGCGATAGCCACCCTGGCCCTGAAGGCTGCGCTGACCCGAGCGGGGCGCAAGTTCACCGCGGCCTTGATAGCCACGCTGGCCCGCACGCGGAGCCGAAGAGCGCTGGCCATACGGCTGTGATTGAGAGCGAAGACGCGGCGTCACCTGCGTGGCATCGGCGTCCGCATAGCCACTGCGAGAACGTCCGGTGGAGATACCACGGTGACCGCGATCGGAATAGCCGCCGTCGCCGTAGCCGGCACGAGGGTCACGCGCCACGCCGCGGGCAGCGGGAAGTGCACGGTCCTCGGGCATCGGCGTACTGCGGAACCGGTCACGCTGCGAGCGAATCTCCTCGCCCGAACCCGTCTCGGTGATATAACCGGCCTGCTGAGGACGCTGTCCATAGCGAGTCGAACGACCGCCCTGAACCATCAGGAAGCGCCCGTTATCGACAGAGGAACGCGAATTGACGTAGCCGGCGGCGTCCTGAAAACGACCGCCCTGCTGCGACGTCTCGCGCTCGTATGCCATCAGCTCGTCAAAGTAGGCATTGACGACCTCGCGCGGATTGAGGCCCAAAAAGCGAGCATAGCTCGAAATCATGCCCTGCGCATAGCCGCGCGGCGGCATCGAAGCAAAGTTACCGGTCTCGAAAAACTCGATGATCTGCGGCCTGATTTTGATGGTGTTGGCGACCTGCTGAATGGAAAGGCCCATTCGGCGACGCTGCTCGAGCAGCATGTCACCAAAGCGTGCAGCCATCAGAATCCTCCAAACTCACGATCTTCACGTGCCATCTCGGCGTCGACAGATTCCAGCGCGGCAAGCCCCTCCTCGTCCAACAGGACCTCGCGCGGCTTGGAACCGTCGGGCGGGCCGACGACACCCTTTTCTTCCAGCATGTCCATAATACGCCCGGCACGCGCATAGCCAACCTTCAGACGACGTTGCAGGCCAGATGTGGAGCCAAGCTGCGATTCCACCACAATATGGGCGGCTTCCCAAATGAGCGGATCATCGTCTTGCGGCTCGGCTACTCCGGTGCGGACAATGCCGCCGCCACCCGCCATGGACATGGAAGCGGGCGCCACGGCAGACAGGATCTCCTCGTGGTAGTCGGGCTCACTCTGCGACTTGACGAACTCGACAATCTCGTTGATCTCATCATCCGAGACAAAGCAGCCCTGGATACGGCGGGGCTTGCCCCAGTCGACCTTGGAGAACAACATGTCGCCCAAACCGGTGAGCTTCTCGGCGCCCATCTGGTCGATGATGACGCGCGAGTCGATGCCCGTGGCGACGTTAAAGGCGATACGGTTGGTGATGTTGGCCTTAATGAGGCCCGTCACCACGTTGGAACTCGGACGCTGAGTCGCCACGATAAGGTGGATACCGGCGGCACGGCCCAGCTGGGCGATACGCACAATCGAAGCCTCGACGTCCTTGCCGGCAACCATCATCAGGTCCGAAAGCTCGTCGATGATGATGACCAGGTAGGGCATCTTTTGCGGCGGGTTATCGTAATGCTCAAACTCGCCGGCGGCCTGCTTTTCGTTATAGGTCGAGATCTTGCGCACGTTAAGGCGCTCGAAGACCTTCAGGCGGCGCTCCATTTCGGACACTGCCCACTGCAAGGCACTCGCGGCCTGCTTGGGCTCGGTCACTACGGGGACGTAAAGATGCGGCAGGCCGTTATAGCCTGCAAGCTCGACGCGCTTGGGGTCGACCATGATCAGGCGAACGTCCTCGGGAAGGGCGCGCATGAGCAGGGTTGTGATGATGGAGTTGATCATGACCGACTTACCGGAACCCGTGGTACCGGCGATCAGCAGGTGGGGCATCTTGGCGAGGTCGGCGACGACCGGCGTGCCCTCGGCGTCGCGGCCGATGGCGAGCTCGAGCGGACCGCCCTTCACATAGGGCAGCACGTCGCCCAGATTGACGTTCTGGCGCTTGCGGTTGGGAATCTCGATACCAACGAGAGAGGTGCCGGGGATCGGGGCAAAGATACGAACCGACTGGGCGGCGAGCGAAAGCGCAATATCGTCCTCGAGGCTCGAAATCTTGCTCACGCGCTCGCCCTCGCCAGGTTGCAGCTTAAAGGTCGTCACCGTGGGGCCGGCGATCCAGCCGACCACGCGGGCACTGCGGCCAAACTCAAGCAAGGTGGATTGCAGTGACTCAGCGGTCTGCTCCAGCTCCTTATCCGAAGACGCGGCAGAAGCCGACTGCGGGTTGGCATGTAGGATTTCGAGCGGCGGAAGCTTGAGGCCGTCCTCTTCTTCGCCCTCGTTATCTGCGGCGCCGCCGTCCGCTCCCCCATCACGAGCCGCAGCCGATTCGACAGCACTCGTGGCAGGCGCATCGGCAACCTTGGGATGCTTTAAGAAGTCGGGAATCTGAGGTGCGGCCGAAACAGGGTTCACGGCAAACGGCGGCTCGGACTCGTCAACCTTGTCCGGATCGTCCTCCATCGAAAGCTGTCCAGTGACCTGACCGCGCTTGGCGTGGCGACGCGGCAGCAAGGTTGTCTTGGCGGTCTCGAGCGGAGCCTCGTCGTCCTCGTCGTCACCCTCGGTGAGCTCAATCTCGCTATCGGACCAAGACGGGTCGGGCTCGCTTGTGTTGAGCTTGGGCGCAGCCTTGCCCTTCTTGGCATGGCGGCGCGGCAGCAGCGTGGTCTTGGCGCGCTCGGCTTCAACCGACTCGGATACGACGACAAATGGGTCATCGTCCTCGTCGTCATCCAAAACCGGGTCGACATCGCCACCCATGACCGTGGTCACCGCGGCGTCAGTCCCCTTCTGGCGCAGAATGCTCAGGTGCGGACGAGCGACGCCGGGAACAGACAGGGCCTCTTCATCGCCCCACGGGCTGGCGTTGACATCGGCACGACGGCGTTCGGCAAAATCTGCCGCACGATCGCGGGCAGAGCGCAGCACACCGCCCACCGAAAAGCCAATGATGACAAAACCAACGACGGCCAGACCCAACAGGACCACCATCGCGACAGGCTTACCCAGGGCATTCTGCAGCGCACTCGCAATAAACGCACCAATGTAGCCACCCGACACGGAAAGGTTCTGCGGCGTAAACATAAGGTCGCACGAATCGCTCGTGCCCGGCACCATCAGCGAAAGAATGGAGACGACGGCGATAAAGACCACGGCGCCGCCCGCGACAGAGCGCACGTTGAGCGGCGAGTCCTCACCCAAAAAGAGCGTGGCGGCAAACAGCAAGATGACGATCGGCAGCACGTAGGCGCCCAGGCCAAAGCCCAGGTGATAGAACCCGGCAACCGCAGCCGTCACGGGCGCTGTTGCCGGAGAGATCACGGCAATGAAGGACGCGATCGCCAAAACGGCGATGACCACACCGGCGATATCGCGATTGGCCGAAGGCTCGACCAGGGGCTCAAACTCATCAAACTCGGACTCGTGGCCCTTATTGGCACGCAGATGGGAACCGGCACCCTTAGCAGATGCCGGTTGGTTATTGGCCTTATTGCCTTTGGCGTTTTTTGCAGATCCGCGCGCCAAACTAAACCTCCATGACGACCGGGATGATCATCGGACGGGTGCGCGTACGGCTCCAGATAAAGTTAGAGAGCGAATCGCGCACGGCCTTGCGAATGGCATCGGAACCGCTGCTGGTAAAGCTAAACTTACCCTTCTCGATCGTCTTCATAATGGACGCGGAGGCATCCTCGGAGAACTGGTCGTCGATGGCAAACGAGACGCCGCGGCCCGAGAACTCGATGGCCTCGATCTTCTTGTGTTTGAGGGAGACGATGGCAACGGCCGTGACCATACCGTCATTGGCGAGCTTCTGGCGATCGCGCAGGACGATGGGGTCGGTATCGCCGATACGCAGGCCGTCGACGTAAACGACACCGGACTCGACGGGCGTACCGCGCTTGACGATACCACCGCGCATCTCGAGCGTGTCGCCGTTATCGAGGATAAAGATATGATCGTCCTTGATGCCCATCTTGCGGGCCAGCTGCGCATGGGCGCGCAGATGCACGGCCTCACCGTGAACCGGCATAAAGTACGTGGGCTTGGCCATGGCCATCAGGAGCTTGAGCTCCTCCTGGCTACCGTGACCGGAGACGTGGACGAGAGCGCGGTTCTTATCCCACACGTCGCAGCCGAGCTTGGCCAAGCTGTTGACGACCTGCTGGACGGCTTTCTCATTGCCGGGAACAGGAGTTGCCGAGAGGATAACGGTATCGCCCTCGTGAATGGAGAGCGTCTTGTGCTCGCCATTGGCCATGCGGGACAGGGCCGACAGCGGCTCGCCCTGCGAACCAGTGCACATGACGACGATCTTGTCGTCAGGCAGGTTATCAATATCGAAGGCATCGATGATATCGGCATCATCGATGTTGAGATAACCGAGCTCGCGCGCCACGCGGGTGTTCGTGAGCATGGAGCGACCGGTCACAACGACCTTACGGCCGCACTTGCGGGCGGCATCGCAGATCTGCTGCAAACGATGGATGTGGCTCGAGAACGATGCGACGAACACGCGACCCGGGGCGTTCTTGATGGCGTGCAGCAGGTTGGGACCAACCTCGGCCTCGGACTTGGTAAAGCCGGGAACCGTGGCATTGGTGGAGTCGGAAAGCAGCAGGTCGATGCCCTGCTTGGCAAAGCGGCTGATAGCGGCATAGTCGGGCGTGACGCCGTCGATGGGCGTCTGGTCGAGCTTAAAGTCGCCGGTGTGCATAACGGTGCCCTGGTTGGTGCGAATGAACACGCCCAGAGCGCCGGGGATGGAGTGCGTCATCGAGAAGAAGTCGAGCGAGATGCCGCCGAGGTTGACATGGCTGCCGCCCTTGACCTCACGGAACTTGGGTGCGCGGATGCGGAACTCGGAGAGCTTGCCCTCGATAAAGCCGAGCGTCAGCTTGCTCGAGAAGATGGGCACCTTATTGTTGAGGTCCTGCAGCAGATACGGAAGCGAACCGGTGTGGTCCTCGTGGCCGTGGGTGACGATGATGCCGCGGAGCTTCTCCTCGTTCTCAAGAACATAGGTGTAGTCGGGAAGCACCAGGTCGATACCGGGCTGGGAGTCATCCGGGAACATGAGGCCAGCGTCGACGAGCACCATGTCGTCGCCGCACTCGAAGACCGTCATGTTCTTGCCGATGCCGTCAAGGCCGCCAAGCGGGATGATCTTCAAGGGAGATGATTTTTTAGCTGCCATAGGTTAGTGTGTTTTCCTTTCTTCGAAACGGGTCTGGAACAACCGACGGGGCGCTTCTGGCAAACCGACCGCCGGGAACGTACAAACATGCATCACCGAGTCGATGCAGTAACCACAGTATGATACCCATTTGCACAACAACAGACCACCCATGCATCAAAGCCCCATCTGAACTGGTCTATCCCGCCGGTTTCCCGTGGGGCGGGCGCTGATGAAGTTTCCTGCTCTACAGTCCTGCTCACGACGGAGGCCACATTAAGTGGCCTCCTGTTCGTGCGGAACTCGCGATAAACTTCATCAGCGCCCGCCCCACGGGAAACCTGCCAAAAAGGACAGGTTTGTTTTGGTCGGTTTTATCTGGGAAGATACTGCTGCGGCTATCTACAGATCTGAAATCTGACTACTGAATAGACTGTCTAACTAAATAGCGAGCGACACTAACCAGCCCTTTTGCTTGCGACCGGGAGGGGCGCATATGAAGTTTATCGCGAGTTCCGCACGCAAAGGAAAGCACTTAATGTGCTTTCCGTCTTGCGCAGGACTGTAGAGCAGGAAACTTCATATGCGGCCCTCCCGGGCGCAAACAAAAGGGCGACCCCTTAGGAGTCGCCCTTGCATGAGCTGCTTATGTACGGCTGTTACTCGGCGTCGTGGTGGCGGCGGGGCTTGCGGCCTCCGTTGTCGCCGGGACGGCGCGGGCGGTCGCTGCGCTCGGAGCGCTCACGACGCGGGCGTTCACGACGCTGGAAGTGCTCGCCGTCGCCCTCGGAGGCACCCTCGGCGCGAGCCGGGGCCTCGGGCTTATCGAGACGATCGAGCGAGATCTTACCACGATCGTCGACCTCGATGACGACGACCTTGACCTCGTCGCCCACGTTGAGGACGTCCTCGACCTTCTCCACACGACCCTTGGCGACGCGGGAGATGTGCAGCAGGCCGTCCTTACCGGGCAGCAGATTCACGAAGGCACCGAAGGGCTGAATGGAGACCACGCGACCGGTGTACTCCTCGCCCGGCTCGGGAACCTTGATGATGAGCTTGATGCGCTCGACGGCCTGGTCGACGGACTCGCCGGTGCCGCCGACAAAGACGGTGCCGTCCTCCTGGATGTCGACCGAAGCGCCGGTCTCGTCCTGGATGCCGCGGATGACCTTACCGCCGGAACCGATGACGTCGCGGATCTTATCGGTCGGAACCTGGATGGAGACGATGCGCGGAGCGGTGCTGCGCGTGGTGTGGCGCGGCTCAGGGATCACATCGAGCATCTTCTGCAGGATGTACGCACGACCCTCCTTGGCCTGCTGCAGGGCGCGGGCCAGAATGTCGAAGGTGAGGCCGGTGGCCTTGTTGTCCATCTGCAGGGCGGTAATGCCCTCGGTGGTGCCGGTGACCTTAAAGTCCATGTCGCCCAGGAAGTCCTCGAGACCCTGGATGTCGGACAGGACCACGGTCTTGCCCTCCTCCTGGATCAGGCCCATGGCGATACCGGAGACCGGGCGCTTAATGGGCACGCCGCCGTCCATAAGGGCGAGCGTGGAGCCGCAGGTCGAAGCCATCGAAGAGGAGCCGTTGGACTCCATGACCTCGGAGACGACGCGGATGGCGTAGGGGAACTCGTTCTCGTCGGGGAGCACCGGAAGCAGAGCGCGCTCGGCCAGGTTGCCGTGGCCGATCTCGCGGCGCTTGGGGCTGCCCATGCGGCCGGTCTCGCCGGTGCAGAACGGCGGGAAGTTGTAGTGGTGCATGTAGCGCTTGCCCTCGGTGGGCTCGATGGTATCCAGACGCTGGCCCTCGTTGAGCATACCGAGCGACAGGACGGAAAGCACCTGAGTCTGGCCACGCTGGAACAGACCGGAGCCGTGAACGAGCGGCAGGTAGTTATCCTTCACCATGATGGGGCGAATCTCATCGGCGGCACGGCCGTCGACGCGCTCACCGGTCTCGACGACCATGGTGCGCATAGCCTTCTTCTCGAGCTTCTTGAGCGCCACGGGAATCTCGCGCTCCCAAGCGGCCTGCTCCTCCTCGGTGAACTCGGCACGGATGGACTCCTTCAGAGCCTCGACCTTACCGATACGGGAGAGCTTGTCGGCGTCGCGAAGGGCGGCTGCCATCTCGTCGTAGTGGGCGAAGATGCGCTCCTGGACCTCCTCGACGGGCTGGTCGAGCGGGTACTCCTTCTTGACGATGGCGCCGTTGACCTGCTCCCACTCGGCGACAAACTCGTCCTGAGCCTGGCAGAAGGCAGCAAGGGCCTCCTGGCCAAACTTCATGGCGGCGAGCATGTCGTCCTCGGAGATCTCCTCGGCGCCGGCCTCGACCATCGAGATGAAGTCGGCGGAGCCACCCAGCTCCAGATCCAGATCGGAGTTCTCGCGCTCCTCATAGGTGGGGTTGACGATAAACTCGCCGGTCTCCACGTTGCGGCCGATGCGCACGCAGGCAAGCGGGCCCTCGAAGGGCACGCCGCCGAGCGTCATTGCCAGGGAAGCACCCATGACGTTGATGACGTCAAAGGGGTTGACCTGGTCGGCGACGAGCGAGGTGGCGACGATGTGCACCTCGTTGCGGAAGCCGTCCGGGAAGCTCGGACGAATCGGGCGGTCGATCATACGGGCCGTGAGCGTGGCCTTCTCGCTGGGACGGCCCTCACGCTTGAGATAGCCACCCGGGATGCGGCCGGCGGCGTACATCTTCTCGTTGAAGTCGACGGTCAGCGGGAAGAAGTCGTAGTTCTTACGCTCCTTGGAGACGACCACGGTGTCGAGCATCGTGGTGTCGCCCTGCTTGACCAGACAGGCGCCGGTGGCCTGCTTGGCAAGCTCGCCGGACTCAAAGGTGTAGGTCTTGCCGTACAGCTCAAAGGTCTTGGATACGAGTGTCATTGTTCTCCTTTACCCCACAGGCCCCTTGCCTGCGGGCTTCTCATGTGACGCGGGCCCCCTGCCCCCGCCACGCTTCAGAGCGTGATTGTTCACGCCCTTACACAAAAAGAGCGCCCCGCTGCGCAGGACGCTCTTAGCATGTACAAATCCTACTGGATGTTGTCGCGGATGCCCAGAGCCTTGATGAGCTCACGGTACTCGACGATGTCGTTCTTCTTGATGTAGGAGAGAAGACGACGACGACGGCCGACGAGCATGAGCAGGCCACGACGGGTGTGGAAGTCCTTCTGGTGGGACTTCATGTGCTCGGTCAGCTCCTTGATGCGCTCGGTCAGGATGGCGACCTGAACCTTGGGGTTGCCGGTATCGACCGGGGTGTTACCGAACTGGGCAGTCAGCTCCGCCTTGCGCTCTTTGGAAACAGTCATTGTTTCACCTTTCGTTTTGCGTCGCCCACGGGCGACTCGATTCGCCTCGGACTGGGAAGCCGCCGGTGGAGCGAGCAACCAAGGTCGAGGTACCAACAGGTCGGTATGTTACCACAAGCAGACCGCCCATGCGCATCATCACCGACCCAACATGAATTCCATCGCACGGAGGCGCTGGTCGGTATGCGTCGCCGCCCAGACATGCGAAAGCCCGAGCAAAAACGCCGCAGTATGCGGGTCGATCTTTTGATCCATAAGCTCGTCGAAGGTCATGCCCATAAGGGCGCGCAGCCATGCGACCTCACCGGTCGACACGAGCTCGGCACCCGGAACGCTCGACGCGCACGACCCGCACATGAGCCCGCCGGCCTGGGGCGAAAAATACGACAGCATGGGGTCGCCGCACGACACACAGGCAGAAAAATCGGGACGATACCCAATATGCGACAGCAGCTTAAAGACAAAGGCGGCTACCAGGAGGTCCATGTGCGCCGCATCGAGGCCGCCGCCCACGAGTTCCAAGGCGCGCGAGGAAATGGCAAAGGTAAACGGATCCTCGGCATCCTCAAACGAACATACGCGCGCGACCTCGGCGATCGCACTCGCCGCACAGGTCACCTCATAGTCGGGGGCGGCGCCAAGGGGAGCCTCCAACAACTCGGCCTGAGACACGATGTCGAGCGAGCGTCCGTGCGCGAGCAGCATATCCACCGTGCAGAACAGCTCGCAGCGCGCCGCCAAGCGACCGCCAGGCTTGCGCGCGCCCTTTGCCACGGCACGCACCTGGCGGCCTCGCTCGTCAAGCATCGTCAAAATCAGATCGGTTTCCTTGAGCTTGGTCTTATCGAGGACGAGCACTTTTGTGCGATATGTGCGAGAACCTGCCATATGCGTTCGAAAGGTTAGTCTTCGGCGTTATACCCAAAGCGGCGAATCTGGGCCTCGTCGTCACGCCAGCCGGCCTTGACCTTCACGTCCAGCTCCAAAAAGACCTGGGTGCCAAAGATGCGCTCAAGGTCGCGACGGGCGTCGATGCCGATATGTTTGATCATCTCGCCGCCCTTGCCGATGATGATGCCCTTTTGGCCCTCGCGCTCGACGTAAATGGTGGCGTGCACGCGCAGCACCTTCTTGGTCTGCTCAAGCGCATCGCAAATCACGCCCACGGAGTGCGGGATCTCATCGCGGGTGCGGCGCAAAACCTTCTCGCGCACAAACTCGGCAACGAGCGTCTCATCGGAAGCGTCGGTACCCATGTCCTCGGGGAACCAACGCGGACCCTCGGGCAAAAAGTGCGCAACGGTCTCGATGAAGGCATCGACGTTAAAGTTCTTGACCGACGACGTCACGATCTCGTCGTCATATTCCATAAGCTCGTGGGCGGCCTTAAGCTGCTCCATGACCTGTGCGGGGTCGGCTTCATCGGCCTTGGTGAGCACCAGGACCTTCTTGGAACGGGCATTCTTGACACGCTCGGCAACCCAGGCGTCTCCCCTGCCAATCGGTTTAGTGGCATCAATCAAAAACGCGACAACATCGACATCGTTCAGCTCGAACAACGCACTCTTGTTGAGCTCGGATCCCAGACCGTCCTTGGGCTTATGAATACCCGGGGTATCGACAAAGACCAGCTGGTAGCCGGGACGGTTGACGACGGCGCGCATGCGACGGCGGGTCGTCTGGGCCACCGGCGAGGTGATGGCGACCTTTTTGCCATAGCAGGCGTTGAGCAGCGTTGACTTACCGGCGTTGGGGCGGCCGACCAAGGCCACGAAGCCACTGCGGAAACCGGGCTCAACGTCGCCAAAGCCCGCGAGGCTGTCGTCCTCGTCGCACAGGGCGTCGAGTTCCTCGTCGCTCATGCCCTCAAACGGGTCGAACTCCTCGGCCTCGTCAAACGAATCGGCACCTTCAGCCTCGTCCAGGGACTCGTCGTCCAAAATCTCATCGGTAGGCTGCATATTGTCGGACATGGGAATCCCTTTCTAAATAAAGCCGAGCGCGTGGGCAAATACCAGCAAGCCCACAATCGCGGCGGTGATTGAAAGTACGTATACCGAGGCGGCGGCGATGTCCTTGGCGCGTTTTGCCAGCGGATGGAGCTCCTGGGTCGCCAGATCGACAATGGCCTCCATGGCGGTATTGCACAGCTCGCCGTGAATCACCAGGCCGCAGCAGATGATAATCGTGGCCCACTCGGCAATGTCGAGCCCCACGATGCAGCCGGCAATGATGGTGCACACGCCCGCCACGAGCATAACCTTAATGTTGCGCTCGGTCTTGACGGCGGTGACGAAGCCCTCCATGGCGTAGGAGAACGACTTTAAAAAGGACGGATGGTCCTTGTTCGATCCGGGAATCATAAGCGGCTCCTAGTCGTGGGCATGATTGGTGATGGGGCCGACGTGAACGAGTTTGGGGTCCTCGCCGCGCTCGAGCGCCAGATCGCGCAGGATAGCGTCCTCGCGGGCCTCCATGACCTCGGCCTCGTCGTCCTCGATATGGTCATACCCCAGCAGGTGCAGCATGCCGTGTACGAGCATCAGGCGGCACTCGTCGGCAGGGCTATTGCCAAAGCCGGGGGCCTGACGGGCAATGACCTGCGGGGCCAAGATGATATCGCCGAGCTCGAGCGTCTCGTCGGCGGGAATATCCTCGTCAAAGGCCGAGTCGCATTCAAACGAGAGCACATCGGTGGTGCGGTCGATGCCACGCCACTCGTGGTTGAGCTCGTGCATCTCGTCCTCGTCGACATACGAAAGGGAAATCTCGACTTCACGTTCAACGCCCTCGGCGGCAAGCACAACCTCGCAGATGTGCTCCACTTCCTGCGCGTCGAGCAGCGTATCGAGCTCGGCATCGTTGCTGATCAATACACTCAACGGGACTCCTTTCGGTCGCGCGAGCGCTGCTCACGCACGTCATCATAAGCATCGTATGCCTCGACGATACGACCCACCAGGGCATGGCGCACCACATCGGCGCGCTCCAGGTGTGCAAACGCCACATCGTCGACACGGCCCAAAATCTGCTCGACATCCGCCAAGCCACCACGACGACCCACCAGGTCGCGCTGGCTAAGGTCGCCGGTAATCACGAACTTGGAGTTGAATCCAAGGCGTGTCAGGAACATCTTCATCTGCTCGGGCGTGGTATTTTGCGCCTCGTCGAGCACCACGAAAGCATCGCTCAGCGTACGACCGCGCATATAGGCAAGCGGGGCAATCTCGATCACGCCGCGCTCCATAAGCTCATCGGTGCGCTCGCGATCCATCATGTCAAAAAGGGCGTCGTAGAGCGGACGCATGTACGGATCGATCTTTTCCTCGAGGGTGCCAGGCAAAAAGCCCAGGTTCTCCCCTGCTTCGACAACCGGACGCGTCAAGATCAAACGGCCCACCTCATGGCGCTTGAGCGCGGCAACGGCGAGCGCCATGGCCAGATAGGTCTTACCGGTACCGGCAGGACCCAAGCCAAAGGTGATGGTATGCGAGCGAATGGCATCCACATAGCGCTTTTGCCCAAGCGTCTTGGGACGAATGACACGACCGCGGTATGAAAGCAGCACGTCATCGCGAAGCGATGTGGCCTCATGCTCGCCGTCGCGCAAGACGGCCAGGCAACGCGAGACATCGTCGGCAGACAGGATACGACCGGCCGCCGCCTCGCGAAAAGCGTGTTCAAAAAAACGCGCCACGAGTTCGACCTCATCCGGGTCACCGCTCACGGAGATGCTATCGCCACGGGCGACCACGTGAGCGCGAACCAAGCTCTCGAGCGCACGAAGGACGCCGTCGCCGGCGCCCAAAACACGCGAGGGATCAACTCCCTCGGGAACGGTAAGTCTAATCTTCGAGGCTTCCATGGACCTCCCTGCGCGCACGGACCAAGCCGGAATCATCGACTCCGATGATAGCAACATCGAGCAGGCACGGGGCTGTAAGTCCACAGGTATCGTCAAGACGGGCATGATGGAACGAACCGAGCGTTAAATTGTCACCGTACTCAAGCACGGCACGCTCGACAGTGCCCACGCGACGACGAGCATCGGCAATAGCGAGCTCCTGCGCCGTGTCTCGCATACGACGGCTGCGCTCGGCCATAACCTCGGGCGGCACCTGGTCGGGCATGTCGGCAGCAAGGGTACCGGGACGCTTGCTATAGCGGAACACGTGCATACGCGAGAAACCCACACGGCGGCACAGCGCCAGCGACTCCTCGAACTCCTCGTCCGTCTCACCAGGAAAACCGACGATGACATCGCACGAAAGAGACGCCTGGGGCAAGTTGGCGCGAATCATACGCACCGTGTCCTCAAAGGCCTCCGCACTATAGGGACGACCCATGCGATGCAGGGTCGCCGTACAGCCGGACTGCACGGGCAGGTGCAAAAACGGGGCGATACGCTGCGGATAGCGCGCCATAACCTTAAGCAGGCGCTCAGAGATATCCATGGGCTCGACCGAGGAAATGCGCACATGCGCAATAGTCGTGCGCTCCATGATGGCCTCGAGCAGCTCATCGATTTCGACATGCTCGTCGGTCGCGCTCTTGCCATCGTAGGCACCCAGGTTCACACCGGTCAGCACCACCTCGGGCACGCCGGCCTCCTGGGCCTCGCGAACTTGCTCAAGCACGGACTCGACAGGCACGGAGCGCTCGGGGCCGCGCGCCTTCCACACAATGCAATAGGTGCAGCGATGGTTGCAGCCGTCCTGGATCTTCACGCCCAGGCGAGAGCGACCGAGCGCATCGACCACCTCGCCATCGCTGCAGGCGGGAACGCTATCGGACTCAACGCCCAGCACCTCGCAGACACGTTCGGCGACATCGATCTTGGACGGCTCGGCGATCACGCGATCCGAAAGCTCCAACAGCTCCTCGGGATGCAAATTGACCACGCAACCGGTCACGAGCACATAGGGCTCATTTGGATGGGCCAGCGCATGACGGACGGCCTTACGGGTCTTGGCCTCGGCCTCCCCCGTCACGGCGCAGGTATTGATAACGATCAGATCGGCGTCCGGTGGCTCCACCATCGCAAAGCCTAGGCGCATAAGATCGGCAGTGATACGGTCGGACTCAACCCGGTTGACACGGCAACCGAGGTTGACGATGGAAATATGGGGTGCGAGCACACGGGCTCCTTAATCGAGGATGTCGTCGAGGGCACTCTTGATACGGTCGGTCACCGACTTCTTACCGGATGCGACGTCATCGCCCATCTCGTCGGCGAAGGCGCGAAGCAGCTCGCGCTGCTTGTTAGAGAGATTGGTGGGGACGACCACGCGCAGCTGCACGACCAGACGACCGCGCGAACCGCCACCGCCGATACGCGGCATGCCGTAATTATTGACGCTCACGGTGTCGCCGTACTGGGCGCCGGCGGGAACCGTCACCTTAACGACCTCGTCGGGCATAATGCCCTCGACCTCGATCTCGCAGCCGAGCGCAGCCTGCGCAATCGAGATATCGCTCACCAGGTACAGGTCGTCACTGTTGCGCTTAAAGCGCTCATGGTCGGCAACGCGCACGTTGACAATCAGGTCGCCCGAAGGCTCGCCGCGAAGGCCGGCCTCGCCAAAGCCGCTCACACGCAGCTGGCGACCGGTCGAAACGCCGGCGGGAATATCGATGTCGATCTTTTCGTGCGAAGGCGTGCGGCCCTGACCGTCGCAGGTCTCGCAGGGATGGTCGATAACCGTGCCCTCGCCATGGCAGTCGGGGCAAGGCGAGGAAGACTGAACCTGGCCCAAAAACGATCGCTGAACCGTCGTGACGTAGCCCGTACCGTGGCAGCGACTGCACTGCTTTTCCTGTGCACCCTCGGCCCTACCGGTACCGTTGCAGTCCTCGCAAGGAGCAAGGCGATCATAGCTGATCGTCTTTTTGCAACCGAGCGCCGCCTCCTCGAGCGTCACCGAAAGGGAGATGGCCATGTCACGTCCGCGACGACGCTCACGACGGCTGCGGGCGCCACCACCGGCGCCACCGCCAAAGAACGACGAGAACAGGTCGTCCATGCCCATGCCACCAAAGATATCGTTGATGTCGACATAGCCCGAACCACCAGGACCGTCGGCAGTGCCGTAACGGTCGTAGTTAGCACGCTTCTGCTCATCGGAAAGAACGGAATAGGCCTCGTTGAGCTCCTTGAACTTGGCCTCGGCCTCGGGATCGTCCGAAACATCCGGATGTACGGTACGGGCCTTCTTTAAAAACGCACGCTTAATCGTCCGCGCGTCGGCATCCCTGTCGACGCCAAGCACCTCGTAGTAATCCCTATTTTCCGACACGACCGAATCCTTCCGACTTTCATTATTGTCACAGTGCGTCCTATACCCAAGCTGGGCCGACCGCAAACAAAGGGTTTGATGTTATTGCATTTGATACGGCGAAAGCATGGCCCGTTGCGAGCAGCTCGCGAACCAAACCGACACGAGCGCGAACATGAAGCCGTTGGCAAAACCGTTGGCAAACTGCATCGCACCGCGCTTCCACCACAGCAGGCTGCGATGAAGCACACCGTCCGAAAGCACCATGAACAGGCCCATGGTAAACGGAATAAAGCACATCACGGCAAAGGCCGAGAACACTCCCGAGATGGCCGACAGCACCAAAAACGGCGCCACAATGCCCATCAGGTAAAAGCCAGTACGAGCTTTGCCTTCCAAGCGCTCGGCCTCAACATGGGCGCGGCCGACCAGGTCGCCGCCCGCGGCACCGTTAGTGCCAGCATGGCCCATGCCGCTAATGCGGACCTCGTCGCCATCGTGCGTGCCGGCAGGAAACTCAATCGTCTGCTCGGAGGTCACACGGGTTCGCCCGCTGCCACCGCAATCGGGGCAGGGGTCGGCCACGACCTTACCGGAACCGCCGCACTCGGGGCAGACCGACTGGAACGTGCCCGCACCAAACAGGAAGGACAGGTCAACGTCGATGTGGCCGCGGCCACCGCAGCTCGGGCAGGTATGGGCATGCTCAGACGAAACGGAGCCCGAGCCGCCGCAGTTGCTACAGGTATCGAAGCGCGTGTAGCGGACGGTCTTGCGGGCACCGCCCCTGGCCTCCTTGGCGTCGAGTTTGATATCGACGACCACGTTGGCGCCGTTCTCGGGATTGTAGGCAGCCTGGCCGCGACGCTGCTGGCCCCAGGCGCCACCAAAGGGAAAGCCGCCCTCGAAGGGATTGCCATAGCCCGTGCTGCCGGCGTAGCCGCCACCATAGGGCGAAGCCGTAGGAGCACCGGCAAAGGGATTGCCAGAACGCATGGCGTCGTAGCGCGCACGTTTTTGCTCATCCGAAAGCACGGCGTAGGCCTCGGAAACCTCTTTAAACTTTTCCTCGGCATCCGGCTCTTTATTGACGTCCGGATGGAGCTTACGGGCCTTTTGCTGGAAGGCCTTTTGAATATCACGCGAGGTGGCGTCCTTGGAGACACCCAGAATCTCGTAGTAATCTTTTTCGTTCATCGTCGCCATGCGCGGCAACCTCCTGCTCACAGCAGCGTATATATTCCGGTAATTCTACCCGAGCGGCCTAAGCTAGATCCCAAAACAGCTCGAACAGAACATTTCCATCGAGCCAGCCCAGATGGGTCGGCGCCAGACGAGCTCGAACATGGCCCGCGATGACATCTGCCGAGGTGAAGGGTCCCTCATGAATCCCGAGCGTCTCGGGCACCCAAGTGGCAAGACCCAATTCGAGCGCACGATCGCAGGCAGCTGCCAGCTCGCCCGTTGGGATGACGCAAGCTGCACGAGCCAACAGGTCGGACGCAACACCGCGCGTCATGCGACAAGCGAGCATCAAGTCTTCGGCGACAGCCTCGCGCTGCGACAGATATTCGGCCTCGAACGCCGTCGCGTCATCGTCACGTTGCACCAGACGCACGCGGTACGCATCGCCTCGAGAAGACACGCCGGGGAACAAACCTGCAAGACGGTCGAAATCCTCGTCGTCGAGCATGCCCGCGGCAGAACGACCCAGGCCCAGGTAGCCCCGTCCGGTCCAGTAGGCAATGTTATGTGCGCACTCATGTCCATCGAGCGCGTAGCTTGCCACCTCATACGGAAGATAGCCGGCCGCACCCAGGCGCTCACGCGCCGCGTCCATGCACGAAGCCTGAAAATCCTCATCGGGCTCGAGCGACTCGTCACGGCACGCCATGCGATAGAGTGGCGTGCCCTCCTCGAGCGTGAGCGGGTAGACCGACACATGATGAGGCGCCGCCTCCAACACGCCATCGAGCGTGCTCCGCCAGCTTGCGGCCGTCTGCCCGGGTAGGCCGCACATCAGGTCGCACGACACATCGAGGCCAGCGTCCTTCACCGTCGCGATAGCCGCAAGTGCCCGATTAGCATCGTGAATGCGGCCAATAGCAGCCAGCTCGGTATTGTCGAGGGTTTGCACGCCCAGAGAGATGCGCGTGACACCCGCCTCGGCAAACGCGGTGGCGAGCTCAGCGGTCAGCGACTCAGGATTGGCTTCGCAACTAAATTCAACGGGCTTGCACCACATGGAGATACGACGGGCAAGTTTCACCAGGCGCTCCCCAGCAAGTGACGGCGTGCCGCCGCCAATATAGACCGTGCGGGCCTGCGCAAGCGCCCCGGCGTCGCCAAAGGAATCGAGGCGCGCATACAGCTGCTCAAAATAGGAATCGAGCGCAGCATCCAAATCACACAGAGCAAAGCTGCGCGAGTCAAAGTCGCAATAGCGGCATTTTTGAGCGCAAAACGGCACGTGCACGTACAGCGCGGTAACGGCCACCCTTAAGCCTCCAGCGGATGATCGGGCACCGACTCACCGGCGGCAAGCGCGGCCTCGCAGGCCACCACATAGCACTCGATATCATCGACCAGCGACATGAACTCCTCGTACGTAGAGCAACGCACCACCTGAGCGCGCCAGGCGGCGGCATGGGGCATGCCCTTTAAGTACCAGCTTGCGTACGTGCGAGCACGCGACATGAGCGGCAGAAGCTCGTGCGTCAACGTCAGGTGCTCGCGCAGAGCCTCCAGGCGCTCGACCGAGGAGCGAAAAGGAACCGGCGTGCCATCGAGTGCAAGGGCTCGGGCATCGCCGAACACCCACGGATTGCCGTAGATGCCGCGCGCGATAAACACCGCGCTGGCACCCGAGCCGTGCAGATGCTCAGCAGCGTCCTCGGCCGAGAACACATCGCCCGAACCAATCACGGGAATCTCGACAGCGTCGGCAACCTCATCGACGACCGACCAATCAGCCTGGCCCGTGTAGAGCTGCGTGGCGCAACGACCATGCACGGCGACTGCGGCAGCCCCTGCGCCCTCAAGCATCTGGGCAAATGTCGCGGCATTGCGGTCCTCGGCATAAAAGCCCTTGCGAATCTTGACGGTCACGGGCACGTGCGCCGCGCCCACCGTGGCCTCGACGATCTTCTCGGCCAGGTCGGGCGTGCGCATGAGCGCCGAGCCCTCGCCCTTGGTAACGACCTTGCGGGCGGGACATGCCATATTGATATCGATGAGCGACAGGCGATCGCCAACGCGCTCCTCGACGGCGGCGACGGCGCTCGCAAACTGATCGGGTTTGGAGCCAAAGAGCTGCACGCAAATCTGCTGCTCCTCGTCGGCCGGTAGCACCAGGCGCCACGTCTTATTACTGGCATAGGCAAGGCCTGCCACGCTCACCATCTCGCTGTAGGCAAGGTTGGCACCGCGGCGGCGACACATGATGCGATAGGCAGGGTCGGTCACGCCCGCCATGGGAGCCATAAGGAACGGCTGCTCGGCATAGGCGCCCAGCAGCCGCAGACTATATTCGGAAAGAGTCATAGACCTACTCGTCCACCTTGAGGATCGCCATAAAGGCCTCCTGCGGGACCTCGACCGATCCGATGGCCTTCATACGCTTCTTGCCCTCTTTCTGCTTCTCGAGCAGCTTGCGCTTACGCGAGATATCGCCGCCGTAGCACTTAGCAAGAACGTCCTTGCGACGCGCCTTGACGGTGGAACGGGCGATGATCTTGTTGCCGATAGCACCCTGGATGGGCACCTCGAACAGCTGACGCGGGATGATCTCCTTGAGCTTGTCGCACAGGCCACGGGCCAGGCCATATGCCTTGTCCTTATGGACGATAAACGAAAGCGCGTCCACCTCGTCGCCCGAAAGCAGGATGTCGAGCTTGACGAGCTCAGAGGGGCGATATTCGTTGAACTCATAGTCGAGCGAGGCGTAACCCTTGGTGCGGCTCTTGAGCTGATCGAAGAAGTCCAAGATGAGCTCGGCGAGCGGCATATCGAAGCGCATCTCGACCGATTTGCTCGTCAGGTGGATCATGTCGGTTGTGACGCCGCGGTGCTCGATGGCGAGCTGCATGACGGCACCCGTATACTCGGGCGGGCAGATGATCTTTGCCTTGAGGTAGGGTTCCTCGATACGATCGATGCGTGTGGCCTCGGGAAGGTCCTGCGGACTGCGGACATCGATCATTTCGCCGTCGGTCTTGTAGACGTGATAGTCGACCGAGGGACTCGTGGCAATGAGGTCCAGGTTGAACTCGCGCTCCAGGCGTTCCTTGACGACTTCCATGTGCAGCAGGCCCAGGAAGCCCACGCGGAAGCCAAAGCCGAGCGCCACCGAGGTCTCGGGCTCCCACACCAACGACGGGTCGTTGACGTGCAGCTTATCGAGGGCGTCACGCAGGTTCTCGTAGTCCTTGTTGTCGATCGGGAACAGGCCCGTGTAGACCATGGGCTTGGCCTCGCGGTAGCCCGGCAGAGGCTCGGGGCAGGGGTTCGAAGCCCACGTAAGGGTATCGCCCACGCGCACAGCCTCGGGGTCCTTCAGACCCGTGACCACATAGCCAACCTCGCCGACGGTCAGCGCGTCGACCGGGGTCTCGGCAGGACGCTTGACGCCCACGCCGTCGACCAAAAAGTCGCCCTTGGCCTGCATCATAAGCAGGGTATCGCCCTTTTTGATGGAACCATCGAAGACGCGCACCGTAGCCACCACACCGCGATACTCGTCAAAGTACGAATCCAAAATGAGCGCTTTGAGCGGAGCGTTTGCATCGCCCTTAGGCGGCGAAATCAAAAAGACGATGGACTCCAGCAGATCGTGAATGCCCTCGCCGGTCTTGCCCGAGACGCACACGGCATCATCGGCGGGAATCGCCAGGTCGTCCTCGATCTCGGTCTTAACCTCGTCGGGATGCGCCGAGGGAAGGTCGATCTTGTTGATGGCGGGCACAATGTCCAGATTGGCGTTCATGGCGAGCGTCGCGTTGGAGACGGTCTGTGCCTCGACACCCTGAGTGGCGTCGACGACGAGCACAGCGCCCTCACAAGCGGCCAGCGAACGCGAGACCTCGTAGGTAAAGTCTACATGGCCCGGCGTATCGATGAGGTTGAACTGATACGTCTCGCCGTCGTCGGCGTCATAGGACACGCGGACGGCGTTGGACTTGATCGTGATGCCGCGCTCGCGCTCGATATCCATGGTGTCGAGCAGCTGCGACTCCATGTCGCGCTCGTCGACGGTATGGGTGAGCTCGAGGATGCGGTCGCTGATCGTAGACTTGCCATGGTCAATGTGCGCAACGATTGAGAAGTTGCGGATGTGGGAAATGTCAATTGAAGTATTCATGCGGACTATCTTACCCGAGCGGTACAAAAAATGGAGCCTGTTCCATAAAACAGGCTCCATTTATGCGCGTAATCTGTGTAGTGTGAAATTTACAACTTAGGCGTTGATGCTGTTCACGAGCTTGGCAAGACCGGACTTGCGGTTGGAAGCCTGGTTCTTGTGGATAACATGCTTGGCGGCAGCCATGTCGAGACGCTTGGTAACGGTCTTGAGGGCAGCCTGGGCCTTCTCGGCGTCGCCCTCGGCGACGGCGGACTGGACGTGCTTGGTCAGCGTCTTGAGCTCGGACTTGACAGCCTTGTTACGCATGCGAGCTGCCTCATTGGTGCGGATACGCTTCTTCTGAGACTTGATGTTTGCCACTTCTGGAGTTCCTTTCGAGTTCCTTGCAAAAAATGTATGACACCTCTGAGACACGGTGAGGTCATGCAAGCGCCTACTATAGCACGCTCCCTCTCAAAGGGATAGAACGAATTTGCCAAATAGGCAGGTATCATCACGATTTTCTCAAGATGTTCGTAATCCAGAGCAAAAGCGCGGTCTCAGAATCGGCCGAACCCTTGAGCGCGAGCTCCACATCGACCGCACCCTCGAGCGCTGCGATGAGCTCGGTCATCGAAAAACGACGCGCCCAGGTAAGGTGATTCTTGACCTGCCAGGACTGGAGCTTGAGCGTTGCGGCCAGCTCGCGACCCTGTCCACGCGCATCGAGCGCCTTGGCGACGATCAGCTCACGGATGCGACCGCACAGCAGCGTGTAGGTCCACACATAGCTCTTGGCGGGCAGCAGATTGAAGAGCTCGAGCGAACGCCGCATATCGCGAGCCGAGACGGCGTTGAGGAAGTCCCAGGGTTGAACCTCGGCCGTACGAACAATCCAGCGCTCAACATCGGCAAGTTCAATCTGAGGCGACTCGACCATCTGGGCAAGCTTAGCCAAGTCGTTATCGAGCATGCGCGTGTTTTCACCCGAACGCGAGACGAGCTCCTCGGCGGCCGCCGTCGAAATCGACATACCGCGCTGCGTCGCCATCCGCTGAACACGGCGCGGCAGTTCCCAGCGCTTGGTACCCGAGCAATCGACGATAGCCTTCTTGTCGATCTTGGCGATTGCCTTATACAGGCGCGTATTCTTGGCAAGTGAGTCAGCGATGATGAGGCAAACCGTTGTTGGGCTGGGACTCGCCAGATACCCAACGAGCGGCTCCGAGACCGCCTTGGCGAGCTTTGAGCAGCCATCGAGGATTACCAGACGAAACTCGCTGCCCATCGGAAAGGTGTTAAGCGAACCGATAATGGACTCGATATCGGGGTCCTTGGTCATGTCTCGCTCGTCGAGGTTGAACTCGACCATACCCGATTTTTCCAGACGCGCTTTCATACGCGAGACGGCGTGGTCGCGCTTGACTCCGTCGGTACCGACGATCAGATATGCCGGCAGCAAACCGGTTTCGGACATTGCGCTCCCCTCCCGCAGGCCTTCGTATTCGTTCCGTGCCATTCTAGCCCAGGGGCCCACCACACGCCAACGACGTCGTCACGGTCGCTGGCATCGCATCGCAAAGCCATTCGCAGTCGGTGTGACGGTAATGTCGCCGTGTTCGATGGTACACGCGAACACACCACCCGCTTCCTTAACGGCATCGATGCAGGCATCGGACGGATGGCCGTATCGATTCCCCTCACCGGCGCTTGCGAGGGAAAGCTCGGGCTTCAGGACGTCCAGCAACTCGCCATCGACTGAAACCTTGGAGCCGTGATGCCCAAGTTTAAGAACATCGATATCCCCCACCTCCTGCACGAATTCCCGCTCTTGGTCGAGCTCGGCATCACCGGTGAGAAGTATTCGCAGGCCCTTGCCTTCCTGAACATAAGAGAGCAGCAGGACGAGCGAATCCTCATTTCCCTCGCCATCCACGGACTCGAATGGCCACATCACGCAGGCGCAAAATGAGCCGATATCGACCGTATCCCCACGGCGCACCTGCCGATACTCCACGCCAGGTCGGTTCAATACCTCGGCAGGAGCATCCTCCAGCGCATCCGCCGCCACGGCAATCGTTCCGACCGAAAACTGTTCGAGCACGGCAGGCAAACCACCCCAGTGGTCCTCATCCCAATGCGTCACAAAGACGGCATCGATATGGTGCACGTTATTGCGAACCAACGCCGCCACCACACGCTCGTCGAGCCCACAGTCGACGAGCGCTACTGTGCCGCCCTGGCGGATAAGAATCGCATCGGCCTGGCCCACATCGAGCACCGTCACCGAAGGCGGAGCAAATCGATCCCAATAGACGTACGGAATCGCAGCCAAGAGCACCAGGCATGCAAGCCCCACCGCCATAGGACGTACACGGGGACGCGGCCACCAGACCAGCAGAACCGCCAGCAAACACGGCACTAGGTAAATCCACATGCTATCGGGCGGCACGCCCACGGATGCACCCGGCATGGCGGCAAACAGCTGCTCGAAGAACAGCGCGCAACGGGCGGCAATCATGGGCACAACGAGAGCCCAAGTCCGCAACGGTCCCACGAGCGAAAAGGGAGCCAGCACGATCGACACAGCGAGCAATACGCTCACAACCGGACCGATGACCGCATTTGAAAGCGGAGCAATGAGCGAGAACGTACCGAAGGCAGGAATGGTAATGGGAAGTGTCGCCAGTTGCGAGCACAGCGTGACGGAAAGCATGCTGGCAACGCCCGATGGCACACCCAGCTCACTCAAAGCGTAGGTCGCATAGGGGCAAAAGCACAGAATGGCAAAGACGCTGGCACATGAAAGCTGAAAGCCCATCTCGAACAGCACCGTCGGCCGCAGTAGCACAAAGATGGACATGGTTACGAAGAGTGCTGAAAGGCCGTGCCGGCGACGCCCCGCGCCGTTTACGACAAGCGTCGCGAACACCATACAGCACGCACGCACGGCCGAGGGAGACGCGCCAGTAAAGGCAGCGTAACCCACAAGCGTTATCGCCAATATCGCCCGCTGAAGGCAACGTGGGCACCGAATCTTTTGCAATACACCCTCGATTACAAACCCCACGATGGCCAAATGGCTGCCCGAGACGGCGATAAGATGCGCCGTTCCCGTCACCGAAAACCAGTCGCCCGCCGGCTGGACGCGCAGCTCGGCCGAACGACCGCAGACGACACCGGCTATGAGCGCACGCGCCGGGTCGGTCGCAGGCGCGATGGACGCAAGCAGCCCATTTCGCAGCCGAAGCAGCGGCCCCGGAGAACCCTCATCGACCGACACAATCCGAACGGCTTTAACCTTGCGCGCCTCGCCTCGGAGCACGCGCGATCGTCCATATGCATCGTTCTCAAAACGTGAAACGCGACCGATAACACGCACGTGCGCCCCGACCTTGAGCTCACGATCACACGATAGGCGAACCGTTGCCAAGTTCTTACCGTCCGCGCGTGCCTCGCAGGTATAGGAATACACGTCGTCGTTTATGGATGGGTCACCCTGCACGACAAACTCGAGGCTGCTTGCCGCTCGACCATCGAGCGCCTTCGAGGCACTGAGCACATCCACGGCCCACCACGCCGAGACGACCGCTCCCGCCACGAGACCGACGGAAGCGGCATACAGCCACCGCTTCCAAGGGGCAAGCCGCGCACAAGATTGAGCCAGCACAACGAATACCGCTGCCGCAACGGGAATGGCCCATAGCGGCCCGACCGCCGGCGCCCGCTCCCTCAGCAGCGCATCAGCGGCTATGTTGAGCACCAAGACGCAGCTCATGCACATGCCGGCACACAGGGCCATCGTCCACGGAATCAGGGGCCGCGGAGGCATCACGTGCTCGCGCTCGGTCGCACTCATACGCAGATGCAATCTTTGATTTTGGCAAGCTTCTTCTCGCCGATTCCCGACACACGCATCAGATCGTCAACCGAGGCAAAAGCACCGTTCTTTGTCCGCTCATCGATAATCGACTGGGCCATGGAGGGGCCGATGCCCGAGAGCGTCTGCAGCTCTTCTGCGCTTGCCGTATTGATGTTTACTAGACCTGTTGCGCCACTAACGCCCGACGATGCGGAAGCCCCAACATAAACACCGGCTTCCGCAATGGACGCCTGCTGCTCCCCTACCGTTGGAACGTGAATCTTCTGTCCATCGACGACCTTAGATGCCCGATTGAGCCCCGTGACGTCTGCCTCGGGCGCCAGCCCGCCGGCGGCATCAATCGCCTGAGCCACCCGCGCGCCGTCCTTGAGACGATATACGCCGGGCGACACAACGGCGCCATCGACATCGACATAGACCTCTGCCGCGGCAGAAGCCTTAGTCGAAGAGCCTTCGGATGTCTTTCCGCTCGAGGCATCGCCGGATCCCGGCTCCACTAACGAGCCCGAACCATCAGTACGCTCAAACGACACGCCGCCGGCACTGCCGCCAAGGTTCGCCATTGCCAGTCCACTCGCCATCGCAATGACGACCAGTATCGCCATCACCACTGCCTTATGACCGAGCAGTTTGCCCGCCCAGCGGTCCATCTTTTTGACTCGTTCATGTTGTTCGCGCTGCGCCATAGCAAAACCTCCCAACACCATCGTGTCAGGAAAGGAGCTCCGCAACAGCCACGCCCCAAAACCGGTTTTCGCGGTCAAACCAAAAGCTGACCAAAACCTTGCGCAATAATGTCCATTTATTCAGGCAAACGTCGACAAATGAACCGTTTATCGCCTAATGCCCAGACAGCAAAAGACCGACGATGCAGGCGCATCGTCGGTCTATGCACAAATTTATTCGTGATCTTGGTAAATCTCACGCGGAGCAAGCTCCGAATGTTTGCGTTTTAAGGTCTTAGGGGCCTTGTACGTGTTGCTCTCGAAGTCGATGTACTCGGTCTGCTTAAGCAGGCGCTCGATCATCTCCTCATGATCGAACAACTCCCAGGCCTCATGCACGGCATCGAGTTTAGCGTGCGTCTCGGGACGGCGCGGCATAAACAGCGTGCAGCAGTCGGGAGCGGCCTCAGTCGAGATATCGAATGTACCGATCTCCTCGGCACGTGCGATGATCTCCTGCTTGTCCGAACCGATGAGAGGACGGAACACGGGGATCTTCACGGCCTCGTTGACGGCCATGATGTTCTCAAGCGTCTGGGAGGCAACCTGCCCAAGCGATTCGCCCGTAACGATAGCCTTGGCACCCTCGATGTGTGCAATGCGCTCAGCAACCGAATACATAATGCGGCGGTACATGATCACGCGCAGGTTGCTGGGGCAGGTAACCGAAATCTCACGCTGGCAGTCGCCAAACGGCACCACGTACAGACGACCGATCTGGACACCCGGCGCAAGCGCACGGATGATGTCCTGCACCAAATACTCGCTCGTATCGGGCGTCTGCGGACGACCGGAGAAATGCACCGGCACGCACACCGCGCCGCGACGCGCGAGCATCCAGGTCGCCACCGGAGAATCGATACCCGACGACAGCAGCGTCACGACCTTGCCGGCAGAACCCACCGGCAGACCGCCCACGCCGCGCTCAGAGCGCGCGTACACATAAACGCTGCCCTGGACCACCAGTACGTGCACCATTGCATCGGGGTCGTGCATTTGAACCTTTTTATCGGGGAAGGCCTCACACAGTACCTCGCCCACCTGACGATTGATATCGATCGAGGTGAGCTCATAGTCAGTATTGGAGCGCTTGGCGTGCACCTTAAACGAATCGAAGGAACCAAACTCGCGCAGCGCCTTCACGGCGGCGGCGCAGTACTCCTGCGGGTCGCGGTTGGTGTGATACGCCAAAGACACACGAGCAACGCCGGGGACGGTGCGGATGACACGCGCCGCCTCGTCGGCCTGATGCTCGTTAAAGGTCACGAGGATATAACCGGAAATTCGAGACACGGCGTTCACGGAAAAGGCGGCCAAGGCCGCCTTAATGTTATCCATGAGGATATGCTCAAAATGTGCGCGGTTCTTGCCCTTCAGTCCAACCTCGTGATAGTGGACTAGGCAGACGCGAGCCGCCATTTAGGCTTCAGCAACCTTGTGGCCGAGCGCCTTCTCGTAACGGGCCTCGTCGTAAGAGATGTCGCCGTCGACAATCTCGTCCATAGCCATCGAGATGGTATCGGCACCGGAAAGCCCGATGGTGATGTCATCGACATCCTGGACGGCAAGCACGCGGTTGTGCTGGCCACGCAGCATGCTATTGATGTCGCAGGCGCGCTTGGAGGCAAGCGAAGCGAGCAGGAAGCGGTTATGATCGGTCTTCTCCAGAAGATCGTCAATACAAGGCTTTACAACGGACACGGACCTCAGATCCTTTCATGCATATCGAGAACGCGAACGAGCTCATCGGTCGCGCGGTCGAGATCGTCATTCACCACGACGTCGTCGTAGCGGTCGGCAAGGGCAAGCTCATCGGCGGCGTTTGCCATACGCAGCTCAATCGTCTCGGGCGTCTCGGTACCGCGACCGACTAGACGCTCGCGGAGCACCTCAAGCGAAGGCGGCTTGATAAAGATCAGCACGGCCTCGGGGAAACGCTCCTTCACCTGCAGGGCGCCCTGGACATCGATCTCCAAAATCAGAGACGAGCCCGAGGCGAGCTTGGATGTGACCTCGCTCACCAACGTGCCGTAGCAGTTACCGTGGACCTCGGCCCACTCAACAAACTCACCGTTTGCCACGCGGCGGTCGAACTCCTCGCGCGTCAGAAAAAAGTAGTTGACGCCGTCGACCTCACCTTTGCGTGGTGCTCGCGTGGTAGCCGAAACCGTCAGACCCAGGTTCGAGCGGCGCTCGCGCACACGAGTGACGAGCGTACCCTTGCCTGCGCCTGACGGTCCAGAAATCACAAAGAGCTTGGAATTCTGAGCGCTCACTTATTTGGTCAGCTGCTCGAGGAGCTGCTCGCGCTGACGGACGCCGAGGCCCTGGACGCGACGAGTAGCGGAGATACCGAGCTCCTCCATGATCTTGGCGGCCTTGGCCTTGCCATAACCGGGGAGAGACTCGATGAGGGTGGAAACCTTCATGCGGGAAGCGATCGGGTCATCGGAGTTGAGCACGGACTCGAGGGACTTCTCGCCCTTCTTGATCTGCTCGCGAAGCTCAGCGCGGGCGTGACGTGCGGCGGCAGCCTTCTCAAGAGCCTGCTTGCGCTGCTCGTCGGTAAGCTGAGGGAGTGCCATTCGTACCTCCAAATAGTTGGGTTATATCTGATTCAATAATTGGCATTTTAGCACGTAGAACGTACAAAATGCCTAATCGCGGCTCCATAGGTTAGACGATACCCGCAAAAAGTGCAATATACTGCGCCCAAAGTTAAGCCCCTGACCTGCGATTCCACACAAAGGATGGGAAAGTTTACGCAGGCACAGGGGCTATTTTGTGCTAATGAGACCCAAAAGTGGTGACTTAGGGGAATCTTTTACGCGACGTTTTCGACCAGCTCGGCGACGATGGCGTCAAAGGCGGCAACCGGATCGTCGGCACCGGTGATGGGACGGCCCACCACAATGTGGCTTGCGCCACGCTCGATAGCCTGGGAAGGCGTCGCCACGCGGGACTGGTCACCAAGGGCGGCACCCACCGGACGCACACCCGGAGTCACGATCAGGGCATCAGGACCCAGCAGCTCACGCATGTCGTGAGCCTCCATCGGCGAGCACACGATGCCGTCGATGCCGTTGGTCTGGGCAAGCTTTGCCAGACGGGCGGCTTCCTCGGCAACGGGCGACTCGACGCCGATCTCGGCCAGCGCATCCTGATTCATGCTCGTGAGCACGGTGATGGCGACGAGTTTGGCGCGGTCCTCACGCGCCTCCTCGGCACCCTCGCGGCAGGCAGCGAGCATAGCACCCGAGCCCAGGCCGTGGACCGAAAGCAGGTCGGCACCGGCAAGCGAGGCCGAGCGGGCAGCGCCGCGCACCTGATGCGGAATGTCATGGAACTTAAGGTCGAGGAAGACCTTAAAGCCAAGGTCCTTAAAGGTCTTGACGATCTGGGGACCCTCAGCGTAATAGAGCGTCATGCCGACCTTGAGCCAGGCGGCATGGCCCGAAAGCTCGTGGGCGAGCTCGAGCGCACGCTTACGGTCGCAGTCGAGGGCGACGATAACACGGTCGCGGGCATCGGTCTCTAGCATTCGAAAGCACCCACCAGCTCGTTGATGTCCTTTACGCCCTGGGACTCGGCCCAGGCCTCGAGCTCATGCGCGATCTTAAGCGAAGCACACGGATCGACGAAGTTGGCCATGCCGACCGACACGCAGGTGGCGCCGGCCAGGATAAACTCAGCCGCATCCTCGCCGGTCATGACACCGCCGACACCGTTGATGGGGATATCGACGGCCTGAGCGACCTCCCAGACCATGCGAACGGCGATGTGGTGGCACAGCGGGCCCGAAAGGCCACCCTTGGGCTTGGCAACACGGGACTTGCGGGTGTGCGCGTCAATGGCCATGCCCTGGATGGAATTGATGACCGAAAGGCCGTCGGCGCCGGCGGCCTCGAGAGCCTTGGCAATCTCGGCGACATTAACCGGAGCCATCTTTACGAACAGCGGCTTATCGGTCACCTTGCGGCAGGCAGCCATAACGGAAGAGGCGCCCTCGGGCGTGGAGCCCATGGCGGCACCGCCGGCGGCGATATTAGGGCAGCTCACGTTGATCTCGTACCCGGCAGCCCAGGGGCACAGCTCGACATACATCTCGAGCGCGCGGACAAACTCGTCAACGGAGTGGCCGGCAACCTGACAGATGACCTGGCAGCCGTCCTTGGACAGCTGTTCGAGCCACGGGCCGGACTCACGGGCAAAGGCAGCCACGCCAGGGTTCTGAAGGCCCACGGAGTTGATCATGCCGCCCGGGATCTCGGCCATGCGGGGCGCGGGGTTGCCGGGCCAGGGCTCGGCAGCGCAGCCCTTGGTGGTGATGGCACCCAGCTGGGAGACATCAAAGAAGTTCTGGAACTGCCAACCGTAGCCAAAGGTACCGGCTGCGGTGTTGATGGGGTTCTGCATCTTGACGCCGCCGAAATCGACGGCCATGTTCACGGTACCCACTAGAAGACCACCACCTTGGAAGCATCGAACACGGGGCCGCACATGCAGGCGCCCTTCATACCGTCGACCGTCTCGACATTGCAGGTGTTGCAGGCGCCAAAGCCGCAGCTCATCATGCGCTCGAGGGACACCTCGCAGTACGCACCGGCCTCGGCGGCAGCGGCGGCGACCTTCTTCATCATGACGGCAGGGCCGCAGCTGGCCACGTAGTCGTAGCCGCCCTCGCCGAGCAGCTCGGCGGCAGGATCGGTGCAGAAGCCGTGCGTGCCCAGTGAGCCGTCGTCGGTGCACACGTTGACCGTGGCTCCCAGCGCGCGGAACTCATCGACGCCCACGGCCTTGGACGCGGTGCCAAAGCCCAGGCATACGTCAACGTCCACACCCTGCTCGGCAAGCATGTCGGCCAGGCAGAGCACGGGCGGAACGCCAATGCCGCCGGCAACGAGCAGTGCCTTCCTGGTACCTTCGGGCACCAACCAGCCGCGGCCGCCAGGGCCCAGCAGGTTAGAAGTGGAACCGGGGGCCATCTGCGACAGACGGCGGGTGTCGTCGCCCACGACGGCGTACCACAGCTCGACGGTGCCGGCCTGGGCGTCGGCGCGATAGAAGCTCAGAGGCACGCGAAGCAGCGAAGAGGCATCGCCGGGCACGGCGATGTTCACAAACTGACCGGGCTTGAGCGCACTTGCAAGCTTGGGGGCCGAGATTACGAGCGAGAAGATGCCCTCGGCGATCTCCTTGTTCGAGACGACCTCGAAGTCGTGCATGCGTGCAGTGGAAGGTGTGGGCATAGACGCTCCAATCCCCCATGCGGTTGCATGGTTCAGGCGAACAGAAAGCGCGGCACCGCAAGGGCGCCGCGCACAAAAGCGATAAGGCTATGCTAGCAGATGCAGCCGTCGGCGAGCGTCTGCTTGCCGCCGACAAACACATCGGTGGCACGACCGGTGAGCGTGCGGCCGGCAAAACCGGAGTTCTCGGCGCGCGACTCGTAACCGTCCTCGCCGACCGTCCAGGTGGCGGACGCGTCGAACACGGTCAGGTCGGCAACAGAGCCCGCCTTGACCTGAACCTGGTCAAGGCCCAGGATCTCACGAGGCTTGATGGCCATGAGCTCGACCATGCGGCCCATGCTCATCTTGCCCGTGTTGACCAGCTCGGTGAGCACGAGCGACAGCGAGGTCTCGAGGCCGATCATGCCGAAGGGCGCAAGCTCGAACTCGCGCGCCTTCTCCCACGGAGTGTGGGGAGCGTGATCGGTGACGATAGCGTCGACGGTGCCGTCGATGACGCCCTGGCGGATGGCCTCGGCGTCCGCCTCGGTACGCAGCGGCGGGTTGACCTTGAGCGAGGTGTTGTAGGTCTCGTCCAGGTCGTTCTCGGTCAGGAACATGTGATGCGGCGTGGCCTCGCAGGTAACCTGAACGCCAGCGGCCTTGCCGGCACGCACGAGCTCCAGGCCATGGGCGGTGGAGATGTGCTGGATGTGCAGCTTGGCGCCGGTCAGCTTGGCAATCTCGATGTCGCGGGCGATCTGGAGCTCCTCGCCGACAGCCGGCCAGCCCTCGAGAGCCAGACGGGTCGAGACCTTGCCCTCATTGATCTGGCCGTGACCGACCAGGTCCTCGTCCTGGCAGTGGCTCATAAAGACCTTGCCGAACATCTTGCCGTAGTCCATGCAGCGACGGAGCATGCCCGCGCCCTGCACGCCGCGACCGTCGTCGGTGAAGGCGACGGCGCCGTGGGCGACCATATCGCCCATCTCGGACATGGCCTCACCCTTAAGACCGCGGGTCATGGCGCCCGACGGATAGACGCGGCAGTGACCGACCTCGGCAGCACGGGACTTGACGAACTCCACGACGGTGCCGTTATCGGTGACCGGATCGGTGTTGGGCATGGAGCACACGCCGGTAAAGCCGCCCTTGGCAGCTGCGCGGGTGCCGCTCTCGATGTCCTCTTTGACCTCGTAGCCGGGCTCGCGAAGGTGAACGTGCATATCCACCAGGCCGGGGACGAGGTACTTGCCGGAAAGGTCGCGGACCTCGGCTCCCTCGACGGCGAGATTCTCGCCGACCTCGGCGATCTTGTCGCCGTCAATCAGGACGTCAACGACACCGTCAAGCTCGACGGACGGGTCGACGACGTGGGCATTCTTAAGAAGCAAGGCCATTATCGGCACCTCCAAGCAGCAGATACAGGATAGCCATACGCACGCAGATACCGGCGTAGACCTGCTCCAGGATGACGGAGCGTTGCGGGTGGTCGGCCATATAGGAGTCGAACTCGACGCCGCGGTTGATGGGGCCCGGGTGGCAGATGATCGCATCGGGCTTCATGAGCTTCTCGCGGTCCTTGGTCAGGCCGAAGAGCTTGTGGTACTCGCGAATGGTCGGGAACGGGGCACCCTCGAGGCGCTCCTGCTGCACGCGCAGCATGTAGACGACGTCCAGCTCGGGCAGGACGGAATCGAGGTCGCTCGTCACGTGGTCGCAGCCCAGGACCTCGGGCGCCGGCGGCAGCAGCGTGCCGGGGGCGACGGCGTAGGTCTCGCAGCCCATAATCTTAAGGGCGGGGATCAGCGAGCCGCAGACGCGGGAGTGCGCGATATCGCCGACGACGGCGACCTTCAAACCGTGGAAGTCACCCTTGTGCTCCCAGATGGTGTACAGGTCGAGCAGGGCCTGCGTGGGATGGTTGTGCTTGCCGTCGCCGGCGCAGATGACGCTCGCGGGCGAGTTCTGCGTGACGATGTAGGGAGCGCCGGCGTGCTTATCGCGCACGACAATGCAGTCGATCTTATAGGCGTTGAGGGTCTCGACGGTATCGACGAGGCTCTCGCCCTTGACCGTGGAGGTCGAAGAGCCGCCAAAGTTGAGGCTGTCGGCCGAAAGACGCTTCTCGGCAAGCTCGAAGGAGCTACGGGTGCGCGTCGAGGGCTCGTTGAACATGTTGACGATGGTCTTGCCCTTGAGCGTGGGGACCTTCTTGATCGCACGCTCGTTGACCTCGGAGAACGCCTTGGCGGTCTCGAGGATGAGCTTGATGTCCTCTTCGGAGTACTCAGTAATGTCAATCAGGTGCTTATGGTTGAACGCCACGGTACTACTCACCTCCCAGCGGCGCGGAGCCCACGTGGGAACCCGGCGCGACGTCGTTGATCTCGACAGCGGTACGGCCGTCGACTTCCTTCATATATAGGTGCACGTTCTCTTCATGCGACGAGGGAACGTTCTTGCCGACAAAATCCGGCGAGATGGGAAGCTCGCGGTGACCGCGGTCAACGAGAACTGCCAGCTCAATGCGGCTCGGACGGCCCAGGTCCATAACGGCGTCCAGAGCGGCGCGGATAGTACGGCCCGTATACAGGATGTCGTCCACCAGCACGACGCGCTTGCCGTCGACGCTGAAGGGAATGTTGGTAGCGTGGATCGCGGGAGCGAAATTGGTCGCATAGTCATCGCGGTAGAAGCTGATGTCCAGGCTGCCGAGCGGAACGTCGACGCCCTCGATCTCCTTGATCTCCTCGGCGAGCTTCTTTGCCAGAAGGTCGCCGCGCGTGACGATGCCGACCAGAGCGAGGTCTTCACAGCCCTCGTTGCGCTCGAGGATCTCGTGCGCGATGCGGGTCATCGCTCGATTGACGGCGGTCTCGTCCATGATGACCGCCTTGGGGGAAGTCGTGCCCATCGATCTCCTTCCTCACATGTCTTGACTGCTGACACAGTCAAAAAAATAGATGCCCGACCGCTTAAAGCGGACCAGACACCCACAGGAAGGGCTGCTCTTTGGCAGCTATGTAATTCCATGTGGGTATCTCGTACCCCTTTAATGGTCAAGGGATAGTGTAGCCAACCTCGAGCTTAATTGCGAGCATAAATACAGAACAATCCGTAAACGGAGCCCAATGCTCCATAAACCTATATATATTTGTGGGACGAGCTTGAAAACGCACGCACGAGCTGGCATAATCCCCTCTGCTGCACGCAAATCGGATCTACGTCCAGGGCCGTGGCGTGAGCACTATCGCCAAAAGAGGAATATCTCTGTGTAGATTACGCACAGGGAGCTGCTTCTGTGCTATAGTTCAGGCTTGTTTGTTAACGCGACATGTTCGTTTGTCGCCCAAGGAGGGTCAGTTATGTCCAAAGTTTGCGAAGTTTGCGGTAAGCACCCCGTTGCCGGTCGCTCCATCAGCCACTCTCACCGCGTCACCAACCGTAAGTTCCGCCCCAACATCCAGCGCGTTTACGTCGTCGTCGATGGTCACCGTCGCAAGATGAACGTTTGCTCCACCTGCCTCAAGTCCGGCAAGGTTGCGCGCTCCTAAATAAGGTCTTACCAACAAGTACCTCGGACTCTCCGGGTCAAAGACCTCGCGTTCATATAGAACTTACCAAAGGCGTCCTCCCCCACGGAGGGCGCCTTTTTGCACTCATTGGGGACAGACTTACATGAGTGTTTACAGATGTCAAAGGAATCATAGCCCAGCTGATATGCCTTGAAGCTTGACCAGCGGTACGCATCGAGCGAGTCGAGCGCGCCTTTCACAGGATTGAGATGGATATAATCGAGCAACTGGACCGCCTGCGTGTCCGACTCGACCGCGACCCGCGAATAGCGATTGTCAAACAGGTGCCCCGTTCTCCCCGTTTTCCCATTGAAATACTCATATAAGTCTGTCCCCAATGAGTGGGGCGATGCGGCAAACGGGAAGTTAAAAGTTATAGTTGAAGCGTTTCAGTTAATTGAAGCGTTTTAGTGTGCCTTTTACGGGAATCTTACCGTTTACCGAATTATTTCTTGCTATCATGCTAGACGTAGGGTAAATCTCCGATCGCAAGGAGACACAAATGGTGAAAAAGTCACCGGAAAACACTACTCCCGCAATTGTGGACAACGTAGAGGCGCTTGAGGCTAAGCTCGCTCAGATGCGAGAGGCCCAGGCGCTTTTTGCTACGTACACGCAGGAGCAGGTCGACAAGATCTTCTATGAGGCCGCCATGGCCGCCAACAAGGCTCGTATCCCGTTGGCGAAAATGGCCATCGAGGAGACCGGCCGCGGCGTTCTTGAGGACAAGGTCATCAAGAACCACTACGCCGCAGAGTACATCTACAACGCTTACAAGAACACCAAGACCTGTGGTGTCCTGGAGCGCGACGAGGCCTACGGCATCACCAAGATCGCCGAGCCCATCGGCATCGTGGGCGCCGTCATCCCGACGACCAACCCCACCTCCACCGCGATCTTCAAGACGCTGATCAGCCTGAAGACCCGCAACGGCATCATCATCTCCCCGCACCCGGCAGCCGCCAAGTGCACCATCGCCGCCGCCAAGCTCGTGCTCGACGCCGCCGTCAAGGCCGGCGCCCCCGAGGGCATCATCGGCTGGGTCGATGTCCCCTCCATCGAGCTGACCAACATGGTCATGCGCGACGTCGACATCATCCTCGCCACCGGTGGCCCGGGCATGGTCAAGGCCGCCTACTCCTCGGGCAAGCCCGCCCTGGGCGTTGGCGCCGGTAACACCCCGGTCGTCATCGACGACACCGCCGACGTGCTGCTCGCCGTCAACTCCATCATCCACTCCAAGACCTTCGACAACGGCATGATCTGCGCTTCCGAGCAGTCCGTGACCGTCATCGACACCATCTATGACCAGGTTAAGGCCGAGTTCCAGAAGCGCGGCTGCTACTTCGTCAAGCAGGGTGCCGAGATGGAGGCCCTGCGTGCCGCCATGTTCAAGAATGGCGCCCTCGATCACCGCATCCCCGGCATGGCTGCTGCCAAGATCGCTGAGCTCGCCGGCATCGAGGTTCCCGCCAAGACCAAGATCCTGATCGCCGAGGTCACCTCCACCGACCCCGCCAAGGAAGAGTTCTCCCACGAGAAGCTCTCCCCGGTCCTGGCCATGTATCACGCCAAGGACTTCCAGGAGGCCGTCGACAAGGCCGAGCACCTGGTGCTCGCCGGTGGCCCGGGCCACACCGCCTCTCTGTACGTGCACCCCGCTCAGGCCGAGAAGATCAGTCTGTTCGAGCACGTCATGAAGGCCTGCCGTATCGTCATCAATACCCCGTCCTCGCACGGCGGCATCGGTGACCTGTACAACTTTGGCATGAAGCCGTCTCTGACCCTGGGCTGCGGCTCCTGGGGCGGCAACTCCGTCTCCGAGAACGTTGGGGTGAAGCACTTGATCAACGTTAAGACTGTGGCCGAGCGCCGTGAGAACATGCTGTGGTTCCGCGCTCCCGAGAAGGTCTACTTCAAGAAGGGTTCCACGCCCGTCGCCCTCGACGAGCTCGGTACCGTCATGGGCAAGAAGCGCGCCTTCATCGTCACCGACCAGTTCCTCTTCAAGAATGGCAACACCCGCGCCATCGAGGCCAAGCTCGACGAGATGGGCATCGCCCACGACTGCTTCTACGACGTCGAGCCCGATCCGTCGCTGCAGTGCGCACGTCGCGGCGCCAAGCAGATGGCTCTCTTTGAGCCTGACGTGATCATCGCCGTCGGCGGTGGCTCCGCTATGGACGCCGGCAAGATCATGTGGATGATGTACGAGCACCCCGAGTGCAAGTTTGAGGACATGGCCATGGACTTCATGGACATCCGCAAGCGTATCTTCACTTTCCCCGAGATGGGCAAGAAGGCCTACTTCGTCGCCGTCCCGACCTCTTCGGGTACCGGCTCCGAGTGCACGCCGTTCGCCATCATCACCGACAAGGAGACCGGCATCAAGTGGCCGCTCGCCGACTACGCGCTGCTCCCCAACATGGCTATCGTCGACGCCGACAACTGCATGACCGCCCCGCGCGGCCTGACCGCTGCCTCCGGCATCGACGTCATGACCCACGCCATCGAGTCCTACGTCTCCATCATGGCTTCCGACTACACCAAGGGCCTCTCCGAGCGCGCTGCTAAGCTCGTCTTCGAGAACCTGCCCTCCAGCTTCACGAACGGCGCCAAGGACCCGCATGCCCGCGAGGAGATGCACAACGCCTCTTGCATGGCCGGTATGGCCTTCGCCAACGCCTTCCTGGGCCTCAACCACTCCATGGCTCACAAGCTCGGCGCCTTCCATCACCTGCCCCACGGCCTCGCCAACGCCGTCATCCTGACCCGCGTTATGCGCTACAACGCCGCCGAGGCTCCCGTCAAGATGGGTACCTTCTCCCAGTATCCTTACCCCAACGCGCTGCACAACTACGCCGAGATGGCCAAGTACTGCGGCATCGAGGGCAAGGACGACAAGGAGGTCTTCGAGAACTTCATCACGAAGCTCGAGGAGCTCAAGGACTTCATCGGCGTCAAGAAGACCATCGCCGACTACGGTGTTGACGAGCAGTACTTCCTCGACACCCTCGACGAGATGACCGAGCAGGCATTCAACGACCAGTGCACCGGCGCCAACCCGCGCTACCCGCTCATGAGCGAGATCAAGGAGCTCTACCTGGACGCCTACTACGGCCGCGAGCCTCAGGACTACGCCGTCTGCTAGTTTTAGCACGGTTTTTAACGGCGGGGGTGCACGGGTGTTTCACACACCCCCGCCGTCGCTTCTATCGCATCGTTGAAAGGATGCAACCATGCTGCTACCCGATTCCAAGACCGAGCTCGTCCGCCGTGGCAACAAGGTCGTTTACGACCTGGGCGACAAGATCGTCAAGGTCTTTAACGAGACCAAGCCTGTCTCCGACGTGTTCAACGAGGCTTTGAATCTTGCCCGCATCAATGAGTGCGGCATCCGCAGCCCCAAGGCTCTCGAGGTTTCCCAGCTCGAGAACGCCAACGGCTGGGCGCTCGTGACCGAGAAGGTTCCGGGCACCACCCTTGCCGAGAAGATGACTGCCGAGCCCCAGCGCTTTGGTGAGTACCTCGAGATGTTCGTCGACCTCCAGATCGAGATCCACGGCTACACCTCCCCGCTGCTCAACCGTCAGCGCGACAAGTTCGCCCGCATGATCGACAGCCTTGATCAGCTCAATGCCACCACGCGCTACAACCTTCAGGAGCGTCTGGACGGCATGACCAAGGAGTTCAAGGTCTGCCACGGCGACTTCAACCCCTCCAACGTCATCGTCGGCGACGACGGCCAGCTCTATGTGTGCGACTGGGCACACGCCACCCAGGGCTCCCCTGCTGCCGACGTTGCCACCACCTACCTGCTCTTCGCCCTCAACAGCAAGGATCAGGCTGAGGCCTACCTGGAGCTCTACTGCGACCGCGCCGACATGCCCATGCAGGTCGTGCGTCAGTGGACGAGCATCGTCGCCGCTTCCGAGCTCGCTCGTAAGCGCAACGTGAACGATGAGTTCCTGAAGAACTGGATCGACGTCGTCGATTATCAGTAATATCTGAGCGATTTATTTCGCATCGGAGGCACAAGAAAACCCCGCAGCTCATATGGGCTGTGGGGTTTTCCTTTACCCATCGAGTTTATTCACGCAACAAAATAGACTGCTCCGCATCTCTTCCTAAGAGAGATACGGAGCAGTCCCGCAATTACATCTAATAGCAGAAACGTCGATTAACGGCGGGCCGCCTTAACAAGCTCGGCAACCTTGGCGACGACCTCGTCAATCGCCACGTCCTCGCGCTCGCCCGTGGCACGGTCCTTGAGCTCAACGGTGCCATTCTTAAGGCCACGCTTGCCAAGCACCACCTGATACGGGAATCCCATAAGGTCGTTATCGGCAAACTTAAAGCCGGGACGCTCGTCACGGTCGTCGACGACGACCTCGATACCCTCGGCGCACAAGCCCTCGACGATTTGGTCGCAGACGGTTGCGCACTCCTCCTTCTTGGGATCGAGCGGAATCACAGCGACCTCGTACGGGGCAACGGAAACCGGCCAGACGATACCGTGCTCGTCGTTGTGCTGCTCCACGACGGCAGCAAGCGAGCGGGACACGCCCACGCCGTAGCAACCCATGATAAGCGGCTTCTCCTTGCCGTCCTCGTCCATAAAGGTGGCGCCCATGGCCTCGGAATACTTAGTACCCAGCTGGAAGACCTGCGAGACCTCGATGCCGCGAGCAGCAGAGAGCGGCTTGCCGCAGTGCGGGCAGGGATCGCCGGCAACGACGGTGACCAGATCTGCCCACTCATCGACGGTAAAGTCGCGCTCGGGGCAGGCACCGGTAAAGTGATAATCGACCTCGTTGGCACCGCAGGCCCACTGCTTGGACTCGCGCAGGCTCTCGTCGCACACCAGACGGATGCCCTCGGGCAAGTTAACCGGTCCGATAAAGCCCTTGTGCAGACCGTAGGTCTGAAGCTCCTCGTCCGTCATCATGCGATAACCCTTGCCAAAGACATGCTCGGCCTTGCAGTCGTTGAGCTCATGATCGCCCGGGACGATGGCCACGACGGGCTTGCCCTCGGCATCGATGAGCGCCAGGGACTTGCGCGTGCCGTTCTCGGGGAACCCAAAGAACTTAGCAACGGCCTCAATGGTGCCCATGCCCGGAGTCTCGACCTTGGTAAGCGTACCGTCACCGGGACCCTCAGTCACGACGACCTTGGTGCTTGCAGCCTCATCATCGGCGGCAAAACCGCAGTCATCGCAATAGACGAGAGAAGCCTCGCCGGCGTCGGCCAAAGCCATGTACTCGACGGAGGTATCGCCACCGATCTCGCCGGAGTCGGCAACGACGGGCAAGGCCTTGATGTAGCAGCGCTCGCAAATGTTAGCGTAGGCCTGCTTCATCTTGTCATACTCCTCCTGCAAGCTCTCCTGCGTGGCGGAGAAGCTGTAGGCATCCTTCATGATGAACTCGCGACCGCGCATCAGGCCAAAACGGGGACGGAACTCGTCGCGGAACTTATCCTGGATGTGATAGAGGTTCACTGGCAGCTGCTTATAGGAGCGCAGCTCGTTGCGCACCAGGGCCGTGACGGTCTCCTCGTGCGTGGGGCCCAGCACGAACTCGCGACCATGACGGTCGTCAAAGCGCACAAGCTCCTTGCCATAGGCATCGATACGGCCGGACTCACGCCACAACTCGGCGTCGACCATAATGGGCATCATAAGCTCCTGGGCGCCGGCGGCGTCCATCTCGTCGCGCACGATGTTCTCAATCTTGCGAATCGAGCGCCATGCGAGCGGCAGGTAGGAATACAGACCGGCGGCCTCCTTGCGGATCATGCCGGCACGGAGCAGCAGGCGGTGGCTGGCGAGCTCAGCGTCCGCCGGATCCTCTTTAAGCGTCGGCGCATAGAGCTTAGACATATACATTGCTCGGGTCATTTATTTCTCCTCAATAAGCTTGTCGACCTCTGCCATAAGCGCGTCGACAATTTGGTCCTCAGCTACTTTACCAATGATCTGGCCATGCGAAAAGAGCAAGGCCTGACCACGTCCGCAAGCAACGCCCAGGTCGGCATCAGAAGCCTCGCCGGGGCCATTAACGGCACATCCCATGACGGCAATCGAAAGCGGCGCGGAATAGTTCTTAAGCCGCTCGGTGACCTCCTCGGCGATGGGAATGAGGTTAACCTGGCAGCGGGCGCACGTGGGGCACGAGACAATCTCGGGACCACGGCGACGCAGGCCCAGCGACTGTAGAATTCCCCAGGCGACCGGCGGCTCCTCAACCGGATCGGCCGTGAGCGACACACGCATGGTGTCGCCGATGCCTTCGGAAAGCAAGATACCCAAGCCTACAGAGCTCTTGATGGTGCCCTGAAGCTTGGTCCCCGCCTCCGTCACGCCCAGGTGAAGCGGAACGTGGGGAATCTCACGTGACAGGGCTCGATAGGTATCGAGCGTCGTTTGCACGCTATGGGCCTTGGCCGAAAGCACAATGTTCGTAAAGCCGCGATCCTCAAAGTGCTTGACGAAGCGCTCGCTCGACATCACGAGCTTTTCGGGCTGCGTGAGGTCGTCGCGCTCGGCAATATCTTGCTCAAGCGAGCCCGCGTTCACGCCAATGCGAATCGCACAGCCCGCGGCACCCGCAGCATCGATCACCGCGTCAACCTTGGCCCAATCGCCGATATTGCCGGGATTGATGCGCAGCTTGGCGGCACCGGCCTCAACGGCACCAATGGCGAGCTTATGGTTAAAGTGGATATCGGCGACAATGGGCACCGGAGACTCGGCACAGATGGTGCGGAAGCCCTCAAGCGCGGCCTCGGAGGGCACGCTCACGCGCACGATATCGCAGCCAGCCTGCGCCAACGCGCACACTTGCGCAAGCGTTGCCTGGGCATCAGCGGTATCGGTGCAGGTCATAGATTGGACCACCACCGGCGCGCCGCCACCGATCTGCACGCCGCCCACATGCACGGGGCGCGTCAGCTCGCGAGGCAAAGGATGGGATAAAGACAATCCAAACACTCCCCTACAAAATAAATCGAAGGATGTCGGAACGAAGCATATAGACAAACAGCAGCGCAAAGAGCGCGATGCCCACATAGCTCACAATCGTCTGGACCTTGAGCGGAAGCTCGCGGCCCGCAATCTTCTGAATGATCTCGATGACTAGCTTGCCGCCATCGAGTGGCGGGATGGGCAGCAGGTTCATAAAGCCAAGCGAGAATGAAATGAGGGCGGCAAACGAAAGGAACGTGGCAGGGCCGGCAGCAGCAGCCTGTGAGGACATAACGCTAATACCCACGATCGAAGAGGACTGATCGAGAATCTCCATCGTATGCTGCGGCTGGAGCAGGCGCATCACGCCCTCCGCTGTCTG
Organism: Collinsella sp. AF16-8; assembly: GCF_003462695.1. NCBI lineage: Bacteria > Bacillati > Actinomycetota > Coriobacteriia > Coriobacteriales > Coriobacteriaceae > Collinsella > Collinsella sp. AF16-8. The sequence goes on from NZ_QRXX01000006.1 coordinate 95,462, forward strand.
CACAACATAGGAGAACGACAGGCGAGCCGACGTGATGGGGTCTAAACGGACCACCTGCGTAGAGGCATACACACCTAGGCGATCGTCCTCTTTGAGCGCAACCGTGGTCGAATGCTGCTTGCCGTCACGCTCGTACTCAATGGCGATATCGTCCTTACCGGCAGCCTTGCCGATGGCATCGTAAACGTCCATCCAGGTAGAGCACGATACTCCGTCGACCGAAAGAATCGCGTCGCCGCCCTCGATTCCCGCCGAGGCGGCAATCGAGCCTTCGTCAACCTGGCCAATCACATTGGTATCCACCGGCACGGTGACACCTGTGATGGAATAGATGCTCATAAGGAGCAAAAAACCCGTCAGGATATTAACGATAATGCCCGCAAGCAGCATAAAGGCACGCTTGACAAAGCCCTGGCCCAAATAGGTGTGCGAGCGCTCGCGCGCAAGGAATTCGGCCTCGTCGCACGGCAGTTCCCATACATCGCCCTCGGCAGTCGCATGCCCGCGATCGAACCGACGGCCGTCAAAGGTGGTATAACCCGCCGCGTCACGCGGCAGAGTCTGGTACTTGGTGGGATAGTAGCTGGGCGAAGGCTTTTCCCCTTCTTCATACCAGGGAGCGATAGAGCCCCAGCCCAACAGCAAAGCACAGGCCTCGAGCACATCCTCCTCGGACAGCTCGAGCTCGACGGCAAGATCGGCCACCGTCACCCGGCCGTGGCGATAGATGGCCGCGAGCACGCGATCGGCACACGAGACGTCGGTCGGATCCATACCGCAGATGGCAGCGTAGCCACCCAGCAGCAGCGGGGTCACGCCAAACTTGGTTCCAATGCGACGCGACGTGTAATGGATGTCAAAGCGGCACGGCAGACCCAAAAAGAACTCGGTCACACGGACGCCGCAGGCACGCGCCGCCAAAAAGTGGCCGCCCTCGTGCAAAAACACGAGGACGGAAAGCATCAGCAGGCCCCAAAAGACCGATGAGAGAACGCTCAGAACAGTATCCATAAAACGAAAAAGCAATCCTTATGGGTTAGGAACGGGTTGCGGCGAGCACCTGCGCAGCCTTTTCACGCGCCCACGCATCGGTGTCGCGAAGCTGCTCAGACGAATCGACCATCTGCATATCGTGGGCGTCCATGCAGGATTCCACAATGCGATCGATATCGGTAAAGCTGCAGCCATCGTGCAGGAAGGCATCGACGGCGACCTCGTTGGCGGCATTGAGCACGCACGGCATGGTGCCACCCGTCTTGCCGGCACGCTCGGCCAGTGCCAGACAGCGGAAGGTATCCATGTCGGCAGCATCAAACGTGAGCTGCCCCAGCTCGCGGAAATCGATACGAGGCGCCGGAGTATCCCAACGCTCGGGATACGAGAACGCGAACTGGATGGGAATACGCATGTCGGATGCACCGAGATGCGCCATCACGGAGCCGTCGGCGAACTCGACCATAGAGTGAATCTTGGACTGACGCTGCACGACCACGTTAATGAAATCGAGGTCGCAGTTAAACAGATGCATGGCCTCAATGCGCTCCAGGCCCTTGTTCATGAGGGTGGCGGAGTCAATGGTAATCTTGGCACCCATGGCCCACGTGGGATGCGCGAGGGCATCGGCACGCGTCACGCGATCGAGCTCGTCGCGCGTGCGGCCAAAGAACGGACCGCCCGAGCAGGTGAGCCAAATGCAGTGGGCCTCGCGCGGGTTCTCCCCCAGATAGCACTGGTAGATGGCGGAATGCTCAGAGTCGACCGGAATAAGCTGGCCCGGTTGTGCCAACGGCATAAGCAAGTCGCCACCGACGACGAGGGACTCCTTGTTGGCAAGGGCAAGGCGCTTATTCGAGGTCAAGGCCGCATGGCTCGCCTCGAGACCGGCGGCGCCCACAATAGCGACGAGCACGCAGTCGACATCGTCGCGACGCGCGAGCTCGCAAACCGCCTGCGCGCCAACGCCGAGCTGTGTGCCCTCGGGCAACTCCTGCAGCACGGCGTCATCGCCATGAGCGACATCGGCAACGGCAACCGCCGGAACCGAGAACTCGCGGGCAGCGGCAACGAGCTCCGAGGTGCTGGAATTAACGGACAGCGCCGTCACCTGCAGGCGATCGGCATGCTGGCGGCACACATCGAGCGCCTGGGTGCCGATAGAGCCCGTACAACCCAGGATGGCAACGCGAAGGCGTCCATCGGGGCCATACGTCGTCTGGAAGGACATTACAGCACGCCTCCGATCATCAGCAACAGCTGTGCGGTGATGCAACCGAAGATAAGCGAATCGCTACGATCGAGCATTCCGCCGTGGCCCGGGATAAGGTTGCCGGAATCCTTGACGCCCACACCGCGCTTGATGCGCGACTCGATAAGGTCGCCGATAACGCCCAGAATGGAAACGACCACGCCGCACAGCAGCGCATAGGGCAGGCTGAGCTTGTAGAAGTGCGTCGCCCACAGGATGAGCCAAATCAAAACCGAGCCCAAGATGCCGCCGGCAAACCCCTCCCAGCTCTTTTTGGGAGAGATCTTGGGAACCATCTTGTGCTTGCCGATACGGCTGCCCACGATGTAGGCAAACGAATCGGAGACCCAAAGGGACGCGCAAACGCCCACTGAAAGCAGGGCGCCGGCAAAACCGGGCACGGCATCGCGCAGCAGCACGATAGCCGACAGCATAAAGCCAGTGTAGATGGGACCCATGAGCGTCACGGCCACATCAGAGATGCGGGTACGCGGCGACCAGACATACCAAATGCCCACAGCGAGCATCAAGGCAAAAAGCAGGGCATTCAGCAACATCGAATCGCCCAACGCCGACAGCGGAAAGAGTACGGCGGCAGCGATACCCATGCGCTCGTTAGCCATCTTGCCATCGAGCCTTGTCATACGGAAAAACTCATAGCAGCACAGACCGCTCATGACAGAAACAAAGATGGCCGTGGGCACGATACCCAAAACCAGGCACAGGATAAAGACAACGGCGTAGACGATACCGGCGGCGGCACGGGTAATAAAGCCCGCCAGCCACGAACCGGTGCCGCTCTTCGCTGCAGGCGCTCCCGCAGTGGCAGCTTTGCGCACAGGCGTCTTGGGAGCAGATGCCTTGGGACGATCGGACACGATTAAGCCTCCTCGGTCTTGCTCAGTCCACCAAACCTACGGTCACGGCCCTGATAGGCCAAAATGGCGTCGACAAGGCCCCAACGATCAAAGTCGGGCCAATAGGTATCGGTGACGTAGAATTCGGAATAAGCCACCTGCCACAACAGATAGTTCGAAAGGCGCAGCTCACCTGAGGTGCGAATCACAAGCTCAGGATCGGGAAGGCCGGCGGTATAGAGGTGGGAAGCCACCATGTCGTCATCAATTGCGGCAGGATCGATCTTACCGGCGGCAGCGTCGAGTGCAATCTGACGGACAGCGCGGGTGATCTCGGCACGGGCGCCGTAGTTGACAGCAAGCGCCAGCGTCATGCCGGTGTGGTCGGCACACTCGGCTAGACCGCGCTCAAAGACATCGCGGGTCTTCTTGGGCAGTGCGGAAATGTCGCCCAAAAAGACAACACGCACATTTTCGCGCTTCAGAAGCGGCAGCTCGTCGATAAACGTCTTGGCAAACAGATGCATCAAGACGTTGACTTCGTGCTGCGGTCGATTCCAGTTTTCGGTCGAAAATGCATAGGCCGAAAGCACGTCGACGCCCAGGCGCACGCAGGCGGTAATGATCTCGCGCAGCGAGACGATACCCGCCTTGTGGCCCTCGGTGCGTGCAAGACCGCGCGACGTGGCCCAACGACCGTTGCCGTCCATGATGCACGAGATATGGTGCGGAATGTTATTGAGGTCAAGGTCGGAAAAACCGACGCCCGCAGGGGCGTCGGCAAAGTACTCGACCAGTTTATGCTCGTCGTATTGCACCTTAGATCTCCATGACCTCGGCTTCTTTTTCCTTCAGAAGCTCCTCGACCTTGGCGACATATTCATCGGTATGCTTCTGGACCTTGGCCTGCTCGCGACGTACGTCGTCCTCGGTGAGCTCCTCATCGCGCTCGAGCTTGTTGTTGAAGTCGCGACGGATGTTACGGATAGACACCTTGGCCTGCTCGGCGTACTCGCGGCACTCCTTGACGAGCTCGCGACGGCGCTCCTCAGTGGGAGCCGGGAACGGAAGACGAACGACGGTGCCATCGGAGTTGGGGGTAATACCCAGATCGGAAGCGCCGATGGCCTTGACGATAGCATTGATGAGCGCCTTGTCCCACGGCTCGATGAGCAGCATGTGAGCCTCGGGGGTCTTGACGGCGGCAACCTGCGTGACCGGCGTGGGGACACCGTAATAATCAACGGTGATGTCGGACAGAATGTTGGCGTTGGCGCGACCGGTACGGACCTTGGAGAAGTTATGCTTGAGGGACTCGAGCGACTTGTCCATATGGGCGGTGATGTTCTCTGCCATGCTTAATCCTCCTGATAGACGAGCGTGCCGACGGGCTCACCCGCGAGCGCGCGCTTGACGGTGTCCTCGCCATCGATGTTGAGGACCAAAATAGGCATACGGTTATCCTGGCACAGAGCCGTAGCCGTGGAATCCATAACCTGCAGGCCGCGAACGAGAACCTCGTGATAGGTAATCTTGTCAAAACGGACGGCATCGGCGCACTTGACGGGATCCTTGTCGTAGATGCCGTCAACCTTGGTGGCTTTAATCAGAATCTCGGCGCCGATCTCGCACGCACGAAGAGCCGCGGCGGTGTCGGTCGTAAAGTACGGATTGCCCGAACCGGCGGCAAAAATAACGACGTTGCCCTTGGAAAGGTGGTTGATGGCGCGACGGCGAATATAGGGCTCGCAGATCTCGTTCATCTGGATAGCGCTCATCACACGGCAGGGAACGTCGTTATGCTCGAAAGCATCCTGCAGGGCGAGCGCGTTCATAACGGTCGCGAGCATGCCCATGTAGTCGGCCTGAGCACGCTCCATGCCACCGGCAGCGCCTGCCATGCCGCGGAAAATATTGCCGCCGCCGACAACGACGCCGACCTCATGGCCAACGGCGAGCAGCTCCTTGACCTGCTTGGCAAGATGATCGGTAACCTTGGGGTCGATGCCATATTGGCCGTCGCCCATCAGCGCTTCGCCGGAAAGCTTAAGAAGCACTCGTTTATATCGGATGTCGGACAAAGCGATCCTCCTTTAATTAGACTCTCAATATGATATCAAAGGCTCTGATAAGAGCCATGAAAAAGCAGGCTGTGAGTAAAACCCACAGCCTGCTCATTACCAGCTACAAGAGCTTATTTACTCGCCACGGACCAGACGGTCAAAGGCAACGACGGTAATGGTGTCGCCGAGCTCCTTGGAGACCTGCTCAGCGTACTTCTTGATGGTGAGGGAGCTGTCCTTGATGAACTCCTGCTCGGTGAGCACGGACTGCTTGTAGAACTTCTCCAGACGGCCAACAGCCATCTTCTCCTGGATAGCCTCGGGCTTGCCGGACTCGGCAGCCTGGGCCATGTAGATCTGCTTCTCGTGCTCGACGGTCTCGGCCGGAACCTGATCGCGGGTAGCGCAGATCGGGGCGACGGCGGCAACCTGAAGGGCAACGTCGTGAGCGAAGGTCTTGAAGGACTCAGCCTGAGCGGTCTCGGCCTTCTCGAAGGCGAACTCGACGAGGACGCCGATCTTACCACCCATGTGGATGTAAGAAGCGAGCGCGCCGTTCTCGGCCTTGCGGCCAGCGAAGCGGGAGATCTTCATGTTCTCGCCCATGATGTGAATCATCTCGGTGAGCTCGGAGGAAACGGTCTCCTCGCCCATCGGCTTCTCGAGCAGAGCGTCGACGTCAGCAGGCTCGGTGGTAGCGACAACCTCAGCGACCTTAGAAGCAAAGCCGGTGAACTTGGCGTTGGAGCCAACGAAGTCGGTCTCGCAGGAGAGCTCGAGCAGAGCGCCGGTCTTGCCATCCTCGGAGACGAACGCGGCGACAGCGCCCTCGTTGGTCTCACGGCCAGCCTTCTTGGCAGCCTTGGCAAGGCCGTTCTTACGCAGAACGTCGACAGCGGCGTCCATGTCGCCGTCAGCCTCGACGAGAGCCTTCTTGCACTCCATCATCGGGGAGTCGGTCATCTCGCGGAGCTGCTTGACCATAGCGGCGGTAATCTGGGCCATTGTGGTTCCTTTCAAAGAGATGAAAAAGAATTAACTAAGACTGATTTACTCGGCCTTGGGCTCAGCGGCCATCTCGGCCTCGGAGACCTGCTCCTTACCGGAGCCAGCGAGGCAGGCGTCAGCCATGAGCTCGCACATAAGGGTGACAGCGGAGATAGCGTCATCGTTGCAGGGGATGCCGTACTCGACCTCGTCGGGATCGGAGTTGGTGTCGATCAGAGCGACGACGGGGATGTTCAGGCGCTGAGCCTCCTTGATGGCGTTCTCCTCGCGCTTAGTGTCGATGACGAAGAGAGCCTGGGGCAGACCCTTCATGTCGCGGGCGCCACCGAGGTTGGTCTGGAGCTTGGTGAGCTCCTTGCCGAGCACAGCCTGCTCCTTCTTGGGGAGCACTGCCATGCGGCCGTCCTCGACCATGGCCTCGAGCTCCTCCATGCGGTTGATGCGGGAGCGGATGGTGACGAAGTTGGTCAGCATACCGCCGAGCCAACGCTGGTTGATGTAGGGCATATTAGCGCGCTCAGCAGCGTTCTTGACGGCCTCCTGAGCCTGCTTCTTGGTGCCGACGAACAGCACGTTGCCACCCTTGGCGACGTTCTTGACGAAGGTGTAGGCCTGGTCGGCGTCGAGGATGGTCTGCTTGAGGTCGAGGATGTAGATGCCGTTGCGCTCACCGAAGATGAACGGCTTCATCTTGGGGTTCCAGCGACGGGTCTGGTGACCGAAGTGGCAGCCGGCCTCGAGCAGGGTGCGGATATTAATCTTGGTAGCCATGTTAAACCTCCTGTGGTTTGCCTCCGCGCGGGGTCATCCTCCAAAACCAACCCGGACATGTGCTACCAAAGCCCGGGCACCACGGTATGAAGTAGCCGCGCGTGCGTGATAAAAACATGTTGCCGTGAAGCAACCCGATGAATGATAGCAGGAATGCATCTTCGTGCCAACCCGCAATCAAAACCACACACCTGAGTGCGGCGCGGGACGTCCCAGCCACTATTCGCCTCGGGGATGGGCTTGAGCCACGGCACGTTTGAGCCGATCGGGCGTGAGGTGCGTGTAGATCTGCGTCGTGGACAGGCTCGCATGACCCAGCAGCTCTTGAACCGAGCGCAGGTCCGCACCGCCCTCGAGCAAGTCGGTCGCAAAGGTATGGCGCATCGCATGCGGGGCGATGTCGGCCGGAATGCCGGCGAGCGTCGCCAGCATATGAAACCGCCGCCTGAGCATGGCGGCACTCATGCGATTACCGCGCGCCGATATAAGCAGCGGATGCGGCCCGGTAGTGGGGTCACGACGCTTTGCCTGAGCGAGCAACTCCGGCCTCCCCTCCTCAATATAGAGACGCGTCGCCTCGAGCGCACGACGATACAGAGGGACGATACGTTCTTTGCTCCCCTTGCCCCACAGGCGCAGCGTGCGTTCGGACCACGCAATGGACTCCACATTGAGTGCTGCGAGCTCAGAGATACGGGCGCCCGAGGCATAGAGCAGCTCGAGCATCGCCGCATCGCGCAGTCCCGCGGGTGTTGAGGTATCAGGCGTCTTGAGCAGCGCCTCCACCTGTTGGGTCGTCAGCACACCGGGTAGATCGCGCGGAAGCTTGGGCGAGGAAATTGCCGAGACCACATCGCCCTCCACGACCCCCTCGGCAGCCATCCATCGATAGAGCGATCGGATAGCCGACAGATGCGCCGCAAGCGTTCGGGGAGCCACCTGCTCACGCGAAAGCTCGGCAAGATAGCGACGAATGGTGCGCACGTCGGCAGCGAAAGCATCGATATCCTCGCGCTCGCACCAGGCAGCAAAGCGCTCCAGCCTCGAGCCATAGGCCGTCACCGTATTGGGAGAAAGCCCCTCGACACGTGCGATATAGGCGATAAACGAGTCGACGGTGTCGTACAGGTCAAAGGCTATGACCGGTCGCCTCCAAACAGATCGGGGCGAGTGGCCAGATAGGCATCAAGGGCCTCGAGCGCACGGTCCGCATAGGCCTGGTAGCGGTCGCGCTTGCTGCGGCGCTTACCATCCTCGAGTGGCGGCACCAGGCCAAAGTTGACATGCATAGGCTGATAGCCCACCGTGGCCGGATCGGTAGCATAGCCCACGAGCGCGCCCAAAGCACCCACGCGCGGCAACTCGACGCCCGCGACACCGATAGCCTCGGCATAGGTGTTGAGCGCCGCGAGCAGACCGGTCGCCACGGCTTCCATGTACCCCTCGGTGCCGGTGATCTGACCGGCCAGGCGCACGCCGGTACCAGGCACGGCAAAGGTGCCATCGAGCACGTGCGGCGCATCGACAAAGGTATTGCGGTGCATGACACCGTAGCGGAAGAACTCAGCGTTCTCCAGGCCCGGCACCATATGGAAGACGCGCTTCTGTTCGCCAAAGGTCAGGTTGGTCTGGAAGCCCACCAGGTTATAGGCGGTCTTCTCCTTGTTCTCGGCACGCAGCTGAATCGCCGCCCAGGGACGACGACCGGTTCGCGGGTCGGTGAGGCCGACGGGCTTCATGGCGCCAAAGCGAATGGCGTCCTTGCCGGTGCGCGCAACTTCCTCGGCAGGCTGGCAGGCCTGGAACAGATCGCCGCCCTCAAAGTCCTTGAGCACCACGCGGTCGGCCGTGGTAAGCGCCTCGATAAAGGCCTCGTACTCTTCCTTGTTGAGCGGAGCGTTGAGATAGTCGCCGCTCCCCTGCTCCTCGTAGCGCGACTGCGAGAACAGCACGTCCATATCGAGCGTGGAGGCATCGACGATCGGCGCCGCGGCATCGAAGAACGCAAGGGCGTCGCCACCGACGAGCTTCATGACCTCTTCGCTCAACGCCGGCGAGCACAAGGGGCCGGCGGCAATGACCACGTGACCTTCGGGAATCTGCGTGACCTCGCCGTGAACGATCTCGATATTGGGACGGGCGGCAACCTCGGCCTCGACAAACTCGGAAAACTTGACGCGGTCGACCGCCAAGGCGCCACCGGCGGGAACAGCCGCGCGATGGGCGCAATCGAGCAGGACTGAACCCATGCGCTCAAGCTCGGCCTTCAGCAATCCAGCCGCAGAATCCGGACGGGTCGACTTAAACGAATTGGAACAGACGAGCTCTGCCAGGTGATCGGTATGGTGGGCCGGGGAGCTAACCTGGGGGCGCATCTCGCACAGCTTTACGGCGAACCCGCGATCTGCAAGCTGAATCGCGCACTCCGAACCCGCCAGACCGCCACCGATAACCGTCACCTGATCAAACAGCATCTGCAAACACCTTTCTAATTGACATGTTTTCCATTGTGACCGAAGGGTGTCTGAGCGTGAAGGGCAAACTTGGAGGGCGCATACCTTCCATCCATCATGCGCTCGATAAGACCCTCGAGCTCAAGCGAACCCAGGAGTTTGAGTACGCCGACGGCATCGAGCGAGACGAGCGCCGCGATGTCGTCGACCTTGAGCGGAGAGGCGATGAGCGCATGCATCACGGTCTGCTGTGTTTGATCCAGGTCGGCAATGCCGGGAGCATCGGGGCGCGAGTAGCGCAGGGTGCCGTAGATGCGTGAAATAGCCATCTCGATAGATTCCTCGTCGATGATGCAGCAGGCACCGTTCGCAATGAGGTAATTCGTGCCACGCGACTCGGGCGATAGGATCGACCCTGGCACGGCAAGAAGTTCTCGCCCCAAATCCATAGCAGCCTCGGCTGTAGAAAACGTCCCGGAAGGCATACCCGCCTCGGATACAAAGAGGGCTTGCGACAGGGCCGCGATTACGCGATTGCGGCGCGGAAAGGCAAACTTGCGCGGACCCATGCCCCACGGAGAGATCGACACGACCGCGCCACCCGTATCGAGCGTGCGCGTAATAAGCCCCGCGCTCGAACGCGGGTAGACCACGTCGGCGCCCGTCCCCAGCACCACGACGTGTTTGCCGCCGGCATTGACCGCAGCCCAACCCGAGGCCTGGTCACAACCGACCGCGCCGCCCGAAACTACCGTCACGCCCGCCTCGACCGCAACCTTTGCCGCAAGCTCTGCCACGGCAAGACCATACGGAGAGGCCTTGCGCGCGCCGATGATGGAGAGCGCGGGCGTCGAAAGCACCTCGGGGTTGCCGCGCACATAGAGTGTCTGGGGTACATCAGAAAGCTCCAAAACGGTCTCGGGATACAACGCGTCACCTGGATGCAGCTCGAAGGTCCCCTCGGCCATCATTGGTCCCTCCTTCCCTGGTACATCGCCGCCTCGAGCACGTGGTCCTGCGTCACTTGCTCGCTCTCGGCGACGTCGGCGATGGTACGCGCGATACGCACCAGGCGCACGATGCCGCGGCCCGTGAGATGCGTGCGCTTCGACAGGCCGAGCACACACTTCTCCGCCGCATCATCGAGCTCAAAGGTCGAAACGACGCCGTCAATGGACCGTGTCTCGTCATCCTCGGCCTCGGCATCCGCATCGTCCATACGGGATTCGCGCCAAGCGCGAAAAGCGCGACCGCGCACAACGTAGTCACGTAACTCGGCAGACGACATACCCTCCGCGCCCTCGATAATCACCTGAGGGTCGGGACGGGTCACATCGATCATCATGTCGATACGGTCGGCCAAAGGACCGCGCAGTTTAGACCGATAGCGCTCGACCATCGCCGCCGAGCAGCGACACGGTACCTCACGATCGCCCAAAAAGCCGCAGGGGCAGGGATTGCTCGCAGCCAGCAGCTGAAAGCGCGACGGGAAGGTAAAAGCCCCGTCGACGCGCACGATCCTGACGTAGCCGCGTTCGATGGGCTGACGCAGCGTCTGCAGCACACCCGTGGGAAACTCAGCAAGCTCGTCCAAAAATAGCACGCCGCCATGAGCAAGGCTGATCTCACCCGGGTGCACCGGGCGCCCACCGCCGATAAGACCTGCGGTCGAAATACTGTGATGGGGACTGCGGAAGGGCCGGTGCCCCGCCAACAAGCCATCAATGTTCTCACCCAAAACCGAATGGATGCACAGCGCCTCCTGTTGATCCTCAACGGAAAGCTCGGGCAGGATGCCGGTCATACGACGCGCGAGCATCGTCTTGCCCGATCCCGGGGACCCGATCATGAGCAAGCCGAGTTCTCCTGCCGCCGCAAGCGCCATGCCGCGCTTGGCGACCTCCTGCCCCAGTACGTCGGCATAGTCGAGCTCGGGCTCAAAGGTCGCCTCGAGCACTTCAGAATCCAAGTAGTGCCGCGCGGCATCGCCCATGCCATGGGCAAGCTGAGACAAATGATCGATGAATCCACAATCCACGCCCGCAAGCGGCACATGCTGATCGGACCTGCCGGCGATAAAGGACAGCCCCATATCACGCGCCAATAGCTGAAACGCCACCTCGCCCTTGACAGGAAGCACCGTACCGTCCAAGCCAAGCTCACCAGCGATAAGACAACGATCGAGGTTGTCGCGGGGAATCTGACCATCGGCCGCCAATACCGCGATGGCGATGGGCAGATCAAAGCCGCTACCGGTCTTGCGAATATCGCCAGGCGCCAGATTGACCGTAATGCCCGAGCGCGGGATCTCGAACCCGGCGGAGCGCATCGCGCAGCGAATACGACCGCGTGACTCCATCACCTCCATGCTCGGAATGCCGAGCATCTGGATGCCCGGAACGCCACCGGCAAGCGAGACCTCGACCGTGACGTGAATCGCCTCGACGCCGCGGATGCAGGCCGCGTGAACGGCAAACGTCTCGAACGCCATCACGACACCTGCCAATCGAACGCGTTGTACTGATGCTCGATCTCGGCGATATGCCCGCCACGAATGGTGACGCCCACGGCATCGAAGCGAATCGCCTTGAGCGGATAATGCTCCATGAGGTAGCAACTTGCGATGCGGCGGTAGCGGCGTTGCTTTTGGGCGTCCACGGCCTCCTCGGGAAAGACCCGCGTGCTGCAATCCAGTGCAACTCGTCTGGTTTTGACCTCGGCCATCACCACGACATCGTCGAGCTCATCGAGCAGCACCAGATCGGCCTCGCCCTCGGTGCAACGATAACCCTGCTCCAGCAAGGTGTAGCCGCGCTCGTTAAAGTAGTCGATGGTGATCAGCTCGCCCAGCATGCCCAGCTCGCGGGGACTGAGTCCCTTGATAAAGTCGGGCGTCATCGCCCCACAGTCGAGCTCGCCGTTTTCCCAACGCTCCTTGAGTTGCTGCGTCTTGCTCTTTTTGCTTGCGGCACTCATGGGGTCTCCTTTCCCGCACACTGCATTGCCCCGATGATGAGGGCACCTTTCATGCGGGTAAGTACCGGAAGCAAACCAAAAGCTGACCAAATGCCGTCAAAAAACGGGCCGTACGCAGCAATGGTGTTGCATACGGCCCGCTACCAGCAGGTTTATAAAACCCCTGAGGTCCCTGTCTCCACAATTGACCTAGAAAAGGCGCTCAGTCTGCAGAAAGTTTCCGCAAAAGCTCACGCGGTGCAGTGGACAAAGTCCATGTTTGCGAATGGCCTCGATATGCTCGGGGCTTGCATAGCCCTTCGACTCGGCCAGATGGTACTCGGGATACTCGGCGTCGTACTCGACCATCATCTCGTCACGCGTGACCTTGGCCATGATGGACGCCGCGGCGATGCAGGCGATTTTGGCATCGCCCTTCACCACATCGCGCTCGTTAGGAACGGCGCCCAAGGGGTTGCCATCCATGAGGACGCAGTCGGGTTCAAGTCCCGTATCGGCCACGGCGCCCGCAACGGCAGTACGGATAGCACGGGCCATGCCCATCTCATCGATATCCTTCGGCGCGATATGGCAAAAGCCGATGGCAGTCGCCACCTCGGCTATCTTCACCGAGAGCAACTCGCGGCGCGCGGGCGTGAGCTTTTTGGAATCGTTGATACCCCAGACGCGCGGCTCCATAGGAAGACAGACGGCGCATACCGTCAAAGGGCCGGCCACCGATCCGCGACCTACCTCGTCGACACCAACGACCACCCCATCGCCGCCAAGCTCATGCATAAGCTCGTACATGTCATTGACGCGCTCGCGCTCGGCAAGTTCCTTGGCATGGCGCTTAAGAGCACGCTCGCAAGCCTTGATCACCTGCTGGCGCGGGTCCTCGCGATAATGCTCCACGAGGGCGGGAATCTCCTCGAACGTGGCGCTCGCCAGCTCGCCGGCAACCTGCGATGCCGAAACCGAGCTCGTCATGTTGGCCATACCAGACCCTCCTTGCATGCAAATCAGATAAAAAGAAGGGCCACCCGAAGGTGACCCTCGTGTCCAAACGAGTGGACAGACGCTGCGATCTTCTTAGCGCTTCTCGGGGATGCGAGCAGCCTTGCCCACCTTGTCGCGGAGGTAGTACAGCTTGGCGCGACGGACGCGACCATGGCGAACGACCTCGAGCTTGGCGATCTTGGGGCTGTGAAGCGGGAAGGTACGCTCAACACCGACACCGAAGGACATCTTGCGGACGGTGAAGGTCTCGCGGGCACCGGCGCCGGCCATGCGGATGACGTCGCCCTGGAAAACCTGGATGCGCTCGCGGTCGCCTTCCTTAATGCGGTAGTGAACCTTGACGTTGTCGGCGACGCGAACCTGAGGAATGTCCTCGCGGATCTGCTGACGCTCGATTGCGCGGATGTAATCCATGTGCAATTCCTTACTCTTCTAGAGGTGCCGTACCACCTTGGCCGGCACGTAGTTGAACAAACGTATTCGAGTATACACGCGCGGGTTTCTGCTGCAAGAACAATTTTTTGCGCAGACAAAAAGACAAAACCCGCACATGATAACCGCCCGCTTCACGAATGAGACGGGCGGTATGAAGGGGGGGGCTACGCTAGGCGTCTAAACGCTAAACGCTAGGCGGAACGCTTGGCCTCGAGCTTGGCCTGGGCGGCAGCTAGGCGCGCGAGGGGCACGCGATAGGGCGAGCAGGATACGTAGTCCACGTCGGCCACGTTAAACAGGGCCTTGATGGACTTGGGGTCGCCGCCGTGCTCGCCGCACACACCAAAGTGCATGTCGGGGTTGGTGGCGCGACCCTTCTCGACGGCCATGCGCACCAGCTCGAGCACCGCCGCGTCGATGGTCTCGAAAGGGTTGTCCTTCAAGATCTTCTTGTGCATGTACAGGGGGATGAACTTGGCCTCGGCGTCGTCACGAGAGAAGCCGAAGGTCGTCTGCGTGAGGTCGTTGGTGCCAAAGCAGAAGAAGTCGGCATGATGGGCGATCTCGTCGGCGACCATGCAGGCACGCGGCAGCTCGAGCATCGTGCCCACGGGAATGTTGAGCTCGACGCCCTCCTCGGAGGAAACCTCGGCGATCACGCGCTCGATGACCTCGCGGGTCTGGACATGCTCGGCCGTGATGGAAACGAGCGGGACCATGATCTCGGGGCGCGGGTCGCCGCCTTCCTTGATCAGGCGGGCAGCAGCCGTAGCGACGGCACGAACCTGCATGAGCGGCAGATCGCTAAAGACTACGGACAGGCGCACACCGCGCAGGCCGAGCATCGGGTTGGATTCGACCATGCCGTCAATGCGACGTAGGCGGGCGCGCAGGGCGGCAAGTTCTTCCTCGCTGGCGCCAGCGGCCTCCTTCTTGGTGATGGCGACCTCGAGCTCGCGAGGACTATCCAGGAACTCATGAAGCGGCGGATCGAGCAGGCGAACGACCACATCGCGACCGGACATGGTCTTGAACATCGCCAGGAAGTCCTCGGTCTGAACCTTGAGCAGGTCGGCCAGGGCCTGCTGCTTCACGGCCTCGTCGTCGGACAGGATAAAGCTCTGGATGATGTTCTTGCGATCGCCCAGGAACATATGCTCGGTGCGGCACAGGCCGATGGCCTCGGCACCAAACTCGAGGGCGAGCTCAGCGTCCTCGGGGTTGTCGGCGTTGACGCGCACATGGTTGGCGTGGCCAGAGGTCTCGTCCAGACGAATCTCATCGGCCCAGGACAGGATGGTGTCCAGGTCGCCGGTGAGCTCGGCCGAGACCAGGTCAACGGCGCCGTCGACGACGATACCCTGGGTGCCGTCGATGGAGATGACATCGCCCTCGTGCAGCACGCGGTCGCTGCCCTCGATGTGCACGATCTTCTCGGCGGCGTCGATATGGAAGCGCTCGACGCCGCAGACGCAGGGCGTACCCATGCCGCGGGCGATAACGGCGGCATGGCTCGTCTTGCCACCGTGGCTGGTCAGGATGCCCTCGGCGGCGACCATGCCTTTCAGGTCGTCGGGGTTGGTCTCCCAGCGAACCAGAATGACCTTGTGGCCCTCGGCGGAACGCGCGACGGCATCGTCGCTCGAGAACACGACTTCGCCCACGGCGGCACCGGGGCTGGCATTAAGGCCGGTAGCAAGTGCCTCATACTTCTTGGAGGCGTCGAACTGCGGGTGCAGGAGCTGGTCGAGCTGCGCGGGGTCGATGCGGCTCACGGCCTCCTCGCGGGTGATCAGGCCCTCCTCGACCATCTCGATGGCGATGCGCAGGGCGGCAGTAGCGGTACGCTTGCCCACGCGGGTTTGGAGCATCCAGAGCTTGCCCTGCTCGATAGTGAACTCGATATCGCACATATCGCGATAGTGATCCTCGAGCGTCAGGAACACGCGCTCGAGTTCCTCGCCTGCAGACTCGAGGCCCGGGGTGGTCTTTAGGTCGGCGATGGGCTCGGTATTGCGAATGCCGGCGACGACGTCTTCGCCCTGGGCGTTAACCAGAAAGTCGCCGTAGAACTCCTTGGTGCCGTCGGCCGGATTGCGCGTGAAGGCGACGCCGGTCGCAGAGGTCTCGCCCTTATTGCCAAAGGCCATGGCCTGGACGTTGACGGCGGTGCCGAGTTCGTCGGAAATGCCGTGCTGCTTGCGGTAGATGCAGGCGCGCTCGTTCATCCAGCTGCCAAAGACGGCCTGGATGGCAAGGCGCAGCTGGAGCTCTGGATCGTGTGGGAAGACGGGCTTGCCGTCAGCGACCTCGAGCTCGGGGTACAGGGCGGCCTCGACGTTCTCGGAGAAAATGCCCTTAAAGGTCTCGACGAGCTCCTGCAGGTCTTCGGCCGAAAGCTCGGAATCGACGCGAACGCCGGAGACCAGCCGTGCCTGGGTCAGCGCGTTCTCGAACAGATCGGCGTCAACACCCATAACGACGTTGGAGAACATCTGGATAAAGCGACGATAGCTATCCCAGGCAAAACGCGGGTTTTGCGTCTGGGCGATGAGACCCTGAACGGAGTCGTCGTTGAGGCCTAGGTTGAGGACCGTGTCCATCATGCCGGGCATGGAAAACGGAGCGCCCGAGCGAACCGACACGAGCAGCGGATCGGAGGCGTCGCCGAGCTTTTTGCCGCAACGGGCCTCGAGGTCGGCCTCGGCGGCAACGATCTCATCGAGTGCGCCTTCGGGCCAGACGTTGTCGGCACCGGAGTACTCGACACAGGTCTGGCAGGTAATGGTAAAGCCACCGGGAACCGGCAGACCGATTCGGCTCATCTCGGCAAGGTTTGCGCCCTTGCCGCCAAGCACGAAGTTCATGGACTTGTCGCCCTCAGTGACACAGGTGCCCTGGGCGTCGGTTCCAAAACGGTAAACCCTCTTGCAATCGCTCACGATGCTTCCCCTTCCATGCGCTTACGCGCACGACCGTGGTGACGAATCGACCCGCCGGATGCGAGCCGTGAGGGTACTATACGGCGGGCGTTTGACCAGGCTTGCGTAGAGGGCGCGGGGTTTGGTAAACGTGGTAAATGTAGCGATAAACGGTAGGTAAAGGTGGTTACATTATGAAGATACCAATGCAAGGGAGTTGCAGGTCAAAAGTGGTAGAAACTGCTAAATCGCTTTATCAAAACTAGTCAATTTGAGACGAGCAATTTTAGCTACCTTGTCATCCCAGAAAGGACTACTGCTGTTGAGCTCGGCGGGCGGCACGACGGGCTCTTGCCTCTTGAATCTCTTCGAGGTGAACGATGATCTCGGAGGCGCTCTCCTCGATCGCCTTGCCGTCGGTACGCACCACAAAGCAGCCCAGTCGCTTCATAAGGGCACGGGCCTCCTCAAGCTCGCTGCGCACGCTCTCGGGCTCGGCATAGGAGCCGGCGACGGCACGGGCATAGTCATCGCCCAAGCGACTATCGCGAATCTCGGAGATGACGTCGACGGTCGAAATCAAGCCGAACAACCGCATCGGGTCAATCTCGTAAATAGACTTCGGCGGCTCCATGCCATGTGCCAACGGAACGTTGGCAACCTTGTAACCCTGATAGGCCAAATACATCGACAGCGGCGTCTTGGACGTGCGCGACACACCCAGCAGCACGATATCGGCGCCCGACAGATCGTCGCAGCCGCGCCCGTCATCGTGCTCAACGAAATACTCCATGGCCTCGATACGATGGAAATAGCGGTCATCGGTCTTGTGAATCACGCCCGCAACGCCCTTGGGCGGCACACCGATGAGCGACGACAGCACAGCGAGCGTCGGGCCGATCAGGTCGACCGAACGGATATGCAGCATACCCAGGTAGTCGAGAACGCGGGCGCGAAGCGCCGGGTCGACGATGGTATGGAACACGGCGATATCGCGATGGTCGGCATCGACTCGCGGGCCCACAAACGACTTGACCTGCTCCACCGAGGTCACCTTAGGCAGACGTAAAACACGAAAAGCCCCTTCATCAAATTGCCCGGACGCCGCAAGCACCACCTCACAAGCGGTATCACCGAGCGAGTCGGAGATAACGATAACGGTGGGACGAGCGGTGACCGGGCAATCCATGCGGGGCTCCTTTTACGCATATGCGCAGGCTAGCTTACTTTTTGCGGGCAAGCTCACCAATGTTGGCGATGCCGGAGAAAACGGCCTCGAAGCGGTTGAGCAGCTTAAGGCGATTATCGCGAAGCTGTTCGTCCTTGTCCATGACCATAACCTCGTCAAAGAAACGGTCGATGGGGGCACGCAGGGCGGCCAGAGCGGCAAACGCGGCAGGGTAATCCTCGGCAGCAAGGGCGGCATCGACAGCGGTCTGAGCGAACTCGGAGGCGTCGGCAAGTGCAAGCTCGACCTCGCCCATCAGGCTGCGGTCGTACTCCACACCCAGCTCGGGCTTGGAGATATGCGCGGCTCGGGCGTAGGCAGTCGCCAGGTTGTCGAAGGTCTCGGCGTCGTTTTTGCGGGCCTCGTCGAGGGCGGCGCAGCGGGCGAAGAAGACCGACGGGGCAATGATGTGCACCGCGGATACGGCGGCGACGGTATCGGCCGGGATCTTCTCGTCACGGGCCATGCTCACCAGACGGCCGTGGAAGAAGTCGCGAACCTGCTGGAAGACCGCGGCGGCGTCAAACTCAATGCCCTGCTCGCTGTAGAGCTCGAGTGCAAAGTCGATGAGCGACGTGGGGTCGATCGGCAGACGATCGCGCAGGATGTTGATGATGCCGATAGCGGCGCGACGCAGCGCGTACGGGTCGGAAGAGCCGGTCGGGGGCTCGCCGATGGAAAAAATACCGGCAATGGTATCGAGTTTGTCGGCGCAGGCCACGATGCAGCCAGCGGTGCCCTCGGGCAGCTTGTCGCCGGCAAAGCGGGGACGATAGTGATCGCGAATGGCGTGGGCGACCTCGTCGTTCTCCCCCATCGCGGAGGCATAATAACCGCCCATCACGCCCTGCTGGCTCGTGAACTCGACGACGGCGTTGGACACCAGGTCGGCCTTGCACAGATGTGCGGCGCGGCCGGCATCAGCGGCCAGATGGGCACCCAGGTGAGCCTCGCGGGCAATAGCGAGCGCGAGCTGCTCAATACGCTCGGACTTGGCAAGCACGCTGCCGAGCTTCTCCTGGAAGGCGACCTTGGCCAGGCGCTCACGGAACTCGTCGAGGGAGATCTTCAGATCTTCCTCGTAGAAGAACTTGGCGTCGTCCAGGCGGGCGCGCACGACACGCTCGTTGCCGTCGATCACGCGCTCGGCATTCTCGGGCTTGCTGTTGGAGACGACCACGAACTCACGCGTCAGCTTGCCCTCACCGTCATAAATCGGGAAGTAGCGCTGGTTGGTGAGCATAGACTCGCAGATGATCTCATGCGGGACCTTGAGGAACTCCTCATCGAAGGTACCGACGAGCACCGTCGGCCACTCGCAGAGGTTGATGACTTCCTCAAAGACCTTCTTGGGCGTATCGACGTGGCAGCCGGGGCGCGCAGCCTCGACCTCGGCGATACCGGCAAGGATGGCCTCACGACGGCGCTCGGCAGAAAGCACGCCGGCGTCCTCGAGCACCTGCTCGTAGACGTCGGGGCTGGCGACCACATGGTCACCGGGGCCCAGGACGCGATGGCCGCGCGTGGTGTTGCCGCTCGTCACGTCGGCAAACGACACGGGCACGACGTCCTCGCCCAGAAGGCAGCAGATCCAACGGACCGGACGCACGAACGTCGCGTGCTCGTGGCCCCAGCGCTGGGAGCGGTAGTTGGGCCACTGCAGGCCGGCGATGGTCTTCTCGCACAGGGCCGTCAGGATCGGGGTGGCCGGGGCGGAAGGAATGTTTTTCTCGGCAAAGACGTACTCACGGCCGTCGGTGTCCTCGCGACGGACCAGATCCTCGGCAGCCACACCGCACTTGCGGGCGAAGCCCTGGGCGGCCTTGGTGGCGTTACCGTCAGCGTCGAAGGCGATGTTGGCCGCGGGGCCGCGCTTGACCTCGTGAACCTCATCAGTCGCGGTGGCGACGTCGGCAACGAGCGCAGCCAGGCGACGCGGGCTCGAGATCACACGGGCCTCGCCGTGGGCCAGACCGGCCTCGTCGAGACCCTTGGCGATCATGGTGCCAAGCTGCTTGACGGCATTGTTCAACGGTGCGGAGGGCATTTCCTCCGTACCAATCTCAAACAGGAAATCCTTAGCGTCTGCCATGGCTTACGCCACCTCGCCTTCCTGGTCGGCATTCTCGTTGACTCCGGCGACCTCGGCCATATAGGCCTCGCAGCACGCCTTGGCGACGGCGCGGACGCGCAGGATGTAGTTGGCGCGCTCGACTGCGGACAGCGCACCGCGGGCATCAAGCAGGTTGAAGGCATGGCTGCACTTCATGACGCAGTCGTACGCCGGCAGCGGTAGCTTGCGCTCCAGGCAGGAGTGGCACTCGGCCTCATAGTCGTCGAACTTCTGACGCATCATCTCGACGTTGGCGACCTCAAAGTTGTAGGCACTGAACTCGCGCTCGTTCTCCAGGAACACGTCGCCGTAGGTCATGGGCGTGCCGTCGGGCAGGTAGCTCCACACCAAGTCGTAAACCGAGTTGACGCCCTGGGCGTACATGGCGATACGCTCCAGGCCATAGGTGATCTCGACGGGCACGGGGTCGACCTCGATGCCGCCCACCTGCTGGAAGTACGTAAACTGCGTGACCTCCATGCCGTTGAGCCAGACCTCCCAGCCAAGGCCCCAGGCACCGAGCGTCGGGCTCTCCCAGTCGTCCTCGACAAAGCGGACGTCATGGTCGTTGGGGTCCAGGCCAATGGCGGCCAGCGAACCCAGGTAGAGCTCCTGGGCGTTGACCGGCGAGGGCTTGATGAGCACCTGGAACTGATAGTAGTGCTGCATGCGGTTGGGGTTCTCGCCGTAGCGGCCGTCGGCGGGACGGCGGCAGGGCTGCGCATAGCAGGTGCGCCACTCGGCGGGACCGAGCGAGCGCAGCGTGGTCGCGGTATGGAAGGTACCGGCACCGACCTCGGAGTCATAGGGCTGCATAATGACGCAGCCCTGCTCGCCCCAGTACTGCTGGAGGCGCAGGATGATGTCTTGGAAGGAAAGCGATGAAGCGTTCATGCCTCTAATATCCCCTCGTCGAAACGATTACACGGTTAGGTACTGTACTATAGCGGTTTTTAGTCGATAGCGCCGATACGGTTGAGCGGCCAGTAGCGCACAAGTGCAACGGCTATCAAGTCGGAGCGGTCGACCGGGCCAAAGTAGCGGGAGTCGGCAGAGTTCTCGCGGTTGTCGCCCATCACCCACACACAGTCGTCAGGGACGGTGTAGGGATAGCTCACCTGAGCGCCGGGGGCTTGGACCGAAAGCGGCCAGCTCATGCCGGTCGTATAGTCTTCGTCGAGCGCCTGGCCGTCGACGACAACCTTGCCGTCCTGCAGGTCGACCGTCTGACCGGCCGTGGCGATGACGCGCTTGACGAGAACATCGTGCTCGGAGGTACCATCGGGGTTGTGGAACACCACGATATCACCCTGTTTGACGGGCTGACCGAGTTCGAGCGTCACCTTCTGCGCCAGAATCTGATCGCCGATCTCGATCGTATCCTCCATGGAGCCGGTGGGCACCACAAAGGGCTCGACCACAAAGGTGCGGATCAGGAAGGTGGCCACGAGCGCGATTGCGATGACCGCGATCCACTCAAACGCACCCCTTAGCACGGAATGCTGCGATGGAACCATTCTCACTCCTCGCTCTGTGAATACGAAGCGTCCAGGATCTCCTGCGCGTACGCGCGCTCCTCTACCGTAAGTCGTGCCGTCTCGATAAGATCGGGACGCCAACGACAGGTACGCTCGATGGCGTTTTTGCGACGCCAGGCATCGACCTTGGCATGGTCGCCGCTTACGAGCACTGGAGGCACGCCCTCGCCATTGAACTCGGCGGGGCGGGTGTACTGCGCGTACTCGAGCAGGCCACCGTCCTCGGCGGTCGAGAAAGACTCGTCCACGTTGCTCATCTCGTCGCCCAAGGCTCCGGGAATGAGCCGTACGACGGCATCGGCCACGACCATAGCGGGCAGCTCGCCGCCTGTGAGCACGTAGTCGCCGATCGACAGACGCTCATCGGCATACGCATATGCGCGCTCGTCGACGCCCTCGTAACGGCTGCACACAAACAGCAGGCGCTCGCTTTTGAGCAGGCGCTCGGCCACATGCTGCGTAAAGGGCTCCCCGCAGGGGGTGAAGAACACCACGGTGGGCTTGGGACCCTCGGAGCTGATGGCCTCGATTGCCTCGGCAATGGGCTCGACCTTCATGAGCATGCCCTGCCCGCCGCCATACGGCTCGTCATCGACGGTGCGATGGCGGTCGTGCGTCCAGTCGCGCAGGTTATACGCCTTAAAATCAAAAAGGCCGACCTTGCGGGCGCGGCCCAAAATCGACGTGGACATGACGGGCTCAAACATCTCGGGAAAGACCGAAAGGGTCTCAATCAGCATGCTGTCCTCCCTACTTGTCCATATCGATCAAGCCATCCATAACGTGGACGGAAATTGTTCCTGTGTCGGAAAGATCGAGCACAACCTGCTCGATCACGGGAATCAGCACCTCGCCGTACCGATCGCCCTCGACAACCCAAACATCGTTGGCGGGCGTCGACATGATCTCGACAATCGTACCGAGCGAGCCAAAGCGCTCATCGACCACCTCGCGACCCATAAGGTCGGTATAGGCGGCGTCGAGCGAATCGAGCTCGAAGTCGTCACGATTGGCCAGCACATAGCATCCGGTGATGCCCTCAGCGGCCGTCAAGTCATCTATGCCCTCAAACGAGACCAGATCGCCATCGCCCGTATCGGTGACGGACACGACCGTGCAAAAACGGTCGCGCTTGAGCGCCGGCGGCGTCAAGGCGACGCGCATACCCGGCTCCAATACAGAAGGAAGCCCCCGCAGCGGCTGCGCGAGGACCTCCCCCTTCCTTCCGTGCGGCTTGACCACACGGGCGATGTTTTTGTACTGGGACCTCAAGGTCCTAGCCCAGAACCTCTACCTCGACAGCGGTGTCGAGGCGAGCGGCCAGTGCACGGGCGAGCGTGCGAATGGCCTTGATGGTACGGCCGCGACGGCCGATGACCTTAGCGACGTCATCCTCGGCAACCGAAACCTCAATCGTAGAGGCGTCGTCACCATCGATGACCTCGAGGCTCACGGAATCCGGGTCGTCGACGATCTGAACAACGAGATATTCGACGAGATCGGCGATGCGATCTGAGAGCATTGCCTCACCCTCGAGCTGTGCAGCGTCAACCTCAGGCACGATTTACTCCTCGGCGCCCTCAGCGGCCTCAGCGGCAGCCTTAGCGGCCTCGGCCTCTTTGGCGAGCTGCTTCTTGGACTTCTTGACGACGGTCTCGGTCTTCTCGCCCTCGTTAGCGGCCTTGACCAGAGCGGCGACGGCGTCGGTGAGCTGAGCGCCCTTGGACTGCCAGTCAGCAATCTTCTCGAGGTCGAGGTTGATGGTCTTGGGGGCGGTCATCGGGTTGTAGCGGCCAACCTCCTCGATGATACGACCGTCACGCGGGGCGCGGGAATCGGCGACGACGACACGGTAGTACGGACGCTTCTTAGCGCCGTGACGAGCAAGGCGAATCTTGACTGCCAAAGGAAACTCCTCCAACCAAGCAGCTTTAGGCTGCAACTACAAACAAACAGTTGAACATAATACGCCATCGACGCGGGCAGGTGAAGTCCGTGAGACCAACTTCTTCGGTGTAGTCGAAGGCAAATCCATATCTTAGACAAGAATTCGCGATTTGCAAGCACATACACGCACCCCACATGAGTTGCGCGGTATACTCATGACATGGAAAGACGCGAACATACATACGGTTATGAGGATGCTGCGGGCGTCACGCCGCCGCCCTGGACGGGTCCGGCGGTGGGCCTGATGGACCTCGATGCATTTTTTGCGAGCGTGGAGATGCTCGATCATCCCGAATGGCGCGGCAAACCGCTCATCGTGGGCGGAGACGCCGAATCACGCGGCGTCGTGTCCACGTGCTCGTACGAGGCACGTCGCTTTGGTGTGCATTCTGCCATGGCCTCGGCCGAGGCGCGGCGTCTGTGCCCACAGGCCATTTGGACGCATGGGCATTTCGATCGCTACCACGAGGTCAGCGCGCAGGTCATGGCGATTCTCGCCGACGAGACCCCGCGCGTTGAGCGCGTATCCATCGACGAGGCCTTTATCGATATCACGCCGGGCCGCTTTGCGCCCGAAGACCCGCTACTGGTTGCGCGGCGTATAAGCGACCGCGTGGCGGCGCTGGGAGTGACCTGCTCCATTGGCGTGGGCTGCAACAAGACGGTCGCAAAGATCGCAAGCGAACGGGACAAGCCGTTTGGGCTGACCATCGTGCGCCCCGGAACCGAGCAGCGCTTTTTGGCCGCGCTGCCGGTATCTGCCATGAGCGGAATCGGGCGTTCAGCCGAGGAGCGACTGCGTCGCATGCGCGTCTATACGCTCGGCGAGCTTTCACGCGCGCCAGAGTCCACCCTGGCTGCAATCTTTGGCGTGAATGGCGAGCGCATGCGTCAACGTGCTTTGGGGCTCGAAGTATCCGAGGTCACCAGCCTGGAAGAGGAACGTGAAGTTAAATCGGTGAGCAATGAGCGCACCTTTGCGAAGGATTTGACTGAGCGTGGGGATATCGAGGCGGCGATCGCGCTGCTCGGCGAGTCGGTTGGGCGCCGCCTGCGCCGTCAGGGGCTGACAGGCGGAACCGTAACGCTCAAGCTCAAATACTCTTACGGCAGCGGACGCACGGCACAGCGCCGCTTGCCCCACCCCACCGACGACGAGAATATCTTTGTTGCCGTAGCGCTCGAGCTGCTCGACAATATCTGGCAAGAAGGCATGCACGTGCGTCTAGCGGGTATCGGCATGAGCGACTTCAACCACCAAGGCGGTATCCAAACCGACCTGTTCTGCGAGATCGATGACCGCGGAGCCCAATCCAGCGACCGCCGCGACCTCTCCGTCGCCATCGACGCCGTCCGAGACAAATTCGGCGACACCGCCCTATCCTTCGGCCGCCAATCCCGTTTCTCCTCCCAATGATTTGCGTTTTGGGCAAAAAGAAAGCGGGGCAGCTGCAGGTAGTGCAACTGCCCGGCGAACGGTAGAGGGTGGCTCTAGAGAAGCCCTGCCCAAATAAGGTCCTAAAGGAGATTGAGGGGGAGCTGGGGAGCGTCGCCCCAGAGCTTCTCGAGGCGGTAGAAGTCGCGGGCCTCAGGGGTGAAGACGTGGACGACAACCGAGCCGTAATCCATGAGCATCCAGGTCTTCTGCTCGCGGCCCTCGATGGAGAACGGGTGCTCACCGCAGGCCTCGGCAACCTTCTCCTCGATCTCGTCGACGATAGAATCGACCTGACGGTTGTTGGTACCGGTGGCGATCACAAAGTAATCGCACACGTCGGAGAGCTCGGTCAGATCGAGCACCTGCACGTCCTCGCCCTTCTTGTCGTAGGCGGCCTGCGCGGCGGCGCGGGCGACATCCTCGGCGGCGACACCGCTCGCGGACAGCGAGGCAGCGGTGCGGTCGGACGTGGCAACGAAGCTCTTGTGCTCCACACCTTCAAGAATCTGCTCGTCAGTCATGGTCTCATCGGCCATGGAATACCTCTTTCTAGACACACCCGAGCTAGCGCAGCTGGGCGTAATGGTTGTAAATCGTAATAGCCGTGGGATAAAGATAGCGCCCGGACTGGATCACGTAGACCAGACCCTGCGCAAAACAGGAGAAGAACAACTCGTCAAGCGTCGACTCCCCCACCATCTTGCGCAGCGCGTGGGCATAATCACCATGGCGGTTGGGCTCGATGGCATCGGCCACAAAGACCACCATATCGAGCGGCGTCATGTCGCAGGCGCCCACCGTGTGACGGTCGACAGCCTGGAAAACGGCTGGCGATAGCTCGGGAAATAGCTGCGGAAGCTCATAGGCGGCAACCGGGCCATGCAGCAGCGGCGTCGCGGCCGAAGGAGAGCCGGCAACCTTAATGCCGTAGTGCAACGCGCGGGCCACGAGCTCGTCATCGGAGAGTACCTTATCCCAGTCATGAATCAAGCCAGCGGCAGCGGCATCAAAGCGGTCAACGCGGTAGACCTCGGCCAGATGAAGCGCGGTCTCAGCAACACCCAGCGAATGCATGTAGCGCTTGCGCTTATCCTTCATACGCACATCGAGTAGCTCTTGAATGCGCTTGAGCAGCGCGCGCTCATCGCCCTCAAACTGATCCTCTACCGACAACGTAGACCCCCATCACTCAAAATCTTCTTGACCCAGATCGGTATACAACCCGCGTTTGCGAATATAGCCGAGCACGGACTCGCTCGTAAGATAGCGCACGCTCATGCCACGGGCAACCCGCTTGCGAATGTTGGTCGAGCTAATCGCCAGCGCCGGAATCTGGATATACCGCACGTCAAACGGCAGGCCTGACTCTTTGATTCGCGCGCGAGCAGTATCGATATCAAAGCCCGGTCGCGTCGCCGCAATAAACGTGGCAAGCTCGGCGATTCGGTCGGCATCATGCCAGGTCACAATATCGATAATCGCGTCGGCGCCCGTAATAAAGTAGAGCTTTACCTGAGGCGGGTAAAAGTCGCGAAGGGCATGAAGCGTATCGGCCGTATAGGTCACGCCCGGACGGTCGATCTCGAATCGGCTCGCCAAAAAAGCCGGATTCGCAGCGGTGGCGAGGACCGTCATGGCATAACGGTCCTCAGCAGGCGTCACCGGTTTGTCGAGCTTAAAGGCGGGAGAGCCGGCCGGCATAAAGAGCACGGCGTCCAAGTCGAGCGACTCGCGCGCCTGCTCGGCGGTAACCAAGTGCCCGTAATGAATCGGGTCGAAGGTGCCACCCATAATGCCAAGCCGAAACTCCTGCCCATCCTTGATAGGCAGCTCAGGCAGACCAATTCCACCGCGCAGCGACATGACTTACTCGCCCTCCGGGGTCTCGACATCATCCGCGACGTCCGCCGCATCGACAACCTCGACGCCCTCGTCCGCAGCATCGGCTACGTCAAAGACCTCAACGCCTTCGTCCCCAAGCTCCTCCTCGTACTCCGAGAAGTCCTCGGCGCCCTCAAAGTCAAAGGCGCGTTGGCAAATGCGGACCTCGTCGCCCGCACGGCAGCCGGCCTTCTCGAGCGCGTCGTCAACACCCATGCGCGCAAACTTATGCTGCAGGTAGATGACGGCCTCCTCGTTTTCCCAGTCGGTCTGGATGACCATGCGCTCGATGGCGCGACCGACCACGCGGAAGGCATGGGGCTCTTCCTGAACAATGCGGAAACGCTTCTCACGCTGCAGGCGACGGCGCTCCCACTCATCGTCGCGCAGATCGACCGGCTCATCGGAGACAGCCAACTCGGCACGCAGCTTAGCCACCTGCTCGCCCACGGCAAGCATCAGCGTGTTGAGGCCGGCGCCCGTCACAGCAGACACGGCAAAGAACATATGTCCATCGTCGAGCGCAGCGCGTTTGAGGTCGGCAATCTTGTCAGCCGTGCCCGGCGCATCGCACTTGTTGGCGACGACGATCTGCGGGCGCTCAGAAAGCTCGGCGCCATACTGCTCGAGCTCGCGGTTGATGATGCGATAGTCCTCGACCGGATCGCGGTCCTCAAAACCGCCCGTCATGTCGACGACATGCATGATAAGTGCCGTGCGCTCGATGTGACGCAGGAACTGATGACCCAGGCCCTTGCCCTCGCTCGCACCCTCAATAAGACCGGGGACGTCGGCAACGACATAGGAGTACTCGCCGGCACGCACCATACCCAGGTTGGGCACGAGCGTGGTAAACGGATAGTCGGCGATCTTGGGTCGAGCGGCACTCATGCGCGCGATGAGCGAGGACTTGCCGACCGAGGGAAAGCCCACGAGCGCGGCATCGGCCATGAGCTTCATCTCGAGCTCAATCCAGTGCTCCTCGGCCGGCTCACCCAGCTGGGCGAACGCGGGCGCGCGGCGCACCGACGTCACAAAGTGCGTATTCCCCAGACCGCCGGCGCCGCCGGGTGCTACGACGACGCGCTCACCGTCGTGAACCAAGTCGGCAATCTCGAACATCGGGGTCTGCGTCTCGGGGTCGAGCTCGCGCACCACGGTGCCCATGGGAACCTTCAAGATAAGGTCCTCGCCGCTCTTTCCGTTGCGGCGGGCGCCCTGACCGTGCGTTCCGCGCTCGGCACGAAAATGATGCTTAAAGCGGTAATCAATCAGTGAAGACAGCTGAGCATCGGCCTGGATGACGACATTGCCGCCACGACCGCCGTCGCCGCCATCGGGGCCACCCTTGGGGACAAAGGCCTCGCGCCTAAACGACATGCATCCGGCACCGCCGTCGCCGCCGCACACGTTAATGCGGCTGATATCGGTGAACTGTGACAACAGAATCGCCTCCTACAAAAAGAGGGAGACCCTTGAATCCTAAAACTCAAGTGCCTCCCACATATGTGCTCTATGAAGGGTGAATTACGCGTTCGCGAGCGGGCGTACGCTGACCCTGTGCTTGATACCCTTGTGGAACTCAACGGTACCGTCGACCAGCGCGAACAGCGTGTCGTCCTTGCCACGGCCAACGTTCTCACCCGGGTGGATGTGAGTGCCGTGCTGACGGACGAGAATCGTGCCCGTGGTTACCGTCTGGCCGGCATAGCGCTTCGTGCCAAGGCGCTGACCGCGGGAGTCACGGCCATTACGGGAGGAACCGAGTCCTTTTTTGTGTGCCATTGTGTATACCTACTCTTTCGTTACGAGTGTAATCTACTCGGCGACGGGAGCCTCGGCAACAGCCTCGGCCTCTGCCTTGACAGCCTTCTTGGCGCGGGACGTAGCCTGGACCTTCACGATCTTCAGCTTGGTGAGCTGCTGACGGTGACCCTTCAGACGACGATAGCGCTTACGCTTGTGGAACTTGAAGACCAGCTGCTTCTCGCCCTTGAACTGCTCAACGATCTGAGCGGTAACCTTGGCCTTGGCCAGCTTGTCGGGATCGGTGACGATCTTCTTACCATCGTTGAGGAAGATGACCGGCAGGGTGACCTTGTCGCCCTCATTGCCCTCGATCTTCTCGACGGTGATGACATCGTCGGTGGCGACCTTGTACTGCTTGCCGCCCGTGTTAACGATTGCGTACATGTTTACTTGCCCTTCATGCATCAGTTAGTGCAACAGCCGAATATAGTAGCAGGCGATAATACCCCCGTCAACGAGTATGTGGAGCAAATCCACAAGTTCGCACAGGTATGGGGCTGACGAGTCGGCCCTCGTCGTCCTCGCATGCTTGATTCTGACGCTCGACATCGTAGGAGCAGATGGTCACGAGGTCTTGCATACCGGTGGAAACAATAGGTGCATCGACGCCCGGGGTCAAGCCCTGCAACAAAACATCAGCAGCAGAAAGCAAAATCTCCGGACGCATGGAGCCCTCGTTGTCGGCATGGGTGTCGAGCATGAGCACCAGATGGTCCGGACGCTCCCCCGCCGTGAGCTCATAGCCCACCAGTGTGTGGTCAAGGTCTAAGCGCTTGCTCTTCTTACCGCGTGCATAGTCGATGCCATGGCCTGCACGCAACGTGTCGATCGCGACGCGTACTTCATCGGCGCTCACGGGCGCCTCGGGATCCAAGTGCAAGTCGATGCGGTACGACAGACGCGTAAGCTGAGCCGTGAGCGCCAGCGTGCGCACGTCGATGTAGGCGGCCTCGATAGGCGCCAGATCGGCAGGCGATG
The DNA here is from genome assembly GCF_003462695.1 of Collinsella sp. AF16-8. Lineage (NCBI taxonomy): Bacteria > Bacillati > Actinomycetota > Coriobacteriia > Coriobacteriales > Coriobacteriaceae > Collinsella > Collinsella sp. AF16-8. The sequence continues at coordinate 125,122 of NZ_QRXX01000006.1, forward strand.
CAGCGGCCAGGCGCTCAAAGGCCTCGTCGAGAGCGACGAACTCGGTCATAAACAGGTCATACCACTCGCAGGTCGACGACGTGCCCACGGGCAGCGCCGACGAAAAGCCCACACGCATATGCGGCGAGAAACCCTGCGTCACGGCATAGGGCAGCCCCGCACGGCGCACGATGCGCTCAATGGTATGGATTAGTTCCAGATGGCCCAGGTACTTAAGGCGATCACGCTTGCCGTAGCGAACGCGCAGCCTAAAGAGCGTGGGAATGTCGGTCAAGCGCTCACTCATGCGCGATCACCCATCAATACGTTCTTGGCGTGGAGCGTGGGACAGATTCCGCAGCCGGTGCACGACGTGCGGGTGCAGTCGGGCGTCGTGACGCCCTCGAGCGAACGGCGGTACTCGCGCTCGAGGAAGCCGCGCGTGCAGCCGGGGCTCACGTGCTCCCACGGCAGGCGCCAGTCCAGCTCATAAGGCAGGTGCACCAGCTCGTTGAGGTCGATGCCGTTTTTGGCAGCGGCCTCCTTCCAGTTGTCGAGCGAGAAGTGCTCCACCCAGGCGTCGAAGCGCGAGCCCGCACGCCAGGCATCGACGATAACCGGCGTCATATCGCGACCGGCACGGGAGAGTGCAGCCTCGATAAGCGAGGTCTCCGCATCATGGTAGTGTACGCGAACGGCACGGTTGCGTACGCTCGTGATGAGCAGCTTTTGGCGGCGCTTGACGTCGTCGTAATCGAGCTGCGGGCACCACTGGAAGGGTGTTGCCGCCTTGGGGATAAACACCGATACCGAGATGGACACCGAAATAGACCCGCGGCGCGCCTTGGGCACCGCGGAGCGACCGAGCTCCAGCACGTGATCGGCCAGGTTGGCGATGGCCACGATGTCCTCGTCGCGCTCGCCGGGAAGGCCCATCATAAAGTAGAGCTTCATGCGGTTCCAGCCGGCCTCGAAGGCCGCCTTGGCCGCACGGTCCAAGTCCTCCTCGGTCACGTTCTTGTTGATGATGTCGCGCATACGCTGGCTGCCCGCCTCGGGCGCGAACGTCAGGCCGCCCTTCTTTTCGCCGGCGACCGACTCGGCCATATCAACGCCAAACGAATCCAAGCGCTGCGACGGAATGGATACGCGAATGCCCGTGTCCTCCAGACGACGGTTGAGCCTACCGAGCACGTCGCGGATACAGGAGTGGTCGGTCGTCGAAAGCGAGGTAAGCGACACCTCGTCATAGCCCGTCTTTTCCAAGCCCTGGATTACCGATGACACGATCTGGTCGGCCGAGCGCTCGCGTACCGGACGATACGTCATGCCGGCCTGGCAAAAACGGCAGCCGCGGGCGCAGCCACGCAGGATCTCGATAGACAGGCGATCGTGGACGAGCTGCGCATACGGCACGCACGACTGAGAAAGCGGATTGGTGGCACCAAAGTCCTCGACGACGCGCTTGTAGACTACCGGCGGGACGTCCCCGCCCTCGCGCGGCACGGTGTAGCCATGCGGCGAGCAGGGCTCGTCATAGCGCACCTCATACAGGGATGGCACATAGGTACCGGCGACCGTCGCGAGCCGCTCGACAATCTGAGCGCGCGAGACGCCCTCGTCGCGCAAGCGGCGATGCAGCTGACAGATTTCGAGCAGCGACTCCTCGCCCTCGCCAATGAGGATGGCATCGAAGAATGCCGCGTACGGCTCGGGGTTATACACCGAAGGACCGCCGGCGACGATAATGGGGTCGTCTTCACCTCGGTCGGCCGCTAACAGCGGAATGCCAGCGAGGTCGAGTGCCTCAAGGAAGTTCGTCACCGCCATCTCGTGCGGCACATGCAGGCCGACGATATCAAACGAAGCGACCGGCGCTGCACCCTCGAGCGAGAGCAGCGGAATGCCTGCCTCGCGCATAGCGTCACCCATATCGGGCCACGGCACATAGCCACGCTCGCAGGAGATGCCCTCGGCCTGGTTAAGGATGTTGTAGAGGATGGCGATACCCTGGTTGGGCAGACCAACCTCGTACACATCCGGGTAGATCAGGCAGCAACGGTAGTCGGCATCGGCCTTGGAAAGCGTGCCCCACTCGTGATCGATATAGCGACTCGGCTTTTCGACCTTGGCGAGCAACGGCTCAATTAAATGAAAACAATCTTGGTACGGAACGCGCAACGGAAAACCCCTAAGCAGCGAGATCTGATGCGTCCTGATAGGACGCCATAGGACGGGTAGCGCCCGCGACCGTGGTCACCAGATCGCGAACGCGGGAGAACGTGGCAGTAACCACCTCGTTGGCACGGCTGTAGTCGACATCGCGTTCGTAGAGCGAAACGAGCGCACGGCCCATGCCATAGGTGCCCGCGGCAGCAGTGAGCGCCTTGACGGCAAACCCAATATGCGGCGTCTGCTTGACGAGCGCGCGGGTGACCGCGCGGATCACAAGACCGCCGACAAGCACGCCCGCGACCTCGTAGCCGCGCTCAGGCTTAATGCCGCGTCCAAAGACGGCAGCGAGCTCAAAGAGCATGCCCACCTGCGCCAGCGCCATAACGGGATAATCGGCGCCCGGCAAAAACACCAGCGCACCGGTCGCCATATTAGTGAGCGCGCACGAGGTGATGATACGATTGGCCGCCGCGATGCGCATGAAGGCAAAGTTCGCCGCAAAAGCCGTTTCCTTTTCGGTGCGATCGAGAATCCAGCGGGCAAGCGTCTCGAGCAGATACGTCTTATCGGTTGCCGCCACCACGCCGAGCATGGGCGTGGACTCCTCGATAAACGGCACCTCCACAGCTGACTCGGCAAGCACGCACACGGGCGCGCCGGCGATCACGAGCTCCTGCACGGCACTCTCCAAGCGGTCGGAACCGCACGAGAGCACCAGTACCACATCGGTATCGGTCTTTGGAGCAATTCGCTCCTCCCCCAGACGCTCGACGCGCACAATGCCCGAGGTCGTCTGCGGCACAAAGGCGTCACGCACCGTCTCGGCCAGAAAGCGCGAGGCGGACGAATCCAAATAGACCGAGACGCGCACCGGTGTATCGGAATCCTTCTTAACGGACGCGCCCATCTTAAAAGCGCGGGTCAGCTTATCTACGGGAATTTTCATAGCAAACCCCTCCAGCGGTTACGCGGCGCCCGAACGATGCCGCCATATGGATTGTACGATACCCACCGTCAGCAGCTGAATCATCATCGAAGACGAACCGAAGCTAATAAACGGTAGCGGAATACCGGTAATCGGCATCATGCCAATGCACATGCCGATGTTTTCGAAGGTCTGGAACGCCCACATGCCAACGATGCCCACACACGATAGGCGCAAGAACAGCGACTCACACTTAAAGGCGACGCGAATCGTCGAAAAGATCAGCAGCACGTAGAGGCATAGGAGCAAAAAGGAACCGCAAAAGCCAAAGGTCTCGGACAGGAAGGCGAAGACGAAGTCAGTGTGGAACTCGGGCAGAAAGCCGCCGGCCGACTGCGTCGCATGGCCCAAACCCTTACCAAAGAAGCTACCCGAGCCAACGGCGATAAGCGACTGCTGCAGGTTGTAGGCATCGTCCGAATCGGCATTATCGGGGTCGATAAAGACCGTCAGGCGGTTCATCTGATACTGCTTGATGAGCACATCGTGGCCGAGCAACGAATCAAAGACCGAATCGAGCGCCAGGACGAGGGCTACCAGGCCCACGAGCAGGGCCAGGGTCGACAGCACCCATTCGCGGCGCGCACCGCTCATGCAGATGACGATGGCGCCCGAGACCAGCACGACCAGGCCCGAGCCCAGGTCGCCCATGGCGACGACGGCCAAAAACGGGATGGACAGCATGCCGCAGAGCTTGACGTAGTCGCGAACGGTATCGATGCGGCCGTTATACTGCGAGCCAAGCGTGGCAATAAAGAAGATGGTGATGAGCTTGGCAAGCTCGACCGGCTGGAATGTCAAGCCGATACCGGGAATCTTGATCCAGCCCGTCATGCCCAGACCGCCCGTATAGGACAGACCCGGAATCTTGGGCGAGAAGATCACGATCAGGTCGATGACGAGCAACGCCGTCGAGAAATTGGAAATACCGCGCAGGTCGGTACGCCAGACCAGCACCGCCAGCAACGCCCCGATACCAATTCCCAGCAGATGGCGTGAGAACGAAGCATCGGCCTTAAACTGCGAAGCCGACCAGATAATGATGGCACCGTAGGCGACGAGCGCCACTGTGGCCACGAGCACACCGATATGCACCTTTTGGCGAAACGTGCCGCGCGAGGCCGAAAGTTGCTTGTTGACACGGTCCAGGCTGCTGCGAGAGCCGGTCTTGGTTGAACGGAACAGATCCGCCGGAGAAAAATCCATCGCAACCTCCTATCGAACCGAAGAATCGCCCGAGGCCGAAGAGGTATCGGGCTCGTCATAAATCACGCCGAGCACATCGCGCACGACATGCATCGCGGTATCTGAGCCACCGCCGCCCTGCTCCAGGACAGTAGCGATGACATACTTGGGATCATCGGCCGGCGCATAGGCGCAAAACCACGCGTATTCGTCCTCGCCGCTTTTCTCGCCCGTGCCCGACTTGCCGTACACCTGCGGCGTCAGGGTGCCAAAGTGAGCCGCCAAGGACGTCGATGCCGTGTAAATCACGTCGTGCATGCCGTTGCGAACAAGAGCCAAATCCGAATCGCTGTTGATCTTGGCCTCCAGGCGCTTCTTCTTGCCCTTGCCGTTGTACTTATAGGCATCGCCGTCGCCATCGCGCGACACGGCAGACAAAAACACGTGAGGCACGTACTGTTTGCCGCCGTTGGCAAGGCCCATGTAGGCGCATGCCATCTGCAGAGGCGTCACCAAAATGTCGCCCTGGCCGATGGCGATGTTGGTCATATCGCCGGCATTCCACTTGCGGTCTTCGGCAGAGGCGTCGGTAAAGTACGACTCTTTCCACTCGGCATCGGGAATACGGCCCGCGCCCTCACTCGGCAGATCGATACCGCAGGTCTTGCCTAGGCCCCAGCGACGAAAGACCTCCTGCAGCCCCTCGGAATGTTGCTCGTCATAAAAGAACGCCTTGCCCATGTCGTAGAAGACGGGGTCGCACGAGTTGGCGATACCCGACTGCAGCGTCATGGTGCCGTGGCCAGACGTCAACCAGCAGCGCTTGCCCCAAGCCTTGCCCAAGCCCGTCCAATAGCCCGTGCAGTTGGTTGTCTGTGTTGAAGTGTAGGTTCCAAACTCAAGACCGGCCAGTGCCGAGAGCGGCTTGATGGTCGAGGCCGACATGTACTGTCCGCTAATGGCGCGGTTGAGCAGCGGGTGCGAACCCTTGTCATCATTGAGCTCGGTCCACACGTCATTTGAGACGCCGCCGATAAAGACGGAAGGATCGAACTTGGGCTCGCTCGCCATGCCCAGGATCTCGCCATTGTTGGGATCGAGACACACCACAGCGCCGTTGCCGGCATTGCTGTAGCCAGTGGTCTTGGCAAGCTCGATGGCGCTCGCCAGCGCCGTCTCACAGGCCTGTTGGATCTTAAGGTCGAGCGTGAGCTTAATGTCGGAGCCGGCCTTGGCGGGCACGGCGCCGGCCTGACCGGTCACATTGCCCGAGGCATCGACCTTGACGGTCTGCTCGCCACGAATACCCTGCAGCAGGTTTTCGTAGTAGCTCTCAACACCCGCCTGGCCCACGATATCGCCCGACTGGTACGTAATCCGGCCAGCAGAAGCATCATCATCGCCAGAGGTTTTCTTATTCTGGGCCTCGAGCTGCTCGGAGGTAATGGTGCCGGTATAGCCCAAGATATGGCATGCCGTCTCGCCATATGGATACTGGCGCTCGGTACGCTCGGCAATCTTGACGCCCGGGAACTCGCCGGCGTGCTCCTGAATATAGGCAACCGTGGAGCGACGGACGTCCGTCGCGATGGTATGCAGGCTCTGAGCACCCTCGGAATTGTCCTGAATATTGCGCAGAACCGCCACGTAGGGCATACCGAGCACGTTGGCAAGATGGCGAACCAGAACCTCATCCTCGGCAAGGTCGCGGTAGGCCACGACAGCAAGTGAGGGACGGTTCTGGACAAGTGCCACGCCATTGCGGTCGAGGATGCGGCCGCGCACAGCGGGTGTGGTAACGGTGCGCGTCTGATTGCTATTAGCCTGCTTTTCGTAATAGTCCGACGAGACCATCTGCATGCCCCACAGCTTGACGGCAAGCGCCGCGAACATCGCGCCCACACCCGTGGTGAGGATGGAGAAGCGGCCCTTAAAGGCGGTCGCCGCGGTATTGCCCTCGCCCTCGGTGGCGCGCGGGGCCGTTCCATGCTGCGTATCGTAGGTAAAACGAGAATCGCCGCGACGCATGATGACCAGCGCGACCACGATGGCCACTACCAGCACGATACCGGCGATAATAACCGTCATCTGGGAAGACATCTACAGGCCTCCCCTATTTGAGCTTACGGGTCTTGGGCTTAAAGCGCATGCCCGTCTGGCGTCCGCCACGTGCGGAGAATCCATAACCGGACTGCGGCACGACGCCGGACATCAAAAACGGAATGGCAACCAGACCCGTCAGGATCGAAGACGGCAGCGCATGGCCGAAGAGCGCCACGACAAAGCTCGTCTCCAAACCCATAAACAGCAAGATGATGCTGTAGATCACATTAATGACAAGCGCGAAGGCACCCACAGTGATGCCGCGCGCGCTCGGGGTACCGCCCGTCTGACCGGCGGCGCTATGCACCAGGGCAAAAGAACCCACGGTCAGCAGGAGCGACATAACGCCCACCGGCACGGCAGCGGAAAGGTCATAGAACAAGCCGCTGCAAAAACCGCACACGACGGCACGGGTCGGGTCGCCCGAGAACACGCTTAGGCACACCAGGATAATCATAAAGTTGACGCGACCGCCCGCAATGGAGATCTGCGGTGCCAGGCCTGCCTGCAGCAGCACGCACACAATGGCGGCGATTACAAACGTGCGGGAGCTCATCCCCTGCTCGTGTAGATCCATGGACATGCCCCCTATTCGCTCGAGCCGGAATCGGTCGTCTCGGACGTGTCGGAACTGTCATCCGGGCTCTCGTCCTTCGTCTTGGTCGCAGCATCGCGCGACGTTCCCTGCGGCGTGCTGTTGGCCGTGTTCACGTCCTCATCCGAGGCCGACTGTTCGTCGGTCAGCGAGGTAATGACCAGCACTTCCTCGTTGTTCTCGGCCGTCGTCTGGGCGCGCACCACAATGGTGTAGTATACGTCGTTAGCCGATTTCTCAACAGACGAGACGGTGCCGAGCGGTAGACCCTTGGGGAACACACCGCCAATGCCCGAGGTCACGATGATGTCGCCAACCTTAACGTCGGAATCGACGCTCACGTACTCAAGACGCAGCGTGCCGTCAGCCTGACCCTGCAGCATGCCCTGGGCGCGCGTGTCCTGCACCATAGCGGACACGCCCGAGTTCTCATCGCCAATCAGGCGCACGGTGGACGTCTTGGCCGAGACCTCGATAATCTGGCCTATGACACCGGCAGAACTCGTCACAGGCATGTTGATGGTAAGACCGTCGGCAGAACCCTTATCGATGGTGACGGTCGAGGTCCAGGCATCGCCCGAAGCGCCGACGATACGAGCTGCGGTTGATTTGAGGTTGTAGGTCGACTGCAGGCCGACCAGCCCCTCCAGTCGCTCGGCGGTCTTTTGAGCCTCGGAGAGCTCGGCAACCTTAGAGGTCAGTTCCTCGTTTTGCTTCTTAAGCTCGTCAAGCGTGTCCTGCGACGCCGTAAGGTTAGAGAACACGTTACCGATCGCATTGAAGGGAGCCGCCACAGCCGAGCCCACAAAGCGCACCGGCGAGGTAATCGTCGTCACGCCCGAGCGCACGGCATGAATCGGTCCTGCCTCGCCCTCGCGGATGTAAAACGTGAGCAGCAACACCGAAATCAGGCTGAAAACAATCAACGGGCGCATACCCGTTGATTGTCGCTTGGTATTCAGATTTGTGGAGAAACCCGAAGATCGTGCCAAATGGAATCCACCTTTTGGAAATTAAGCATTGGTCTGGACGAAGCCGCCATCAAACGCATTGGCCTCGAGCACGCGGGCACAGCCGTTAACAACGTTATCGAGCGCCGTGGGGCTGACGTTGACCGAAACGCCGGTCTCATCGCGCAGGCGCACATCGAGACCGCGCAGCAGCGCGCCGCCACCGGTCAGCAAAATGCCATAGTACATAAGGTCCGAGGCAAGATCGGGAGGCGTAGCGTCGAGTGCGTCCTTGACGGCCTTGGCCATCTCGTCGAGCGGCTTGTTGAGTGCGCGACGAATCTCCTCGCTCTCGATGCGCACGGTCTTGGGCAGACCGGTGATCACGTCGCGGCCGTTGACCTCGACGTCGAGCTCATCCTTGAGCGGCACGGCGGAGCCGACCTTGATCTTGATGTCCTCTGCCGTACGCTCGCCGATGGCCAGGTTGTAGGCATCACGAACGTGCGTGAGGATGGCCTGATCGAACTCGTCGCCGGCAATACGGATGGACTGTGAGACGACGATGCCGCCCATAGCGATAACGGCAACCTCGGTGGTACCGCCACCGATGTCGATGACCATGGAGCCGGTGGGTTCCTCGACGGGCAGGTCGGCGCCGATAGCGGCGGCCATAGGCTCTTCGATCAGATAGGCCTGGCGGGCACCGGCCTGGATCGTGGCCTCAAAGACAGCGCGCTTCTCGACCGACGTGACACCGGAGGGAACGCAGACGACAACACGCGGACGCGGAGTCCACGGATAGCGCTTCTCGGACGCCTTATCGATAAAGTAGCGAAGCATGGCCTCGGTAACATCGAAGTCGGCGATGACGCCGTCCTTCAGGGGACGAACGGCCACGATGTTGCCGGGCGTACGGCCGAGCATGCGCTTTGCCTCGATACCGACCGCCAGGATGCGCTCGTCGTTTTTGTCGATGGCGACAACGGAGGGCTCGCGAATGACGATGCCCTTGCCGCGCACGGAGACAAGCGTATTTGCGGTGCCGAGGTCGATGGCAAGATCGCCCGCATAGCTACCGAAGAACATATCCATCAAAGAAAACAACGCAACTCCTGATGTGTTGGATGATTGCTGGAAAACTACTAGCTCATCATACTAGCGCAAGCCCGGCACCTCACTTGCGGTGAAGCGCCGGGCAAAGCTAAATCCCATAAGGTCACTACTGGTTGTCAGCAGCCGAGAAATCCATATCGAGCGAAGAAACGGCCCAGCCGATATGATTGTCGGAGCGCACGAATTTGACGGTGTACTCCTGCTCGCCGCCCTTGGACAGCGATGCCTTCACCTTAGCGGTCGTCTCGGTCATGGACTGATCCATGCCCTCGACGGACACGGTGGCACCCTGCGGAATCGAGGAGATGATCATCGACTTAGCGTCCTCGGACAGGCTCGAGGCCAGGCAAGACTCGGCCTTTGCGGTGTCACCGTCACCGGCAGCCTGGAACAGATCGGTAACGACAGACTCCTGAGACGGGAAGCCAAAGCCGCGCGTGTAGGCAAAGCCCAGACCGCCCGCGGCGATCAAAATGAGCAGAAGCAGCACGATGAAGACTTTGAGGCCCGTGTGGCGATGGCGGCGACGGACCTTGGCCTGCTTACGATCCTGACGGTCCTGCTGGACCATCTCGGACTCGGACAGCGTAAAGAAGCCGGTGTCCGAGGGATCGGGCATAAACTGACCGGTCGCGCCCGTAGGATCGAGCGGATCGACGGCAGGAGCGTCCATCGCGGGCGCCGGAGCCGTGGCCATAGCCGTCTGGGCAGACAGCGCAGCAAGCGAATCCTGCACGCGGGCAAGCTCATCGGCCTGCTCGGAGGTGAGCTGGTAGATGCCATCGGCAGTAGCGGCGTTAAAGGCGTCGAGTGCGTCGGAGGGACGGCCGGCGGCAGAAAGCGCCTGACCCATGCCGGCGTTGAGTGCACGCGTGTCGTCGCGGGGGCCGGCAAAGTCGATAGCCGTGCGGTAGGTCTCCACGGCATCCGCCGGACGGCCGAGCTTAATGAAGCAACGACCGAGCTCGCCGAGTGCGGCGGCAGGAGCCGGATTGGCGCCGTCGATGGCAGCCTGACGGAAGGCGGTTCCCGCGTTGGCATAGTCGCCCGACTGGAACAGCGCATTGCCTAGGCCCAGATAGGCCTTGAACGGCGTGGCATAGGAAGCATCCTGCGTAGCGGCAGAAAACGCCTGAGCGGCCGTCGTGTAGTCGCCCACGGCGGCGAGCGCCTTGCCGCGGTTGGTGAGCAGCGCGCCGCGCTTGCCGTAGGTACCGTCGTTGAGGGCGGCGGCATAGGCCTCGGCGGCCTCGGCATACATGCCCAGGTGCATCAAGGCGTTGCCACGAAGGTGATCGGCCTCGCCCATAATCTCATCGGGAGTCTTTGCCGCCCCAAGCATCTGGGCTGCAGCAGAAAAATCACCCGCGCGGTAAGCGGCGCGGCCCTGTTGGATCAGCTGGCTATTCAAGGAAGTCCCCTTTACTCGTGAACGATCTCGACATGGACGATCTCGTCGCCGGCACGCAGCTGCGAAATCACATCGAGACCCTCGACCGTGGTACCAAAGACGGTGTAACCGGAATCGAGGTTATGCTGGGCACCCAGGCAGAAGTAGAACTGCGAACCCGCGGAATCGGGGTCCATGGAGCGTGCCATGGCAAGGGCGCCATCGACATGGCTGTTGCGCGGATTGGTGGCAAACTCGCCCTTGATGCAGTAGCCGGGGCCACCGGTACCGGGCATACCGTCGGGGCCCTCAAGACCGGCAGCGACGTCGGCGCCGGACATGTCGCGGGTATTGGGGTCGCCGCCCTGGATAACAAAACCGGGCACATAGCGATGGAACTTAAGGCCATCATAGAAGCCCATCGTGGAAAGCTCGCAGAAGTTCGCGACATGAATGGGAGCGCCCTCGCCGTCAAACTTGACCTTGATGGTACCCTTCGACGTCTCGATTACGGCGCACTCGTCGCCGACGAGCTGATACTCGGGCGTGTAGAGCTCTTTCTTAAAACCAAACATGTGGTTCCTTCCTCGTGCGTTTAAAGCATATTTGTACGAATTGTAGCAATAAGCACGGGTTTACATCAATTGCGCACGTAGGTTATGCCGACTATGGCGAACTAATTTTAGGAACGCTGCTGCGGCTTCCAGGAACCCACATTGGCATCGTACTGGTTCAGCGCGCTGTTGCCGCCCTGCGCGATGGGCGCCAGGATCTCGCTTTGGTGGGAACTCATCGACTCGCCATCGGGAATGGCCAGCGAGATATCCCAGCTCTGGCAGATCACGTCGACGCGCTCATACATCCACTCGGCAAGCTGCTTTAAGTGGGCGATGTCATCCGCATAGACCGTATCGTCCTGTACTTTCAGGTTGTTGAGCTCATCTTGCGTCTTTTTGATCTGGTCGCGCAGGGCGTAGGCACTCTGCGACAGCTCCTGACGGGTGGACAGCGGCGTTCGGAGATAACCGTTGTTAAAGGAATCGATGACCTCGCCGATCTGGTCCTCGTCAGCGTAGGACACGATGGTCTGATACAGACCGTCGAGCCTGGTATAGAGCTGATCATCGGTGAGCACGGTTTCTTCCTGGACCACCTCGGCAGAATCGCCCTGCTTGGTATCGTCCTCAGTCGCCTCGCCCTTTTGACGCGTGGGGAAGGTGGTTTGTGCAGCTTGGCCAAACTGGTCGTAGAAGCCAGGCATAACACCCATGGGGTCGGTCGTCACGAACCAATAGGCACCACCGCACACGACGGCAAGGACCGCGATGATAATGAGCGGCTTGGGGATATGACGCTTGTGCTTGTGATAGGCGTCCTCGTCGGGATGCACCTTGCGCTTGGGTTTTTGAGCATCGTCATGCAGGGAAACGGGCGTGGGAATATCGACCTTGGGGATACCGAAATCCTTATCGAAAGCTGGCAGCACGCAGGTCTCATTGGGGTCGGCGGCGTCCGAAAGCACCGCAGCGGCAGAGGCCGGCGCATGCGGCACCTCGGTATCGATCTGCTCTTGCGTTAGGCGCGGAAAGCCCGCCGTGCGGCCCGCTGCCAGGTCGGATGCGGCCGCGTCCTCGGAGAGGATACCCGGAGCGGGGCGTCCGCATTTGGGGCACGTGCGATCATGCGGAGAAAGACGGGCACCGCAGCCCTCACAGAACACGAACTCGGTGTGCTCCGGACCATCGCCCGGACCCACATAGGCGTTGCAGTAGGGGCAGAACGAGGCGCCGTCCTCGATAGTCTTAAGGCAATGCGGGCAGATCACGGCATCCTCTTTTCGAAACAATTCAAACGATCGAGGTTAGAGCATAACATCGCCACGGCCCCACAGGAGCAAGGCACCAATTCAACATCGCCAGGGCGCGTAGTTATTTCTTCTTTTTGCTTGGCATCGAGACTTTGATGCCTTGGGCGGACTTGGTCACGCGGGAGCGCTTGACTCCGGTACTCTTCTTTTTCTTGGGCTGGGCCTGGGCCACGCCCTCGAGTGCGCGGGCCTCGGCCTCACGAACGGTGCGAGCTTCGCGGCGCTGCGCCATGTCGGCGGCGACGCGCTTGGCAAAACGCTCGGCCGTCGAACCCGTCGAGCTCACCTTGCCGCCACCGCGACCCAAGCGGACGCGCACACCGCGGCCAAAACCAGTTGCGGCATGACGACGACGCGGCTTGAGCGAATCCATCATCGTGGCGAGCTTAAAGAACACCGAGCAGGTGATGACCACGATGACAGCCAAGATAACCATCTGGCCCATCGACAGGTTGGCAATAGACAGCAGCTTCGGGAATCCGATAACGCCCGTCAGGATGCCGGCAACTACAAACACAAAGAGCGCCACACGTAAGGGCGTGAGGGGCTGCGAGATACGCCAGATCAGGCTGACACTCGCCGCGCACGACGTAAGTAGGCACATCGTAGACAGCGTGAGCTGGTTAAAGCCGAACACGCGCGCCACAAAGATATCGAGCGCCGCGGCCAAAATGACCGCAAGCGACGCCGGCAGTGCCCGCTTGAGCACGTTCGTCAGGAACGACCCCTTCACGCGAGCATTGTTGGGCTCCAGGCCCAACACAAAGCCCGGCGTGCCAATGCAGAAGAAGTTGATGAGCGTCATCTGAATCGGCTCGAAAGGGTACGGCGGCAGTGCGATGCACAGCGCCGCCAGGCCCATCGAGAACAGCGTCTTAGTCAGGAACAGCGAAGCCGAACGCTGCAGGTTGTTGATGGAGCGACGGCCCTCGGCCACCACGGCGGGCATCGAGGCAAAGTCGTTGTCGACGAGCACGATCTCGGCCACGTTACGCGCGGCATCGGAGCCGGCCGCCATGGCCACGGAGCAGTCGGCCTCCTTGAGCGCCAGCACGTCGTTGACGCCGTCGCCTGTCATGGCCACGGTGTGCTCGCGGCGCTTGAGCGCCTGCACGAGCTCGCGCTTCTGCTGCGGGGTCACACGACCAAAGACATGGTAGCGGTCCACTGCGGCATCGAGCTTGGCCGGCGTATCGAGCGTCGTGGCGTCCACATAAGCGTCCGCCCCCGGCACGCCCACCACGCGCGCGATCGACGACACCGTACGCGGGTCGTCGCCACTGATCACGTTGAGAGTCACGCCCTGCTCGTTAAAGTAGCCGATGGTCTCGGCCGCCGAGGTACGGATCTCGTCGCGTATGGTCACAAAGCCCACGGGCTCGGCCTCGCCCACCATATCGCCATCGGGCGTAAAGCCGTCAACGCGCGCCACCACGAGCACGCGGCAGGTATCGGCAAGCTCGGCGACACGGTTCTCGACCTGGGCAAACGCACGATCAGAGAGCACAAACTGCGCCGCACCCATCACATATGAGCCCTGTGCAAACGACGCGCCGCTCCACTTTTTGGAAGACGAGAACGGAATGACCGACAGCGGCTCAGACACCTCGACCGGGCGATCTGCGTAATAGTTGAGCAGCGCCTGGCAGGTCTCGTTGGCATCGGCCGAAGTCGCACGCGCCACGTTAGCCAGCGCAAAATCGAGCACCGTGGTATCGACGGGAACGGCGGCTTCGCCCTCCCCCGCGCCCATGCCAAAGCCCTCGATCGGCAGCGGATACGTGCCCTCGACCTCCATGCGACCCGACGTGATGGTGCCTGTCTTGTCCAGGCACAGCACGTCGACGCGCGCGAGCGTCTCGATGCAGTAGAGCTGCTGCGCCAGCACCTTGCGGCGGGCCAGGCGCACCGTGGCGATGGCGAGCACCGACGAGGTCAGCAGCACCAGGCCTTGCGGGATCATGCCCAGCAGGGCGCCCACCGTGGACAGCAGCGCCGACGAGGGCACGCGGCCGGCCAGCAGCTCGGAGAAGCACCACGAAAGCGCGCTATCGCCCGGGGTTCCCGCGGCATCCCACAGCTCGCTCACACTCGAGGAAAACAACGCCAAACCGAGCGGGATCATGATGATGCTCGCAAACCGCACGATGGCGTTAAGCGCGTTCATGATCTCAGAATTGACCTTTTTGACGTACTTGGCCTCGTTATTAATTTTGGCTACGTAGTTGTCGGCGCCGACATGGATCACGCGGGCGCGCAGCAGGCCCGAGTCGATAAAGCTGCCGCTCATGAGCTCAGAACCAGGCTGTTTCTTAATAAGATCGCTCTCGCCCGTCAGCAGGCTCTCATTCACGAGCGCCTCGCCCGAAACCACCACGGCGTCAGCGGGGATCTGGTCGCCGCGCCCCAAGCGGATGATGTCATCGAGCACGATCTGGTCCAGGTCGAGCTCCACCTCGGCGCCGTCGCGCACCGCGATGGCCTTCTTGGAGGTCAGCAGCGTGAGTTTATCGACCATCTTCTTAGAGCGCATGGACTGGATGACACCGATGGCGGTATTGAGAAACACCACGAACAAAAACGTCAGGTTCTTAAACGACCCGGTCACAATGACCAGGAGCGCCAAGATCACGTTGATCAAATTGAACAGCGTGCAGAGGTTCTCGATGATGAGCTCTTTGACCGACTTGGTCTTGAGCTCCATGTTGCGGTTGATCTTACCGGCGGCGATGCGCTCCTCGACCTCGGCGGTCGAGAGTCCGCGCTCGATATCCGTTGCTGCCATACCACGTCCCATCACGTCGCGTCGGTATAAGAAAAACCGCCCGGACCATGCGAGGTTCGGACGGTCTCACGTTCGATGGTGCCCCATGTTGGATTCGAACCAACGGCCTTCTGCTCCGGAGGCAGACGCTCTAATCCCCTGAGCTAATAGGGCCAACGTTTGGCATTATACCCAAGTGCACCACGGGCTATCAAAATAAAAGAAAAAGCTTTGCAATTCCGGGGAAGACGCGGCGCAACGGCTCACTTTAGAAGGCAAAAGCGAATCAGATAGTATAAACTCTCATGCACCATATATACACGGCTCGCGATGCGGGCCGTTTTTGCAAGGGTTATCCATCGAGGTGAGAGGCACACCATGATTGCAATTTTAAAAGAGAGCGCCAGCGACGAGGCCGTCAGCCATATCGTCAGCTGGATTGAGAAAAAGGGCCTGAAGACCGACGTCTCGCGCGGCGAGAACGAGACGATCATCGGCCTGGTGGGCGATACGACCAAGATCGACCCATTCCTGCTCGAGTCCATGGACGTCGTCGAGCGCGTGCAGCGCGTCTCCGAGCCGTTCAAGCGCGCCAACCGCAAGTTCCACCCCGAGGACTCCGTCATCGACTGCGGCCACGGCGTCAAGATCGGCGGCGACCAGTTCCAGGTCATCGCCGGCCCGTGCTCCGTCGAGGGCGAGAACCTCATCCGCATCGCCCGCCGCGTGAAGGCAGCCGGCGCCACGATGCTGCGCGGCGGCGCCTACAAGCCCCGCACTTCCCCGTACGCCTACCAGGGCATGGGCCCCGCCGGTCTGGACCTGCTGTGCGAGGCATCCGCCGAGCTCGACATGCCGATCGTCACCGAGATCATGGACCCGCGCGACGTGCAGGTCTTCCTCGACAAGAAGATTGACGTCATGCAGATTGGCGCTCGCAACGCCCAGAATTTCCCCCTGCTCAAGGAGGTCGGCAAGACGCAGACCCCGGTTCTGCTCAAGCGCGGCATGTCCGGCACCGTCGACGAGCTGCTCATGGCTGCCGAGTACATCATGAGCGAGGGCAACGACAACGTCATCCTGTGTGAGCGCGGTATCCGCACCTTCGAGACCCGCACCCGCAACACCTTCGACCTCAACGCCGTGCCGGTGCTCCACCACCTGTCGCACCTGCCCGTCGTTGCCGACCCCAGCCACGCCACCGGCTACACCCGCTACGTTGAGCCTATGGCGCTCGCGGCGACCGCCTGCGGCGCCAACGGTCTGGAGATCGAGGTCCACGACGACCCGAGCCATGCTTGGTCCGACGGCGCTCAGGCCCTCACCCCCGACCAGTTCGACGACACCATGCGCCGCATCCGCGCCATCCGCGAGGTCGTCTGCCAAGAGACCGTTCAGGAGTAGCCCATGGGCACGGTGAGAAACGCACGCGTTAACCAGGGTGGCCCCAAGTGCGCCGGCATCGTGGGCCTGGGCCTCATCGGCGGCAGTTTTGCCCGCGGCTATGCGCAGGCGGGCGTCCGTGTGCTGGCCTGGGACCCCGATGACGACGTCATGACGGCCGCCAGCATGGGCACCGTTGCCGGCGAGCTCAACGACGAGACGCTCGGCGAGTGCGACATCATCGTCCTGGCATGCTACCCCGAGGCCTGCATCGAGTGGCTCGAGGCGCACGCCCAGGCACTCGCCGACGCCACTGACACCGAGGCCATCATGGGCCCCGTGGTGATCGACACCGTAGGCGTCAAGGGCATCGTGTGCGAGCGCGCCTTTGAGCTTGCCCGCGAGCACGGTTTTTACTTTGTGGGCGCGCACCCCATGGCGGGCACGCAGTTCTCGGGCTACGCGCATTCCCGCGCCGACCTGTTCCAGGACGCACCGCTCGTGCTTGTACCGCCCGCAGTGGACGACGCACTCAAGCTGGAGCTTTTGGGCCAGGTGCGCGAGATGGTACGTCCCCTGGGCTTTGGCAAGTTCAGCGTAACGAGCGACGCCGAGCACGACCGCGTCATCGCCTTTACGAGCCAGCTCGCGCACGTCGTCTCCAACGCCTATGTTAAGAGCCCGACCGCTCAGGTCCACCACGGCTTTTCGGCCGGTAGCTACCGCGACCTCACCCGCGTGGCACACCTCAATCCTCAGATGTGGTCCGAGCTCATGATCGACGACGCCGATGCGCTCGCCTTCGAGATCGACCATCTGATCGAATCGCTTGGCGCCTACAGCCACGCCCTTAAGGACCGCGACCAGCGCTATCTGGAGAATCTCCTTGCCGAGGGCGACCGCATTAAGCGCGCGCTCGACGACGAGGCCTCCCACTAGACCACCCATCACGCCAGGTCGAAAGGACCGAAGCTTATGGCGATTACTATCGATATCGACACCGCACGCCCCTACCAGGTGCATGTGGGCACGTTTTTGCTGGAGCAGGCGGGGCCGCTCGTGCGCGCCACCGCCGGCGGCACCCGCGCCGTCATCGTGACAGACACCAACGTGGGCCCGCTCTACCAGATGCCCGTTAAGCAGAGCCTGGAGGCGTCAGGCTACGAGGTGAGCATCTGCACCTTCGAGGCCGGCGAGGCCCATAAGCGCGCCGAGACCTACGTTGCCATTTTGGAGTTTGTGGCCGAGCACGAGCTTTCGCGCTCCGACGTGATCGTGGCACTCGGCGGCGGCGTCGTGGGCGACGTGGCGGGCTTTGTGGCCGCCACCTACATGCGCGGCTGCAAGTTTGTGCAGATCCCCACGAGCCTGCTCGCCATGGTGGATTCGTCGGTGGGAGGCAAGACCGCCATAGACCTGGCTGCCGGCAAGAACTTGGCCGGCGCCTTTTGGCAGCCGAGCGTGGTTATCGCCGACGTGGGGTGCCTGGCCACCCTCACGCCCGAGCAGTTCGCCGACGGCTGCGGCGAGGTCGTCAAGCACGCCGTAATCGCCGACCCGGAGCTTTTCGCCGAGCTGGAGAAGACCCCGCTCACGCTGGAGCTGCTCAACCAGGACGTAGCTCGCGTAGCGCTCATCATCGCCCGCAACATCGACATCAAGCGCGCCGTGGTCGTCGCCGACGAGCGCGAAACCAACCAGCGCAAGCTCCTCAACTTTGGACACAGTGCCGGACATGCCGTCGAGGCCTGCGAGCACTTTGAGCTGGGACACGGCAACTGCGTGTCGATCGGCATGGGTATCATCACGCGCGCCGCGGCGCTTCATGGCATCTGCGACGCCGAGCTGCCGGGCCGCATCGAGGAGCTCTGCGCACGCCACGGTCTCAAGACCCGCTGCGAGCTTTCGGCCGACGCCGTCTTTGCCGAAGCACTGCACGATAAAAAGCGCGCCGGTGACACGATTGACCTGGTAATTCCGCACGGCATTGGCCGTTGCAGCATCGACCGCACGCCGCTTTCCACCTTCCACGATTTAATTGCCGAGGGCCTCGGCCAGAAGGGAGACGCTTCCGCATGCTAGCCCGCATCACCCCGTCCCCGCTCAAGGGCACCGTTCCCGCCATCGCGTCCAAGTCGATGGCGCATCGCCTCATCATCTGCGCTGCGCTTGCCAACGGCGAGACACACGTCACCTGCAATACCACCTGCGCCGACATCGAGGCTACGGTGCGTTGCCTTACGGCCCTGGGTGCTCGCATCGAGACCGTCGAGGACGGCTTCCAGGTCCACCCCACCATGAAGAGTGTTGAGTTTGGCCTGCTCAAGGCCCTTGCCGGCGGCACGCTTGACTGCGGCGAAAGTGGATCCACGCTCCGCTTTATGCTGCCTGTCGCCTGCGCGCTGGGTGCGGATGCCACCTTCGTAGGCCAGGGCCGCCTGGGCGCCCGCCCGCTCTCCCCGCTCTCGGACGAGATCATCGCCGCCGGCTGCGACCTACAGGGTCTGGGCGGTTTTCCGCTCAAGACGAGCGGACGCATGCGCCCGGGCACCTTTGTGCTTCCGGGCAACGTGAGCTCGCAGTATATCTCCGGCCTGCTGCTGGCAGCCCCGCTGCTGGCCCAGCCCTCCTGCGTGCAGGTAACCGGCCTCATTGAGAGCCGTCCCTACATCAACCTGACGATACAGGCCATGAAGGCCTTTGGCGTCGAGGTCAACGTCGAGCGCATTCCGGCCAAGGACGGCCAGCCCGAGGTCACAAACTTCCGCGTGAGCAGTGGCTCGTACCGCACGCCCGGCAGCGTAGCCGTCGAGGGCGACTGGTCCAACGCCGCCTTTTGGCTGTGCGCCGGCGCCATCGGCACCGACCCAATCACCGTCGAGGGCGTGTCGCTAAGCTCCGCACAGGGCGACCGTAACGTGCTTGCCGCGCTTTCGCGCTTTGGCGCCCGCATCGTGCGCTCCACCAACGCCGCCACTGTGCAGTCCGACAAGCTCGCCGGCTTTGAGATGAGTGCCCACGACATTCCGGACCTGGTGCCCGTCATCTCAGCCGTGGCCTCGCTGGCACAGGGCCGCACCTTTATCCGCGATTGCGCCCGTCTGCGCATCAAGGAATCCGACCGTCTGGTCACCACCACCCGCGAGCTCACCGCGCTGGGCGCGCAGGTGCGCATTGCCGGCGATGACCTCATCATCAAGGGTGTCGATGCCTTCACCGGCGGCGAGGTCGATTCGCACAACGACCATCGCATCGCCATGATGGCCGCTATCGCCGCGAGCCGCGCCACCGGCGAGGTCGTGATCCACGGCGCCGAGGCCGTCAACAAGTCCTATCCCGATTTCTTCGACCACTACCGCCTGCTGGGCGGCAAGGTCACACTCGAGGAGGAATAGCATGTCCTCGACCTTTGGCAACGTCTTGCACTTAAGCATCTTCGGCCAGTCGCACTCCCCCGCCATCGGCTGCTCACTCGATGGCATCCCGGCGGGCATCGCCGTGGACCAGGAGCAGCTGCAGGCCTTCCTTGGCCGTCGCGCCCCCGGTCGCGACGAGACCGCAACCAAGCGCCGCGAGGCTGACGCCGCGCACATCATCGCCGGTGTTGTCGATGGACATACCACCGGCGCGCCCATCGCCGCGATTATCGAGAACACCAACACGCGCTCCAAGGATTACTCCGAGCTGCGCCGCAAGCCCCGTCCCGGACATGCGGACTTCCCTGCGCGCGTGAAGTATCACAACATGCACGATGTCGCCGGCGGCGGGCATTTCTCCGGCCGCCTAACGGCACCCCTGTGCATCGCCGGCGGCATTGCGCTGCAGGCACTCGAGGCCCGCGGCATTAAAGTGATGGCGCATGTGGCGCAGATCGGCGGCATCTCCGACCTGCCGATGGACGATATGGTCTATCGCGAGGCCGACCGCAAGGCGATCCTTACGAACGATCTGCCGTGCATTGACGCCGCCGCAGCCGGCCGCATGCGCGAGGAGATCCTAGCCGCGCGCGACGAACTCGACAGCATCGGCGGCATCGTGGAGTGCGGCATTTACGGGCTTCCCGCAGGCATCGGCGACCCCATGTTCAACGGCATCGAGAACCGCATCGCGCAAATCGCGTTTGGCATTCCCGCCGTAAAGGGCGTGGAGTTCGGCATGGGCTTTGCCGTGGCCGCCATGCGCGGCAGCGAGAACAACGATCCGTATCGAATCGATGCCGAGACCGGCGAGATCGAGGTCGAATCCAATAACGCCGGCGGCATCCTGGGCGGTATTTCGACCGGCGCTCCCGTCATGTGGCGCATGGCCGTAAAGCCGACGCCCTCAATTGGCCGCGAGCAGCAGACGGTGGACATGGACGCTATGGAAAATGCCGAGCTCTCGGTCCACGGCCGCCACGATCCCTGCATCGTCCCCCGAGCTGTCCCCGTAGCCGAAGCAGCCGCCGCCCTCGCCATTTGGGACGCCCTCCTCGAAGACGCCGCCCAGCGCTAACTACCAACCCCTCAACATCCCCCGACACGTGAAAGGGGTCTCCATGGACCTTGCTGACATCCGCCAGGCCATCGATGGCATCGACACCACGCTCCTCAACAGCTTTGTCGAGCGCATGGACATTGCCACCGAGGTCGCCAAGTCAAAAATCGAGATGGGCAAGGCCGTCTTCGACCCCGCCCGTGAGCGTTCCAAGCTCAACAACCTCGCCAGCCGCGCGCCCGAGCGCTACGAGGCGCAGACCATCACCCTGTTCCGTCTCCTCATGAGCATGAGCAAGGCCGCGCAGCAGCGCTACATCAACGAGCTCAAGGGCATCACGGTGTCGCAAAAGGCCCATGCCACGGCTGCAGCCTCCGACACGCCCTTCCCTCAAACGGCCACCGTCGCCTGCCAGGGCGTCGAGGGCGCTTACAGCCAAATCGCCGCATGCAAGCTCTTCGACGTGCCCGACATCGCGTTTTTCGAGACCTTCGAGGGCGTCATGCGTGCCGTGCGCGACGGCTTCTGCGAGTTTGGCGTGCTGCCCATCGAGAACTCCACCGCCGGCTCGGTCAACGCCGTCTACGACCTGCTCGCCCAGTTCGACTTCCACATCGTGCGCTCGCTCCGCCTCAAAATCGACCACAACCTGCTCGTCAAGCCCGGCACCAAGCTTGCGGACGTGCACGAGGTCTACAGCCACGGCCAGGCCATTGCCCAATGCGCCGGCTTTATCGAGGCGCACGACCTGCAGGCCACCAAGTACCCCAACACGGCCATGTCGGCCGAGATGGTCGCCAGCTCCGAGCGCACCGATGTTGCCGCCATCGCATCGCGCAGCTGCGCCGCACTCTACGGCCTGGAGGTACTGGAGCCCAACATCCAGGACTCGGACAACAACTACACGCGCTTTGTCGTCATCAGCCGCGAGCCACGCGTCTACCCCGGCGCCAACCGCACCTCGCTCATGATTACCACGGCCAACGAGCCGGGCGCACTCTATCGCGTACTCGAGCGCTTCTACGCGCTCAATATCAACCTCATCAAGCTCGAGAGCCGCCCCATCCCCGGGCACGACTTTGAGTTTATGTTCTACTTTGACCTGGACTGCCCCTTTGGCAGCAAGGCCCTCGATGACCTGCTCGATTCCATCGACGACGTGTGCGAGAGCTTCACCTACTTTGGCAGTTACACGGAGGTGCTCTAGATGACCGATGTCGCCGCAACCCGCCCCTACGGAGTGCTGGGCCGCGTGCTGGGCCACAGCTACACCCCGACCATCTACAAGGAGCTCGCGGGGCTCGAGTACGTACGATTTGAGCGCGAGCCCGAGGATCTTGAGGCCTTTATGACAGGCGACGAATGGGAGGGCACCAACGTGACCATCCCCTACAAGCGCGCCGTCATGGAATACCTGGACGAGCTGAGTCCACTCGCCGAGCGTATGGGAAACGTCAACACCATCACGCGCCTGCCCGACGGCCGCCTGCGCGGCGATAATACCGACTACTTCGGTTTTCAGTGCCTGGTCGAGGAGCTGGGGGTTGATGTTGCCGGCAAGAAGGCTCTCGTGCTCGGGGCCACCGGCGGCGCGGGTACTACGGCCAGTATGGTGCTCGGCGATCTGGGCGCCACCGTCGTGCCCGCGGGCCGCACGAGCGAGGTCAACTACGACAATATCTCGCAGCAGTCCGACGCTGCTCTGCTCGTCAACTGCACGCCCGCCGGCATGTTCCCCCACTGCCCCGACGCCCCCTGCACGCTCGAAGGGCTCGATGCGCTCGAAGGCGTTATCGACATTGTCTACAACCCTGCCCGTACGGGCCTGATGCTTGAGGCCGAGCGCCGCGACATCCCCTGCATCGGCGGCCTGCTCATGCTCGTGGCCCAGGCGGCACAAGCCGTTGAGCGCTATACCGGCCAGGTCACCCCGCGTGAGCGCATCCTGGACGTAACGGAGCGCTTGTCACGCCGCGAACAGAACATCGCGCTGATCGGCATGCCGGGCTCGGGCAAGACCCGCGTTGGTGAGCAGATTGCCCTGCTCACGGGACGCGAGCATATCGACCTGGACCGCGCCCTCGAGGAACGCCTGGGCATGCCCTGCGCCGACTTTATCGTCGAGCGCGGCGAGGCGGCCTTCCGCGAGCAGGAGACGGTGGCGCTGTCCGACATCTCCAAGCGCAGCGGCCTGGTGCTTTCCACGGGCGGCGGCGTGGTCACGCGCGACGAGAACTACCCGCTACTGCACCAGAACAGCCAGATCGTGATGCTCAACCGCAAGCTCGACGAACTCGCCTACAAGGGACGCCCCATCACCGCCCGCGACGGTATCGACAAGCTGGCCGAGCAGCGCATGCCACACTACCGCGCCTGGGCCGACTACATCATCGACTCACGCGACTGCGCCGCCAACACCGCGGCCGCCGTCCTCGACGCCCTTCCACCAGCCCTCTAGCAAAAACCACCACAAAGGGGACAGGTACCTTTGTGGTGGTTTTCCGTTCCGCCTCTCCGCCCGCCCAACCGCAAAGGAAGCAACCATGAAAGTACTCGTCATCAACGGCCCCAACCTCAACATGCTCGGCATTCGCGAGCCGGGCATCTATGGCAGTGACAACTACGACCGCTTAGTGCAGATCTGCCAGGAAGCGGGCACCGCACAGGGCTTCGACGAGGTCGAGGTCTTCCAGTCCAACCACGAGGGCAGCATCGTCGACAAGATCCAGGAAGCCTACGGCAAGGTCGGCGGCATCGTCATCAACCCGGCGGCATACACGCACACGAGCGTCGCGATCCTCGACGCCCTCAAGGCCGTCGCCATCCCTGCCGTCGAGGTCCACATCAGCGCCGTAGAGACGCGCGAGGACTTCCGCCAGGTAAGCTATGCACGCCTAGCCTGCTTCGCCACCATCACCGGCGAAGGCCTGCAGGGCTACGCCCACGCACTGGAGCTGCTGAGGGAGCATCTCGAAAAGTAGCCTCGCGGATCAATACATTAACACCGATTCACACGAACAAAACTCCAGCGCCGGCAGCAGCACCTCGCTGCTGCCGGCATTTTGTTACTGGCATATAATCGTTGCAGTCACACTACGTCTGGAGACCCACATGCTGAGCATTCACCTGGGGGATTACCCCGGTTCCATCTACGATACCGAAACCTATTTTAGGAACTCATACTTGGACTCATGGTTCGAAGACCCTATGGCCGCACAGATTATTAAAAGCGTGGACGGATCACAGCTCATCGGTCCCCACAACATCGTAAGCAAGCAGCTGGGCTCAATCACTCCACTCGAACTGTCCGGCGGCGTTAAGACGCTGCTGCTGGTGCGCAATCTCCCAAGTATGGTGTTCAACGCATCCACCTGCGGAGACAACTGTGCCCGCTGGCTACTCAAGATCGGCAAAGAGCAGGATGTGCTGGTGACCTTATACCACATCATGAAATTCCCCTGGAAGAGCTTTGAAATCCGCATTGAAAACGATGGCCGCATCGTCAGAAACATGCAGGAGTTTGTCGGCGCCACGAATGACTTTTTGGATGTTGATGAGTAATGAAGGGAACGCATACCGTTGTCGTAGAGCGTGCAAAGGTCAAATACACACTCACGTTTAAGCGCAATATTTCCTTTATACGCGGCAACAGCGGCACGGGGAAAACGACGCTCATCTCGATGATTCGCGACTACAACGACCGAGGACCGGAAAGCGGCGTCACGCTCAGTTGTGACGTTCCCTGTGAAACGCTATCTGGCAGGCGTTGGGAGCGCGAGCTTTCGATTATCGAGGACTCAATAATCTTTTTAGATGAGGGCAACGAATTTATCTACTCAAAGGACTTCGCAAAAGCCGTTAACGGGTCGTCCAACTATTTTGTCCTGATATCTCGCCGAGACGCCAGCGAACTCCCCTACAGTGTCGACGAAATCCTAAAGCTGGTAAACACCACGAGTAAAACAATCAATGGTCGAAAGAGCGATAAACGCTTCTACTCGGTAACAAAACCGATATACAGCCACACGGCAAACATGCTTTACCAGGATCTAAATGTTGGATTCGAGGTACCCGACGCCGTAGTTGTCGAGGATAGCAAATCTGGCTATCAATTCTACAACGCTCTTTGCAACCGACTCGGGATCCCCTGCTATACCGCCACCGGCGTTGCGAATCTAAAACGTACGATTCACGAATGCCCCGAGCAAAACGTTCTTGCCATAGGAGACGGCGCAGCGTTTGGTCCCTACATCGAAAAGGTGCTCGGACAGCGCGTTTACAAGAACGTTCGCCTATTCCTCCCGGAATCGTTCGAGTGGACACTCCTGCGCTCCGAGCTCATACCCAGCAGCGACATTCCCAAGATCCTCGAGGACCCCTCAAGCTATATCGAAAGTCGCGATTATTTAAGCTGGGAGCGGTTCTTCACCGATGTGCTGGTCAAATACTCAGCAGACACTCGCTACGCTTACAAAAAGGCACGACTCAACGAGCAGTACCTAAAGCCGCAGGCAATGAATGCCATATCGAAAGTCTTACCGGAGTGTTTGAAGACGAATTAGCAGATTCTTTAAATCATCTAGAAACCGGGGCTATGCACATGAGCTGAAGCTACTGAAAGAAAGCCTACAACACGCCTGGTACACTAATCCTTGGAACAGAATTATCAGGTTTATTTGTCCCAAATCCTAAGTAACTGTTTGATTACATACAAAGGAGTTCATCCATGTCCCAGTACGATTACCTCGTCGTCGGTGCCGGCCTCTCTGGCGCCGTCTTTGCCAACGCCGCCAAGCGCGCCGGCAAGTCGGTCCTGGTCATCGACCGCCGCGACCACATCGCCGGCAACGTCTACACCGAGGACGTCGAGGGCATCCAGGTCCACCGCTACGGCGCGCACATCTTCCACACCTCCATGAAGGACGTCTGGGACTACGTCAACCGCTTCGCCGAGTTCAACAACTACGTCAACTCGCCGGTCGCCAACTTCCGCGGCAACATGTACAACATGCCCTTCAACATGAACACCTTCGCCAAGATGTGGCCGGGCGTCGTCACGCCGGCAGACGCCCGCGCAAAGATCGCCGAGCAGGTGGCCGCCGAGAACATCGGAGAGCCGCAGAGCCTCGAGGAGCAGGCGCTGTCGCTCGTCGGCCGCGACATCTTCGAGACGCTCGTGAAGGGCTACACCGAGAAGCAATGGGGCCGCGACTGCCGCGACCTGCCCGCGAGCATCATCAGGCGCCTCCCCTGCCGCTTCACCTACGACAACAACTACTTCAACGACCGCTACCAGGGCATCCCCATGGGCGGCTACACCAAGATGATCGCCAACATGCTCGAGGGCGTCGAGGTGCGCTGCGGCGTGGAGTACAAGGAGCTGGCCGCCGCCGAGCCCGACATCGCCGCCAAGACGATCTACTGCGGCCCCATCGACGCATTCTACGACTTTAAGCTGGGCACGCTGGAATACCGCAGCCTACGCTTTGAGACCGAGACGCTCGACGAGCAGGACCACCAGGGCGTGGCCGTGGTCAACTACACCGAGCGCGAGATCCCCTACACGCGCATCATCGAGCACAAGCACTTTGAGTTCGGCACGCAGGACAAGACCGTCATCACGCGCGAGTACCCGGCGGACTGGAAGCCCGGCGACGAGCCCTACTACCCCATCAACGACGCCAGGAACGAGGCCCTGTACAGGCAGTACGAGGAGCTGGCGGCGCAGGAGGGCGACGTGGTCTTCGCCGGTCGCCTGGGCGGCTACAAGTACTACGACATGGACAAGGCCATCGCCGCGGCCTTCGAGCTCGTCCGCAACGAGCTGGGCGTGGAGCCCGCGGAGGCGTAGAGCCCAAAGCCAAGCCGCTACATACGAGTGAGCAAAAGCCCGGTGCAGCCTTTGTACCGGCCATATTTGTGAAGTGGTTTCAATGTGACGCCATTGCGTAGAACAAAATAGCTGCAGTTCACCCCATGTCTTACGGCCCATGTTTAGGCAATAAGCAATAAAACGGTCCAGGCATGTATCCCGTCTGGTTTTCAAACCTTTTAAACCCATGCGAAAATACAACGACTATACTTCTTACGGCAACTAATAAACTCTGGAGATTATCATGAACTCAAAGACCATTGCCGTTATCATTCCCTGCTACAACGAATCGCTGACCATTGCAAAGGTTGTGGATGATTTTCGCCGTGAGCTGCCCGAGGCAACAGTCTACGTCTATGACAACAACTCAACTGACAATACCGCTCTAATTGCACGTGAGCATGGAGCAACCGTTAAGTTCGAGTCCCGTCAAGGCAAGGGCAATGTCTGCCGTCAAATGTTCCGCGATATCGAGGCAGATTGCTATCTCATGGTTGATGGGGACGACACCTATCCGGCGGAGTCGGCGCGAGCTCTATGCGAACCCATCCTTGCCGGTGAAGCAGATATGACAGTAGGCGATCGGCTCTCGAACGGCACATATGCCGAGGAGAATAAGCGTGCCTTTCACGGCTTTGGCAACAACCTCGTACGCAGCATGATCAAGTGGATTTATGGATACAGCTTTGACGATGTCATGACCGGCTACCGAGCCATGAGCAAACCTTTCATCAAGACGTTCCCCGTGCTCTCCGAAGGGTTCCAGATCGAGACTGAGCTGTCCATCCACGCGGTCGATCATCGTTGGCGTATTAAAGATGTGCCCATCGAGTATCGCGACCGCCCGGCTGGATCAGAGTCCAAACTCAATACAGTAAGTGACGGCATCAGAGTGATTGCCATGATTGGTACTCTATTTAAGGACTACCGCCCGCTTAAGTTTTTCTCACTTGTCGCGCTCGTCTTCGCCGCCATCGGCCTCGCCTTGGGCATCCCCATCGTTACCGAGTACTTTGCCACTGGACTCGTGCCTCGCTTCCCCACCGCCATACTTGCAGCGGCGTTCATGTTCCTGTGCGGACTCTCACTCGCTACGGGCTTTATCCTGGACTCCGTAGCCAAGGTAGAGCGCAAACAGTGGGAGCTGAGGGTGTATGAGGAAAATAGAGAACCGCGATTGAGCTAGTTCACTTTTGGAGCAAGCGTCACACAAGGCGCGCAGATTCATCTCGGGCCGATAGCCGCAGTACGCCCAAGTTCTTTGCCACCTTTTATGCAAAAGGCCGGGCACACGGTCCGGCCTGTTGTTTCGATGGTGCTCCATGGCGGATTCGAACCGTCGACCTTGGGATTAGAAGTCCCCTGCTCTATCCAACTGAGCTAATGGAGCATAGAGTCATGTAATCACACCAGGACGTGTTTACACAACGTATAAATTATAACCTACTTAAACTGGTCGCGGTACGCCTTGCACACTTCGTCGACTGGACCGTCCATTCGAAGATCACCCTTCTCAATCCAAACTGCACGTTGGCAGATACGCTCAACCTGCTCCATGGAGTGAGAAACGAACAGCACCGTCACATCACCGCTCTCAATAAAATGCTGAATTCGGCGCTCGCACTTTTGCTGGAAGAACACGTCGCCAACGGAAAGCGTCTCATCAACAATAAGTATATCGGGCTCGGTAATAGTAGCGATAGCAAAGGCAATACGCGCAACCATTCCCGAAGAGAAGTTCTTGAGCGGCATGTCGACAAAGTCTTTAAGCTCGGCGAACTCGATAATGTCATCGAAGCTCGCGTCGATGAAATCCTTGGTATAACCAAGTAGCGCACCGTTAAGGTAGATATTCTCGCGCGCCGTAAGCTCAGGGTCAAAACCGGCGCCCAACTCAATAAGCGGGGCAATGTTGCCGTGAACTTTAACCTCGCCCTCGCTAGGCTCAAGAACGCCGGCGATGATCTTAAGCATCGTGGATTTACCAGAGCCGTTGGTACCGACCAGGCCGACGACCTCACCGCGATGAACATTGAAAGAGATGTGCTTGAGCGCACGGAACTCCTCAAAGAAAAGCTCGTGCTTAGCAAGCTTGATAAAGTATTCCTTAAGGTTCGTCAAAGACTCAGACGCCATGTTAAAGATCATGGTGACGTCTTTAACCTCAACAGCAAGAGGCTGCTTGCTGTAATCAACCGTAGTCGCAGGCATAACAGCGCTCCTTAAATATAGAGAATGAACTTGTGCTCGGTCTTATGGAACACGGCGTAACCAACAGCTAAAGCGAAAACCGCCCAGAACGCGCAAAGTCCTAACGTTAGCATGGAAGGCGTCGTGTTAAACAGGAAAATATCGCGCATGAACTGCAGATAGTTGTACATAGGATTCAGAACGACCAGCACCTGAATCCAGTGAGCCATCTGACTAATGTAGTCGGTAGTCCAGAAGATAGGCGTCAGATACATCCACGCGGTGATAACGACGGTCCACAGATGCATAACATCACGGAAAAAGACCGCCAGCGCCGATAGCATCAAACCAAGACCCATGCAGAAGCACATAAGCAAAATAAGACAAACTGGCAGCAATATTAAATGCCAGGTAGGGACCACGTGGAACCAAACCATGACCAAAGCTACGGCAGCCAAAGAGAAGGTAAAGTTAACAAGAGAGAACAAAACCTTTTGCACCGGGAACACCCAGCGGTGAACCTTGACCTTCTTAAGCAGTGAAGATGCCCAAATGATCGACATTAGTGCTTGGTTCGTCGATTCGGACATAACCGAGAACGTGATGTTACCGACAATAAGGTACAGCGGATACATCTCGGGCGTAATGGACCCATTGCGGCTCTGCCCGAAAATGGTCGAAAAAACAATGGACATCACGACCATCATAAGAAGCGGATTAAGCACAGACCAGGCAATGCCCAAAACGCTGCGTCGATATTTGATCTTAAAATCCTTGGTAACAAGTTGTTTTAAAATAAACTTATCTTTTTCAAAATCATTTTTAGCGTGAGAGGCCGGCCTAGCCGCCGCTTTCTGACTATCTACGCTGTCAGTCACGGACCATCTCCTTGTCTCGTAATTCATAACAAAGGAAAGTATAGCCTTCAAACACGATAACTAAACCACCGATGCAAATCTGGAAAAGTAGCCCATAGCAAATACAAGCATCTGGTGACAGGCATACTAACAACTCGTAATAAATTATGAGCCATTCATCTTGGACTGTACAAACACGGCGGTCATCATTCCCTGCCATAACGAGGCCGTCCCCATAGGTAAGGCCATAGACGAATTCCACCGCGAGCTCCCTGGAGCCAAGGGTGCCAGACAAAACTCAAACAACAACGCTTTGTAAGGCAATTTATCCATTCTGCACGATGATGAGCACTCGCCACCGCATATGGCATTAATTACAAACGCAATAAATCAATAAGCCCCTGTAAAGATATGTCCATCACAGGGGCTCTAAATACTATGAAATATAATGACGTTCAGTAGTGTTCACAGTTATTTTTTTCCCGAAGAACGCGCGGCAGACATAACGTAAGCCACCGGCATTCCAATATGTCTTGAGTGTCTCCAGTTTACCCGAACTATACTCACAGGCACGATGTGCAGCGTAGTAAGCGGGATCGTTGGCAAGCCAATCAATCTCAACAATCTCCCACGGCTCAAAATACAGAAAGCCTTCACTGGTGGGATCACGATAAATGGAGCCGTCAAAATAACGACGATCAATGAAACCCGATTCGATTTCCCGACGCATTTCAGTTGAAAAACGTTCAAGGAACTCAGGCTTGAGCTCATCGCCAAGACGATCGTAATTCCAGCGGTAATTGAGGAACTTTGCATGTGCGCGAACAGGTCCAAGCGCTGCCTTTAAATCGGGGCGTTTCTCATCAATAAAACGCGAAATCTCATCATGCTCGTCGCATACGCAATAAACCTTGCCCGGAGAATTAACAGAAGACTTCTCATTATCTTGGCGATAATGTAGGAACGCACGTCCTGAATAGGCAACACGACACGCGCACGAAAATACCTTGAAGGTAAAACCCAAATCCTGATAAGACGCGCCAGGGGTAGTATTAAATCGAATCTCATTTACATCAAGGAATGATTTGAGATACAGCGCCGACCAAATCGATGCTTTGGCCCAAAAAATCTCAGGATAATTCAACGGACAATGCGTTCCCAGGGCAATCATCTCAGGACTGGCAAGATTAAAAAGGAAATCATTGCGGTACCCATGAGATGCGTCAGATTTGGACCAGTACAACCAGAAGTTACATTTAAAGACCTCAACCTGACGAGATTCGGCTTCAGCAGCCATATACTCAAGGGCATCGGCATCTAGGAAATCATCGGACTCAAGGATGGAGATATACTTGCCCTTCGCAGTCTCCAAACCACGATTCATGGAGTCGCCATAGCCGGAATTTGGCTTATCGATAACAACGAAACGGGGGTCTTCAGAAGCGAATTTATTAATAATGTCTAACGAAGAATCCGTAGAGCCATCATTAATGCAGATTATTTCAATATCCTTGAGAGTCTGTTTCTGCAGAGAACTAAGACACTCATCGAGATATTTCTCGACGTTGCAAATGGGAACAAGAACCGAAACAAGCGGTTGGTTTTGCGACACAATGACTCCAATACAAGCCGACACTCATGAAAACTCATAGATAAGAAAATTATATCAAATGGCCCCGCTTGAGACCGAATACTCAACGTCGACGAAAGCAAACAATTAAACCGTAAGCTAAACTCAGTACTAGTCGTTAAAGACCTATCGAAACGTCCACATTTCTGGCCACACAAGGCCTTTCCAACAATTTCAACACCTGATAAGGAGCATTCAGTGAAAAAGAGGTATCCCGAATTTGATGTCGCAAAAGCAATAGCGCTTGCCGGAGTCATCATTGGCCACTCAACATATCTGGGGACACCAGACCGGCTTGCCTCCGTTTTCTACTCATTTGATATGCCCCTGTTCTTTATTGTCAGTGGATTCTTCAGCAAGCCCGAGGCTAAACTCACACCCGACTACGTTAGAAAGAATGCCAAATCGCTTCTGATGCCTTATCTGATTACTTGTATAGGCGTTATTGGATGCTCATTCTTAGGGGCAATCTTAACGGGGAAGACTAACCCGGCAGAAATAGCAAGCCACTGGTTTATGGCAAGCCTCTACGGCTGTGGAGGAATCACACCCGCAACCCCGGCATTCGTATCCGCCATTGGTGCCCTTTGGTATCTCTTCGCGCTGTTCTTTGGCAAAATGCTCCTGGCAGTCGTAAACCAATTTCGCCATCCCGCAATTTTAGTTCTGGGTCTCTTCTTCTGCGGCAACGTTTTGGCCCAAATCATTTGGCTTCCCTGGAGTATCCTTCAGGCCTTGAGCGCAACGCTCTTTTTGTACATTGGACAGATTATTAAAAAGCATGGCCTACTTGAAGAGAACTCGATTGAGCCCATCTGCTGGTTATTCATGGCGGGAATCTGGGGCTACTCAGCCCTACGCTTTGGAAAGCTCTACATGGTAACAAACACCTACGTTAACGGGACACAGGATGTCATCGGAGGCATTTTTGGCTCATTGGTAATACTCAAGCTATGTCAAACGGCTTGCAAGCATATTCCAAGCGTCACGAAACCCATTGCCTGGATCGGAAAGTACACACTCCCGCTCTTCTGCATGCACCTTATTGAGTTGAATGTGTTTCCTTATCAATACGTTTCTGGAATCGTCGAGAGCCTTCCACTAACGCCGTGGATCGGATATCTGATTGTCCGTTTCGCTATCATTGCACTACTCACGAGCATCCTATACATGCTTCCACGCCCGATTTCAAAATGGTATTTCCAATCAAGACAAAAGAGTCAAGCGGGACGATAAAACCTAAATACCCCCGCATTGAGGACAGCGCCTCTATTCAATTGAGTAGAGGCGCATATCTTTCTCGCTTAAAACAAGTGAGAAGCCGGGGGTGGAATCATTAACCGAATCAATGCCCGTCCAGCCAGACTTGTGATAGCCCGGCATATCTACGCCCTCACGACCGTTCTCGCCATAATCCAGAACAAGAAGATACTTAGCACCAGACTGTTTAACGTCGCGCGCAATCAGCGAATCATAAGAAATGCGGTCGAGTCCATGGCGGATTTGCTTGCTGACCGCCGTCTCGCCCTTGCCAAAGGAGCTGAACTTTCGATACATAAGATTAAGGTCGTTTGCGGCATATCCGTAGACACTGCCGTCAAAGGGATTGTTGATAATCAGCTCATCACCGGCCATTTGCTTGACCTCGCCAAGAAACGCCAACTCATCGGACGTCAGATTATTATCGACATCATAGATGCTATACATGTAATTAAGCACGCTTTTAGTAAATCCGACCGGGGAATAGTTGTTAATAGACGGGTTGACACTTTCGGGCCAAAACAAGCCGCAGACAATCAGGACGATGCAGAGCGCCTGGGGGAGATACCTGGCAGAACGGTCCATCCCAACAGAAACGGAAAATGCGCTCTGAACTTTTCTCAAGATAAAGTCGAGACCAAGCGTCGAAAGCGGAATGCTAAACAGCGCGGTCATCGCAGCTACACGATATTGATCCGTATACCAAAATCCCGTAAGAAAATGTCTGATAAAGCCTTCCTGAGTAGCATCGACAACAAACAGCATTATCGAAAAAAGGTATACAAAGAAATAGCCTCGGTAGGACCTGTTGCCCAGCGCGCAAAAGCTACCAAGAACGACCAGGCACGCAAGAAGAATACATGGCGTACTTTCGTTAAAGGAGAACGAGAATGCCCTCCATAAAGCATCAAAGATGTAAGTGAATGAAGGCCAGTGAAAGTTGATGACTCCCTGCAAAAAACTTGCTTTCGTCATTAAAAACCAGATGACAGCAACAGCCAAAAGCACAATGCCGCGTGACGCATAATAGGCAAACTTAACCGAGATCGATTGGATGCGAAGCAGCTGGCGTTCAAATAGGCCCCCCAAGCAAAGAACAATCGAAGGCACTAAAAGAATACCGAGCGTGAATAACGCATTCGGCTGCAAGGACACGAGAGACGCCAAACCAAAGAGCATGGCAACCAAGACGGGACGATCAGTCAAACAAACAGAACGACGCTCATCAAAGCCCTGCATAAACCAAATAAAAACGGAGGCAACAGCAGGAATAGTACAGAACGCTGCGAAATTAGGGTAAACGGGGCCCCAATAAAGCAGAGTCCAAGGAAAAGCAATCGCAGCAAGCGTAACAACCGCGGCGCAAATGCCCTTTTGCACATCGCCCTTGGTAAGAACTGCAATTAAAGACTGGACACCTAAAGGCAATACGAAAGCAACGAACACAAAGTTAGTGAGATTAATTGACGCCATGACAGAAATATCAAAAGCACGCGCAACCAAAGCGGCAACAATATGCCAAGCGGCGGGATAAAAACCAGCACTTGCATTAGGGCTGAACACTTTGGAACCAGCCTCGAGATAGGATCCAATAGATAGAATCGAATAACTAGAGGCGTGCTTCATGCTCTGAATTACACTCAAATGAAACGAATTGTCATATACCTGAAGAAAGTTATCTGGCAAGCCAATACCGCGAACAAAAAGATAAACCGTCACAGGAACGGACAAGGCAAG
This sequence comes from Collinsella sp. AF16-8, assembly GCF_003462695.1. Classification (NCBI taxonomy): domain Bacteria; kingdom Bacillati; phylum Actinomycetota; class Coriobacteriia; order Coriobacteriales; family Coriobacteriaceae; genus Collinsella; species Collinsella sp. AF16-8. The sequence goes on from NZ_QRXX01000006.1 coordinate 159,636, forward strand.
GGTACACAGGTATGGCAGTAGAGAAACGATATCGGTGTCAAAAAAAGCGCTTCGTCCGTGAAATCGAAAAAAGCACGCCACGCCACTGACCGCAGTAAAAAGGAACAACGAAATCAATAAAGCAGAATAGCCCTCGGCAACACCAATAAACCTGAGAGCGATGCCCATAAAGACCAAAAAGAAGACAGTGACTGCAGGACCAAAGGAAAGAGATTGTTTAAAGGGAACACCAAATGCCCGAGAAGCCAACATGCCTGGCAAAATCAAAACAACGGCGACAACAAAAGCCTCGCCGAATAACATCGACCAACTCATGAAATACCTCACGAACGAAGTGAATAAACAATTTGTAAACTAATTCTATTTCAAATGGACAACGCCCGAGAGATCATATGCTACACAAAGCAAAACAGCCATAAAGAGAAGCAAAAAGGATGAATGAGATGCCAAGACACTAAGAGAGTCTTGGCAAAAAATAAGACACTTTAAGATACTCAATATAGTATCGAATAAACCAAACTGCTTCATTTCCTCTTTGCATCAAGCGCCGCAGCCTGAACTAACGAATTAAGGCGCTCTTCCTGCTTTGACAGTCGTAACGAAATTCTGAAATCACGAACCACTAGGACTGCTACAACATATAGAAAGACAAGATTTGATTCAGACATAAATCCCAACAAGTTTGAAAAAAATGAGGCGATTTCCGGGAAAACGCCAAGCACCACGAAGCTCGTGCTAAATAAAAGCCAAAAAACAGAATCCAAAACCTGCATTCTGCATCTTTTGAGGTTGTGTACAACGAAAATAAAAACAATCACAGCGCAGGCAACAAGAAACACGCGCAAGGAAGTTGACATGCAATCACCTAAACCATTGAACAATAAGAAGCGTGACAAATACTCGAACCATGTATTGAATCGACCTAATTGGATTTAAATAGCTCTCTCCACCCTGCCGCTCGCGCATGGATACCTGTATTTCCGATACCTTATAACCTTGCTTGATAAAGAAGGCGATGGACTCGGGTTCGGGATTGAGCGTATCGTTGCAGGAATATTCTTTTAAAACGTCTCGATTGAAAAGTCGAAATCCAGACGTAGGATCACTAATCCTTTTACCAGTTAACATTTTAATAAGGAAAGTAATCATTCTCGAACCAAACATGCGCATTGACATATCTTTACGCATCGACAAAAAACGAGAACCAATTACTATGTCAGCGTTGTCAAATTGAGCTTTCGAAACAAGCTCCGAAATAAACTCAGGCCGATGTTGTCCATCCGCATCGAATTGAACCATGTAGTCGTAATCATTCTCCAGCGCATAACAAGCTGCCGTTTGAAATCCAACCGTCAAGCCGCAGTTAATTAGCATGTTAATAACATTGCATCCCAAATTCGTACAAAGCTCGAGAGTGCAATCTCGAGAGCCGTCGTTAATGACGACGAAGTCAAACTCCGGGGCCACTCTCTTTAGTTCAAGAATAGTGCCCTCTATGCATTCCTCCTCGTTATAAGCAGGAATCGCAACAAGAACTTTTGGCAAATTCGTCACGTACGAACCGTCCTTTAATATCAACATGATGCTTTACGGCATCATCTAGTGATTCTTTATACATTCGATAAACAAGATAGATGATAACTCATAGTACGATAGCAAATTTACGGCTGTTTGCACTCCTAACAGCATCCATATCAGTCTTCCGATACCATAGATACTTTAGTAAAACTCAAAATACAGCCAAGCCGTTGTCGACAAGAATTACAAGTGTGACAGCTCGCTCGCGGCATCCGGCCAGTAAAAATCAGATGCACGCTAGAGTAAAAGCTCTAACAAGCCCCCCCTAGTCTTAGTCTGACACAAAGAATGAATGGAATAGCCTTCGGTAGCGGACCTCGGTGGCCTCCTTGGACGGGCGCCACCATGACTCGTTGGCGACGTACCAGTCGATGGTGGCCTTGAGCCCCTCGGCGAAGTCGGTGTGGGCCGGCCTCCAGCCCAGCTCGCGCTGGAGCTTGGTGGAGTCGATGGCGTAGCGGCGGTCGTGGCCGGGGCGGTCGGCGACCCAGTCGAAGTCCTCGGGGTCGCGCCCCATCGCCTCCAGGATCATGCGCAGGACGGTGATGTTGTTCTTCTCGCCGTCCGCTCCGATGAGGTAGGTCTCCCCCATGCGGCCCTTGGTGAGGATGTCCCAGACGGCCGATGAGTGGTCCTCGGTGTGGATCCAGTCGCGGACGTTCTCGCCCTTGCCGTAGAGCTTGGGGCGCACGCCGTCGATGATGTTCGTGATCTGGCGTGGGATGAACTTCTCCACGTGCTGGTAGGGGCCGTAGTTGTTGGAGCAGTTGGAGATCGTGGCGCGCAGGCCGTAGGTGCGCGTCCAGGCGCGGACCAGCATGTCGGAGCTGGCCTTGGTGCTCGAATACGGCGAGGAGGGCCTGTAGGGCGTCTCCTCGGTGAACTTGGCCGGGTCGTCGAGCGCCAGGTCGCCGTAGACCTCGTCGGTGGAGACATGGTGGTAGCGGATGCCGTGCTTGCGGACGGCCTCCAGCAGGCGGAAGGTGCCCTCGACGTTGGTGCGCAGGAACGGCTCCGGATCGGCGATGGAGTTGTCGTTGTGGGATTCCGCGGCGTAGTGGACGATCGCGTCGTGGCCCGGCACCAACTCATCGAGCAGAGCGGCGTCGCAGATGTCGCCCACGACGAGCTCCACGCGGTCCGACGGCAGCCCCGCGATGTTCTCGGGGTTGCCGGCGTAGGTCAGCTTGTCCAGGACGGTGACGTGGACGCCCGGGTGGTTGTTCACGACGTAGTGCACAAAGTTGCTGCCGATGAAGCCGCAGCCGCCCGTGACGATGATGTTCTTGAGAAGCAATGGTGACATGCGATCGTTTTACCCATTAGTTCCAGAAAGCACTTTTTCAACCAAAGACGCCGTCTTATCCCATGAACTCTCATTTTCAACCATGCGTCGACATAAACGAGACTGCTCAGCCAACTTATCAGGGTTTTTGACAAGCGAATAGATGGCCTGCTCAACATTATCGGAATCCATAGAGCTAATAATTGTTCCGAAATGCTCGTTTGGAAAAAGCTCTCGCGCCCCGCCCACATCCGTAACAACAGAAGGACACCCGCACGAAGAAGCCTCTAGCAAAGTTGTAGCAAAGCCCTCCGACCGTGTAGGGAGACACAGCAGATCGGACTGCTGAAGGAGTGAGGAGATGTCGGAAGATGAAAGGCGTCCAACCCATCTAAGCGATTCACCTTGAGCATCATCAACTTCTTTTGATAATGCACCATCACCCGCCAAAACAAAGACGACGCCAGCTTCGACAAGCCTATGGCTTCTCGAAGCCTCAAGAATGGCCTTGATGCCTTTTTCAGGAATTAGCCGCCCTACAAAACAGACCAAGAAGGACTCAGCGCCTACACCAAGCTCATTACGAAAGTCTCGTCCCGACGACATCTCTCTGAATGACTTAGCATCGATTGAGTTGGGGATAACTCCCTTTGCTGCAATACCAAAAGACCTAAGCCACTCAACACTCTTGCTCGAAACGCCATAATAGTCTGGATGGAACCGCTTGCCCAAGGCCGTTATTAGGCGCTCATATGTACGGACCAAGGGATCTATCACTGGATTACTGAATGAAAGATAAGCCGAACCATGATCAAGGACAACAGGCGTTATCCCTATGCTCTTTGCAAACCTAATGCCGTAAAGCGAGTGAATATAGAAACGAGCATTTACAAGAACGCCATCGAAGTGCTGGCGCTCAATATGCTTCCACAATTTACGTGATAAAGCATTTAACTTAGGAACGGGAAAGCGTCCCGAAAAAAAGGGAAAACAGGGCAGGCGAAGAACCCACACTCCATCTTCATCTGTAATACCGGCACCTAAACCATTTGTATCGTTCGTAACCACCAGCACCCCATCGCCACGATCAACCAGTGCGTGTGCCAAACCGTAGGTGAAGTTTTCAATGCCACCCATATGAGGTGGATACAGCGCAGAAAATAAAACAAAGCTACCGGCCATGCAAAACCAATCAAATCTCAAGCGATTAAAAACTGTGGACAAGGTTGAAAGACTCAGCGTATTCAAGTTCTTCTTAAATTACAAACTATAATACATTCGATAAATAATTGATTATTTAAGGAGCCCCATGAAACGCCTAGCTGCAGACCAGATTAAACAAATTGAATACGAAATATTGATCGAATTCGACCGCATTTGTAAAGACAACGGCCTCACTTATTGTTTAGCATACGGCACTGCCCTTGGAGCCGAACGGCACAATGGCTTTATTCCTTGGGATGATGATATCGATGTACACATGCCTAGAAAAGATTACGAGCGCCTCTTTGATCTGTTTTCTGAAGGACTAAAATCAAGCTGTGATCTTGTTTCATATAGAGACGATTCATCTATCTATCAGTTTGCTAAGCTTGTCGATAAAAAAACGACAGCATACGAAACATTTGTTGGCCCTAGCCGTTCCATTGGACTCTGGATTGACATTTTTCCTCTTGAACCACTGGACTCAATAAACGATAAAAAACTGAAGAAGACGCTTAAACTGAATAGCTTTTATAACTTATGGCGCAATTTCGCCGTTGCCGACACCAATACGGGCTCAACGCGAATGATCGTGCTGATTAAAAAACTCGTCTGCCCCTTTGCAAAGCATCTTAACGTTAAAAAAATGAACGAAAAGCTCGATGCCATTGCACGGGACTTTTCAACCCATAACTCCGAAATGTCACCCTATCTCATTGACTGCATCGGAGGAGGAATTATTTATAAACGCAGCTCTATATTCCCCGCAAAACCAGGAACATTTGAAGGCAGAGCATTTCCATGCCCCGCAAACCCTGACGACTACCTTGCGACGGTATACGGCAACTGGAAGCAGGTGCCGCCTGAGGATAAGCGAGCCGTCCATTTTCCCAATGCTTTTCTAAAAGACGAGGAGTAGATGTGACCGACACTGTCCAACCACTATCTCTAAAGAAAAATATGCTTTGGAACTCCTTGGGGTCGATGTTCTACCTTGGCTGCCAGTGGCTTATTACGGTTCTTGTAGTAAGACTGTCAACGAGCTTTGATGCTGCAGGGCTTTTTTCACTAGCGACGTCCGTCGTAAATACGTTCGGAACTTTTGCAAACTATAAAATTGGCACATATCAAGTCTCCGATATTAATCGACAGTATTCTTTTTCCGAATATATGGGGTTCAGGGTGTTCACTCTAGCCCTGGCCTTCATTGCATGCCTGATCTATGCAGTCATAACATGCCCCGCCTACTCAATAGCGACGGTTATTATTTACTACATTTATAAAGCTGTTGGCCTAATAATTGATATCTTGCACGGAGAAAATCAGCTCAATCGTCGTATGGACTACATTGGCAAGTCTTTTATCCTGCAGGGCGCTTTTTCCATTGGAGCTTTTATAGTTGTATTTATTGCCACTCAAAATCTAAACCTGGCAATAATCGGAATGACCCTAGGCGTAACACTCGTTCTCCTGTTTTTCGATCGCAAAAAAACATCTCAATTTCAAGATTTTCGCGCGCGTATTGGAATAGTTAAGGCACTAAATCTCCTTAAAACCTCTCTGCCTGCCGTCATTGCATCAGTGGCTGCGAGCGCGCTATTTACGATTCCCAAGCAATACTTGCTAAGCGTCTCCGGCGATGCAGCTTTGGGAATCTATTCCTCAATTGCAGCCCCCGCCCTCATCGTCCAAATGGGAGCACAGTACCTATACGTACCGCTATTGGATATTTTTCCAAAGAAATACTTCAATGAGGGTCGCAAGGCTTTCGACAATCTTCTTGTTCGAACAGTAATTTCCATCTTAACCGTAGCCGCACTGTGTTGCATTGCCCTATTGTTCTTAGGCAAACCGCTACTCATGCTGGTATTTGGAAATACCATCGAACCATACGTTTACTTACTACAGCCTGTTCTTATTTCAACAATAATGACAGCATTTCTTTGGTTTTTCAGCGATCTTCTCATTACTATTAGAGATTTCAAGGCCAACCTTATTGGTAATCTGATTGCCTTCATTTCCGTTATCCCCTTATCAGTATTTTGCATAAACAACTGGGGCATGAATGGAGTAAGCATCGCAGGAGCAGTTTCATGTGGTTTAGGCGTTTGTTACTTGTTCTACGCGCTAAAAAGAAACGAAACAACCCAAGAAATCCCAAACGAAACTATAAAGGAATAGATTCCAATGAAGTCAACCGCAGAACCAATCCGAGTATTACAAGTTATAGGTGCAATGGACCGTGGCGGAGCCGAAACGCTGGTCATGAACCTTTACCGCAATATCGATAGAAGTAGAATTCAATTCGACTTTCTAGTCAACGAAAAACGGGAATGCGATTTCGACTCAGAAATCAAGGAACTTGGCGGCAAGATTTACTACATTCCTAGATACAAAATATTCAATTATTTTCACTACAAAGCGAAATGTAGAGAGTTTTTTTCAAATCATCACTACAGCATTGTTCATGGACATATAGGGCTGCCCGCCGCAATCTACCTCAATATCGCCAAACACAATGGCGCTTACACGATTGCCCATAGTCATCGAATGAAGTTTCCGATAACACCCGCAGAGATTGCGTTTAGAGCTTGCTCTACCCCAGTCCGATTTGTAGCCAATTACTTCATGGCATGTTCCGAACAAGCTGGCATCGATCGTTTTGGCGCTAAAATCACGCAAGGAGCAGACTTTAAAATCATAAATAACGGAATAGATATTCAAAAAGGACGCTTTGACCCAATATCTCGCTCCAATATCAGAGCTGAACTAGGTATCAGTCCAGACTCACCAGTCTTTGGTCACGTGGGCAGATTAACTGAGGTTAAAAATCATCGTTTCTTATTAGAGTCTTTTAAAATCATTGCGGATAAATTGCCAAACGCAATTCTCCTTATATGCGGTCGAGGGGAACTAGAAAAACACCTGAAAATGAAAGTCGAGGAACTTGGAATAGCACACTCAGTGAGGTTTCTTGGAGTGAGAAATGACGTTTCAAAGATTCTGAGTGCAATAGATGTATTTATATTCCCCTCTATTTCCGAAGGCCTGCCACTTGCTGTCGTGGAAGCACAGTGCTCCGGTTTACCTTGTATCGTATCAACAGGAGTATCTGAAATGGTGAAAGTTCGTAAACAGACTAGGTTCCTCGATCTATCTTGCGGTACCGCCACATGGGCAACTGAGGCCATTAGGGCTCTTGGCGAATCTGATGCCACAACAAGATCTAAAGCCTATTTCGATACTCAGGCTGCAGGATTCGACATAAAAGACACCGCCGATTGGCTTTCCAATTTTTATCTCAATCATTTTGTCTTTTAGACTTGGAAATTTTCATTTGAATTCAAGATGGGCATTTGCACGTTTGAGCATTGCTGAATATCGCGAAACATCACGGCCGATATCGTGCTTGACCACCGGGCTCGACATGGACCTCGGTACTTTTTAATCCTAACATCCGGCGTCGCGGCGCCACCAGATGTTAGACTCGCCCATGCCGTTCCAGAACACGATGTGGAACGGCATTCCTACACAGACGACGAAACTACATCCCCACATCTGGCTCGACGCGACCTACGTCAAGTGCCGCCGCGGGAGCCGCATGGCTTCAACCGCGGTGGTCACGGCGATAGGCTGCGACGAGTCCGGCTGGAGGCAGGTGCTCGGCGCCTGCAGGAAGGCGAGGTCTTCCAGGAGGGTGACGCATAATTTCTTTCGCAAATTGACAACCGCATAGCGGAACACGGCC
>NZ_QRXX01000007.1:0-136520 GCF_003462695.1 Collinsella sp. AF16-8
GGGCCGTGTTCCGCTATGCGGTTGTCAATTTGCGAAAGAAATTATGCGTCACCTGTTGGTCAAGCAAAATCTTTTGTTAATTTCGAACAGGTATTCGATGTGGATGACTTTGTACCGGGCGAAAGCGATTGAGTCTAATTATGTTTTCATGCAGGTCAAGGGCGCTGTCTACAAGGGGATGAGCTGACTCGTAATTTCGCGTGAATAAGTTCCGCATTATTTTAGCTGCGTTTACCTGTTAAAACACAACATCTTGTGCTCATCATCAAAAAAGAAAACAGGATATGGAACTGGCGAAGGGCTACAATTGAAACAACGAGAAGCGTCGTTTCCCCATTACAACCTAATTGTTCGGAAGGAGTCGGATGGAATAGTTGTCAAAATCGAGGCCATATTGATGGTCCATTAAATTTCTTTAGGGGCGTGTGCGCTTATTGGTCAACAGCAGTATGCGCCCCCGTTTGTTCAAATCATTTCCAAATAGCTCTTCTTCAAGAACCTGACACTTGCGTGGCGGGGTTGGTTAGTTTGTAAAAAATGCGAAGGATGGCTTTTGGATTCTTGGAGGTGCGTAATTATTGGCCAATAACTATCTAGATGATTTGCTTGGAAAAATCTCTGCTTACGATCTGTTCAATGTGCTCTTACCGGGTGCACTCGTAACATATTCCGTCAGTCAGATGCCGTTGGGCAGTTGTATCGACTGCTCTAACTGGCTGGCACTATTTGTGATGAGTTATGTTCTCGGTCTTATTGCGTCGCGGATTGGCTCTCTTTGCATTGAACCTTTGGTCCGCAAACTACAACCGACCGGAAAGCGGGACTATTCTGCCTTTGCATATGCTCAGAAACGCGATCCAAAGGTCGAGCAGCTCTTAATGATTTCAAATATGTATCGCAGCCTGGCGGGGGCCGGTGTCCTGCTCGTAATTATTCTGCTTGCATCATTGTTGCCGGAATCTCATCGGCTTCCAGCGGCGCTGTGCTCTTTTATCGCCTTATTTGTTGCCTCCTGGATCAAGCAGGAACGGTATGTAGAAAAACGAATCAACTTCAATCTTGAGGAGTGTGATAACCATGAGCGAGATTAAGTCTCTATCCGTTGATAACGGCGACATGTTTTATATCAATCACAATACTGATAACTTCAGCATGATTGACTGTAATATTACCGATGAGCGTAAGTCGGAAATCCTTGATGAGGTCAAAAACCTTGCAGGGAAAAAGGGCGTCGTTCGTTTTATCAGTACGCATCCGGACCAAGATCATATTCAGGGTATTGAGTATCTTGATGAGCTCGGGCTTATTAAGAATTTCTATTACGTTGACAATAATGTCTCCAAGTCCACGGAGACTGAGAGTTTCAAAAAGTATAAAGATCTGAAGGAGTCGTCGTGCGCTTACAAAATATACAAGGGGTGTAAGCGCAAATGGATGAACGTTTCTGATGGTGAGCGCGGTTCTGCTGGGATTAGCGTCCTCTGGCCCGATGTGAATAATGAGACCTTTCGGGATGCTTTGCGGGATGCCGAAAGCTCTGATAAACCCAATAATATTAGTCCTGCGATTGTCTACTCTCTTGATGAAGGGGTCCGTGCGCTTTGGCTTGGTGACATGGAGAATGACTACATGGAGGCGATCGAAGATGACATTGCGCTTTCGCCTGTGGACATTCTTTTTGCGCCGCATCATGGACGGAAGTCCGGTCGCGTCCCTAAGACATGGCTGGATAAGTTGGAGCCTCGGTTGATTGTTGTAGGAGAAGCCCCGTCAGACGAGCTTGATTATTACTCGAATTGCAACACTTTGACACAGAACAGCGCTGGCGATATTTTATTCTGTTGCGAGACCGGTAAGACTCATGTCTATGTTGGAGCTCCTTCTTATAGCGTCAATTTCTTGGGTGAAGACCCTAATGCTCCGCGAGTGAAGGGTGCGCTGCATTATTTGGGCTCTTTTGATTGCGGTGACCGTTAGTCCTGCTGTCGTCTCGTTCATTCGTGGCCTGCCCACGCTTTTACCCGACAGGCCTAGATGTGTCCTTTCATCTCATTGAGATGGTGTAGGATATTGTCCTGTGATACAAAAGCTCTACGGGAGCTTTAAGGGTGACGCTTTCGACAAGAGAGTGTTGCCCTTTTTTCATGAGTGTAATGATGTGTATTTAGGCGTTTTGTTAATAGGGTTACGCGGGATGCCCTGGAATGCCTCGGCGGTTGAGCTTAGATTTGAGGCACCGTAAAAGACGTTACCGTGCGGGGAATGTTATGTGCTGTCAACGATGTCGCTCTCTCGCACCGTGAACATGCGGAAAACGGCAAGAGCCAGCTGGCGTAGATACCCGTCCCGTACGCTAAAGACGCTTCCAATGAATCACCCTGCTCGCCGGGTAGATCATGGTAGTAGCTGGCTGCGTTTATATAGAGGCGTTCGTCCGTCAGCTTACCAATGTACGCCTCTTTGGGTGCGAACTTCAGTGTCCCAAAGCTCTTTCGCCTGGGTGTGCGGGGCGACCAGAAAGCCAGGTGGGTCAACGGTCCTGCTGTGTGCGCTTCGTTTTTTGTCCGCGCCAGTGCTTACACTTTTGAAAAAACGGCACGAGGGCTTCTGTCACATATCTCATGCTGTAGACACATCGGCAAGTTCAGAGTTGAAGGCGAGGTGATTATGAAAGGTAGAAATCAGCACATTACGAAGCGTTCGGATGGCAATTGGCAGGTTAAGGGCGAAGGGGCATGTCGCGCTTCTTTCGTTACGACAACGCAGAGCGAGGCAATAAAGCTCGGTCGACGCATCTGCTCCAATCAAGAGTCGGAGTTGATCATCCATCGTCGTGACGGCAGAATCCGCGCAAGGGATTCCCATGGCCACGACCCCTTCCCACCGAGGGGATAAGGGGTCGGCTCCATGCCGACAACGGCCCGTTATATCGCGTCCGTTGTCGCTAAATGACTTCTTCATTGTGGCGAAATACGAGCTTGGGGCTATTTTACCTGAATTGGTTGTTTGGTCTCTTCAAAGGGTTGATTTGGGGGATTCGTGGTATTGGATTGACGGACCCCGAGTTCTCCCTTAAAGTAATCGTTGTGATGAGGCCTTGCGACGGTACGTCCGGCTTGGTCCGTGGGAACCGCCGAAAGGCGGTTTTCGCGTTTAAGGGGTCCTAATGGATAAACCATTTAAATCTATTGATGAGCAGATTGCTATTCTTGAAAGCCGTGGACTCGAATGCGATAACAATACTCGTTTAGTTTTGGAGCGCGAGGGATACTATCCGGTTATTAACGGTTACAAGGATTTATTTCTCGACCAGCGCGGAGATTCTTGCCACGAGCTATTCGTAAAAGGTACGAAGTTTTCTGATATATATCGTTTATTCGAATTTGACCGTTCATTGCGTCTGCTCATGTTTGAGTACTTTAACAAGGCGGAAGCGATTCTTAAAACTGTCTGTTCTTATCGTTTCGCAATGGCCCATAAAGATAGCCCGGAAGCATACCTGGATAGAAGATCTTACCGTGCTGATGCTGGTTATCGAAAAAAGATCGACACGCTCATTTGTGATTTCGAGAAGGTGCTATGTAGGTCTCAAAAATGGAAAAGCGATTATAAAAGGGACTATATTCGGCATTATGAGAATAATCACGATAATACGCCGGTATGGATTCTTATGAATTATTTGATGCTTGGTCAGGCATTCAAGTTCTACGAGTTTCAGCCAGAAAGCATGAGAAATTCCATTGCCAAGTCGTTTTCCGATCTCTATTCTGAGACCCATGAAGTCGATAAGCGCATCAGCCCACGTAGGCTAAGACTTGCATATGATCACATTAAAGATTTTCGAAATATCTGTGCGCATGACGAGCGTCTATTCTGCGCCAGGGTATCTCCGTCTCACGATGTCAATCTAGTAGGGGTTTTAAGCGATCTTGAGCTAGTGCTGACTGAGGATGACTATAAGATTTTACGCCGAAATATACTGCTTGATGCACTTAAGTTGAGCGACGAGCTCAGCAACGATGCCAGCGCAAAAGTGCTTTTCGCTATGGGCGTTAACGATTTGCCGAGCGTGTTTCCTAAGGAAATATTGGGGTCGTAATCGACGCGAGCGATGAATTTACCCTACAAGTTGGATGCGCATGAGATCGCGCAGAGCAGGTAGTAAAGGGGTCGTTTCATAGCGGAGCCTCTCGGTGAGCAGCCAATAGGGTCCGAAGGCAGCTCCAGGCCAGCACTCCGCACATATTTTGTTGAGGTTTATTTTACGGGAACACCAGTCAACATCAGCGAGCTTTCTGGGGAATGTTGGGGAGGGGACGGATGGTGGGCCCGCTTTGGTCCCCGGCGGCGCTCTGACCCGTGCTGGGTTGACTATACGCGATGCGGCAGCTTCAACATGAGGCCGTCTTGCGCCTCTTCGAGACTTGTTACCGAGACCTTCCAGGAAAAGCCAGTGAGGCTGCTGCTCAGGTCAAGCTCTGCATGGGCGTATTCTTCGATTTTGTAGTCTTGGTTTTTCGCCGGGTTTCTTAATTGAAGGCATTTGATCCGGGGAGCGTAAAACAACAGTTTCAAATATTGTCGCTTCCTGTTCAATTTTGTCTATCTACAATTAATCGCAAGCGTATGACTTGAGGAGATTGTTTACAGGTGGAATCGGTCACTATTCTTTGGATTGTCTTTTATGTCTTTACCGGTTTGGTGAGCGTTCAGCTTGTCCGCTTTGCTGGGCCCTTGGCGATTGGAGGGCAATACACCGTCGAAGAACTGTACCCCTCCGATGAGTCGGGCAGGTTGAACGTTGCCTACCGAATTCTCGCTCCAACAATTTGTTGCCAGCTCCCCGTGTTTATTGTGGCTGCGATTTGCGATGCGTTTTCAGTTCCAGGTCCTTCGCTGCGATACATGCCCACCCTTTTCTATTGGTTGTTTCTTGGGGTAATCAAGCATGCAAGGGGTAAATTGCGGTACCGGACCCTTCCTTTCTCATTCGAGGCGTTCATGTCTCTTTTGCTGTCCGTCGCATTCGATCACTTTGTTATCGATGGCTATCTCGGAGGACAGGGGCTAGATGTGCTTGATACTTCGAGTATTGCCTTTGAGTTTGAGCTGGCATTATTTGGTGTTGTGACCTTTTGGATTTCCACCTTTTTTAAGCGTTATCAAATTAAGCGTAGCCGTGTGCGCTCATATGTCATTCCGTCATATGTTGTTCCGTCGTACTCCGTATTTAATTACTCTTCAATTGATACGGGCGAAGCCAGGCTATTCGCATACGAGCGTGAATATGGTGATCTTTTACCTCAGCGTTTTTCGAATGATCTCCTGTTGAGAAGTGTTTTCTTCGCAATTATGGCTATAGAGGATGGGAATCGTCCTGAGTTCATCCGAACGATCGAGCGTATGGCCGCTCATTTCCATTTGGCAAATACTACGGGGATAATGCAGCAGAAGAGCGAGACTCCTCTGTCTGATAGGGATAGCGTTAAACTCGCAATTCCCTATATTGAGAGCATGTGGGACCAGTTCCTTGTTGAATTCGGTCGTTCTGCTGAGGGATCCGGGGGAGACGGTCTGCGAATTTTCATGGGCTATTACACCTACGACTACTTGATGTTGTCGCGGACTATCCGCAATCACTTTGCGCCATTTTATGGGGACTATTGTGGAACGAGATTACTTAATGCTAATCACGTATTTTGCGATGTTCTGGAATTTGAGGAAAGGCAACGTTACGGATTGCTTCCAAAGACGGTTTCTGCGACTGGATCGATATGCGCCACTGAGCTTGGATGGCTTTCTGGAGAGTACTGTTATTGGTCCGATTACAATACGGTTGAATCCTGCCTGAATGAAAATGATGCCAATGGCGTTAAGCTGGTCAGCAAAAATGACGTGAATAAAACTCAGATAACCGAGATGACCTCAAGGCTTAAGGAGCAAGGTGTTTCCGTTCTTGAGGTCAAGTATGTGGCCGGCGCTTCGGCGACCATCGTGTGCATCGGCGATTCGTCTAAGATTCCGAGTACTGCCGGTAGTGACTGGATGTTTGTTGGCTAGTTGAATCATCTTTGCCTTTCACAAGCATAGGTTAACGACTAGAATACACTTAATTGCGGTGGAAGCCTTCGGGCGACACCTGAAGAGGGTTGATGCGTCGGCCCTCTTTTTTATTTAGATGTAAGATTCGGCTTGGCAAAACAAGGATCCCATTTGGGGAAAAGCAAATATCCGGCGGTTTTATGCTTCGGGACGCGCGGTTTAAGCGTGTTTTTCGGAAGTGCGAGGAAAAACCGAAAACCGCCGAGCACACCCCGATTTTTGGCAACAAAACCGCAGGTCGCGGATGCCCAAAACAGGGGTCTGGTCGACAGGTCTCGGTTTTTCACCGCACTTCCGGAATCATCCGCCGGAAGTATGCGGTAAATTTCGGAACCCTCGGGTACGCTGTCCTTTTTATGAAAAGAAACCGCAGGTAGAAGCGATGTCGCTATACGGTATGGTCGGCATGTCTAGAATTTGCCGCATACTTCCGAATTGGTCGCTCATTTAGCACTCTTGATGTCCCCACATCCTCTAAAAAAGTTCTTAAAACAGCCTTAAAGGCGTTCCAACTCGCGTTGACAGCGTAAAATACGCATGTTTGACTATGACAGAAGTGGATTTTAGGGGAGGAGTACGCCATGGAGGTGCTGGTTGTTGGCAACACCGCATATGTTGACGATGACTTTTGCGCCAAGGCATTCCCTGGGGACCACGTTAAGGTTGTAGCCGCGCAGGAAGCGCGCCGCGATGAGTCGTCGCCCCATGCCTCGTGGAAAGAGCTGCTCCAGCACTTGGAGCAGGCCTACGAGTTCGACCGCGTGGTCTACCTGTCTAATTACCTAACCCCGCATACCGATACCGTGGGCGATATCGAGCTGCTGCGCTCGGTCTTTCGTACGTGCGCGGGTCGCCGGATCCAGCTGTTGTATATAGCAGGTCCCGCGGGTGCCGAGGGTGCCGCCGATGCCGCGGGGCGAACGGGCAAGGGCATTATCGCGCACGCAGCCAACGACCTGTGCCGCTACTACGCTGCTCGCGAGGGCGTTCAGACTAAGATCCTGCGCGTGCCGTTCCTGTATACCGCGTCTGCCGCGCTGGAAGACCCGTTTTTGGTGCCGCTGTTCGACGCGTGCTCAACCGGATCGGCCGCTCTGCAGGGCGCGCAGGATGCGGCGTTTCCCCTGCTGTGTGCCGAGGAGCTTTCGGTGCTGGTACGCCGTATCTTCGACAGCTGGAATGGTAACTTTGAGACGCTCGACGTAGTCGATACCTTCCATCACACGGTGGGTGAGGTGGGCGAGGCCCTTCAGGCACTGTTCCCAGGACTCTCAGTTGCCTATGGCGATTCTGCCGGCTACGCCCTGCCTGCCAGCGACGTCGCTCGCGTGTGCTATGGCTGGTTTCAGCGCTACGACTTGCTACGCGACCTCTCGACCATTCAGGCTCGCTGGGATGCTGGTCGTGCAAAGAAGGTCAACCCCTTGCGCGCGGCCATCGACCGCATTCAAATGCGCACGCTGCCTGTCAAATGCCTGGAGACGGCAGTCGCCTGGGTGCTCTTTGAAGTGCTGGAGCGCTTGTTCTCTCAATCGACCCAGCTCAACGTGCTCGATTATCGCCTGCTCTACGTGGTGCTCATCGGCACGCTGTATGGCTTGGACTTTGGCCTGGTTGCGGCGCTGCTGGCGTCGGTGGGTTTGGCCGCGAGTTACTTTACTCTGTACGGCTATACCTTCCAGGGCCTGTTCTACGAGCCGTCCAACTGGCTGCCGTTTATTGCGTACTTTGTTGTGGGTGCCGTGTGCGGCTATGTGCAGCTGCGCAATAGCGAAGCCATTAGGGCGGAGCGCGATCAAAACGAGCTCGCGCGCAACCGCAATACGTTCCTTACGCAGCTCTACCACGACGCGATCGAGGACAAGCGCGCGTACAGGCGCCAGATCGTGGGTCGCCACGACAGCTTTGGCAAGATCTTTGCCGTGACGCAGGAGCTTGACGTGCTCAACCCACGCGACATCTATCGCAAGTGCTGCGAGCTTCTGGGCGAGATCCTCGAGAACGATTCGGTGGCGATCTACCATGTTTCGGGCGGGGCATTTGCACGCCTGGTGGCAGCAAGTCCCGCGATTGCGGAAGATGCTGCACGCTCGCTCACGCTTGAGCAGCTTGCACCTCTTTTGGGCGACGGGGGTCGTTCGAATCTGTGGGTGAACCGCGAGCTGACGCCGGGGCTTCCCATGTTTGGATACACGATCGAGCGCGACGGGGCACCCGCCGTGTTGATTTTTGTGCGTCGTGCGGCCGAAAACCAAATGACGCTCTATTACCAAAACCTGTTCCGCATCTTGTGCGGCTTGGTCGAAAGCGCGCTGGGGCGCGCCTTTGACTATGAGGCGGTGGCGCAGGATAAGCGCTGCGTTGACGGCACTTGCGTGCTCAAGCAGGCGGCCTTTGGCCAAGAGCTCGCGGCGGAGCAGGCGTTGGCAGATAGCAAGATGGGGAGCTTTTTGCTCCTGCGCGTGGTGCCGGGCATGGAGCCTGTCGGCGAGCTGGTGGGCGCGATTGGTTCGGCTATCCGCGAGAACGATGCGGCGGGCTTGGTCGACGGCGACGTGCTCTACCTGCTTATGCGTCAGGCAAAGGCGTGCGATCTGCCCATTATCCGCGAGCGCCTCAGCACAAAGCAGATTGCGGTGGAGCCCGTCGACGGCGAGGACATCGTGGCGCTGTTGCAGCACATCTCTTACACCGGTGACGGTGAGGGGGGTGCCGCTTGATCTCGCTTGTCGTTGCTGCCGTCTTGCTGCTGATTCATGCGCTGGTTTGCCTGGTGCTGTGGACGCTCATGAAGCTGGGCCTGCTGCCGGTGCGCGGGCACATGTTGCCTGTGATAGTGCTGGTGCCGCTGTGGGGCCCATTGCTGGTGGCTCTGCTATCGGTCCGCAGCGCGGTGTTTGGCGAGGGACTGAAAGAGTCTGCGCTGGAGTCGCTGCGCTTCAACGACGACCTGCATCGCAGTATGCCGGTACCGAGTGGTGAGGATGATGCAGGCGTAGTGCCGCTCGAGGAGGCGCTCATCGTCAACGACCCGGCATACCGGCGCCGCCTCATGCTCTCCATGCTCACCGAGGAGCCCGACGCGTACCTGGCGCAGCTGCAGGCGGCTAAGCTTAACGACGACGTTGAGGTGGCGCACTATGCCGCGACGGCGGTGGCGCAGATCTCCAAGGAGTCCGACCTTAAACTGCAGCAGCTGGAGCGTGCCTTTAAGACAGACCCGAGCGCGCAAAACCTCAACGAATATTGCGATTTTCTTGGTGAATACTTGAACTCGGGCTTGGCCGAGGGACGCGTGGCTCAGATTCAGCGTCAGCAGTATGCTCGCTTGCTTGCGCGCCGCCGCGAGCGCGAGGACACCCTTGAGCTGCGCATTCGATACGCGACGGCGCTGGCCGATGTCGGACAGATCGACGAGGCGCAGGCCGTGACCGACCAGCTGGTGCTCGACGTGCCCGAGGAGCAGGAGGTTTGGATGCTTTGCTTGCGCCTGGCCGTGATGCGCCGCGACGGTGACGAGGTCCACCGTGTGATCGATGCGATCGACAAACAGCATGTGTACTTGAGCGCCGCCAACCGCGAAAAGCTGGCGTTTTGGCGCGATGGAGAGGAGGCCCGATGAGCGTTGTGCTGCGCATCCGCGACCGTGCGGGCCATTTTCGCTGGATGGGCCTGCTTGTGGTGTGGGCGGTCTTTATTGCCATGGCGGCCGTGCTGCTGGTGGAGCGCGCCGGCGTACAGTACAGTGCGGGCCAGCATAAGCTGGGGATGCTTGCCGCCAACGATGCGGCGCCGGCTTCCTCGGCAATATTTGGCCAAAAGCCCACGTGCTTGGTTATTACCGACTCGGACCAAGATGGCGTCGAGGACGTCAAAGAGCAGTTCGACCAGATCTTGCTTGACATGAAGATCGCGCACCGCGACGTGGACCTTGCCGTGGATGGCGCAGATGCCATTCCCTCGCTGACCTCCTACGATCGCGTGATTTTGCTCATGCCGTCGCTCGATGGGCTCGGTACGCACCTGAGCGACATTATGAGTTGGGTGAGTGCCGGCGGTTCGCTTATGCTGGGCATGACGCCAGATAACTCGAACTACCTGCAGACTATTGCTTCCAAGCTTGGTATCGAATCGGCCGGATATGACTATGCGACAGCCGAAAGTATCGTTCCGAGCGAGGACTTTATGTTGGGCGGGGGAGATCGCTACGAGCTCTCGGACCCCTTTGATTCGTCGCTTTCGGTTTCGCTGCGCGAGACGGCTCGTGTGTGGGCTAAGACCGGCGATGCGGGCGCCCCACTCATTTGGTCGAATGACTGCGGTAGCGGTCGCACCGTGGTGTGCAATATCGGCATCTACGACAAGGTCATGCGTGGGTTCTATGCTTCGGCCATAAGCTTGCTGGGCGATGCCACGTCCTATCCGGTCATCAACAGCGCCGTCTTCTATCTGGACGACTTTCCCAGCCCCGTGCCCTCGGGCGACGGCACCTACATCAAGCGTGACTACGGCCTTTCCATTTCGGATTTTTACACCAAGGTCTGGTGGCCCGATCTGCAAAAGCTCGCGCAAAAATACGGCATTCGCTATACCGGCGTGATGATCGAAAACTACGAGGATGCGGTCAACCAGACCGAGCCCGCGCGCCAGGCCGATACCACGCAGTTCCGCTACTTTGGCGGCATGCTGCTGCAGATGGGCGGAGAGCTGGGCTTTCACGGCTACAACCATCAGCCTCTGGCGCTCTGGGATACCGATTACGGCACGCTGTATGACTACAAGACCTGGAAGAACAAGGAAACGCTCGTCGCATCGCTCAACGAGCTTATCGCCTTCCAAGATGAGGTGTTGCCCAACGCGCACGGCTCGGTTTACGTGCCGCCGTCAAATATCCTTTCGGCCCGCGCGCGCAAGCTTATCGGCACCGACGTTCCGCGCATTAAGACCATCGCCAGCACGTATTTTGAGGACGGTACCGACCTGCCGTACGTGCAGGAGTTTGGCGTGGCGAGCGATGGCATTGTGGAGCAGCCGCGCATTGTTTCGGGCGGCATGGTCGACGATTCCTATATGCGCTTGGCTGCCGTGTCCGAGCTAAACATGCACTATGTGAGCACGCATTTTATGCACCCGGACGACCTGCTCGATCCCGATCGCGGCGCCAAGGAGGGCTGGGAGGTCTACAAGGGCGGCCTGACCGACTACCTGGACTGGCTTAGCAAGTCTGCGCCCGACCTGCGGCGTCAGACCGGTTCGGAATGCTCGGGCGCCATCCAGCGCTTTTCGTCCGTGACGGTGAGTGTGGATACCAGTGCGGATGCCTGGACGCTCAGCCTGGGCAATTTCCACGACGAGGCGTGGCTCATGTTCCGCGCCAACAACGGCGAGCCGGGTGCAGTCACGGGTGGCGAGATTACGCATCTGACGGGCGATCTGTACCTGGTTAAAGCCACGGACAAGACGGTGACCATTGCACGCAAGGAGGGTGGCGACAGATGAGAATCTGCTTGGTACTCGAGGGTTGCTACCCCTATGTGCACGGCGGCGTATCTACCTGGATGCATGGCTATATCCAGGCCATGCCCGAGCACGAGTTTGTGCTGTGGGTGATCGGCGCGCATGCTGCCGACCGCGGCAAGTTTGTCTACGAGCTGCCCGGCAACGTGGTCGAGGTGCGCGAGGTGTTCCTGGACGATGCCCTGAGGCTTTCGGGCGAGCAACATGAAGCGAGTTTTAACGACCGTGAGCGCGAGGCGTTACGCCGTCTGGTGTCGCTCTCCAATCCGGACTGGGACGTGTTATTCGATATCTTCCACCGCCGTCGCGTGCATCCGCTCTCGTTTTTGCAGAGCCGCACGTTTATGGATATCTTTCGCGACGTGTGCCTGGCCGAGTACCCATACACGCCCTTTGCCGATGCATTCCATACCATGCGCTCCATGCTACTGCCCGTGCTCTACCTGCTGGGCAGCGAGGTGCCGGTGGCCGATGTGTACCACGCCATCTCAACCGGCTATGGCGGCCTGCTCGCCTGCCTGGGCTCAAGCGTTCACCATGCGCCGGTGCTGCTCACCGAGCACGGCATCTATACCCGCGAACGCGAGGAAGAGATCATTCGCGCCGACTGGGTGGTGCCGTCGTTTAAGGACCGCTGGATCCGCTTTTTCTACCTGCTTTCGGAGGAGATCTACCGTCGCGCCTTTCGCGTGACGAGCCTGTTTCACAACGCCCGCAAGACGCAGATCGATATGGGCTGTGATGCGGACAAATGCCTGGTCATCCCCAACGGCATCCAGTTCGACCGCTTTAAGGAAATTCCCTTAAAGACCGATGACGGCTGGGTGGACATTGGCGCGGTGGTGCGCCTGGCGCCCATCAAGGACGTCAAGACCATGATCTATGCCTTCTTTGAGCTGCACGAGCGCCTGCCCCGCGTGCGCCTGCACATCATGGGTGGCGTGGATGACGAGGAGTACGGCGCCGAGTGTCACGCGCTGGTCGATACCCTGGGCGTGCGCGACTTGATCTTTACCGGCCGCGTCAACGTGGTTGAGTACATGGAAAAGCTCGACTTTGCCATTTTGACGAGCATCTCCGAGGGCCAGCCGCTCAGCGTGCTGGAGTCGCTTGCAGCGCGCCGTCCCTGCGTGACGACCGAGGTGGGCTGCTGCCGCGAGCTGCTCGAAGGCGCCCCGGGCGACGACTTTGGCGTGGCGGGTTTTGTGACGCCGCCCATGTATCGCAAGGGCTTGGCCGATGCCATGGAGCGCATGTGCACAAGCCGCGCCCGCCGCATTGAGATGGGGGAGCGCGGCCAGTGTCGCGTCGCCACGTACTTTTTGCACGAGCAGATGCTCGCCAACTATCGCGCGCTGTACGACGAGACGGCGCAAGCGTTTGACCTGCCCAGAGAGGGGGAGTAGCCGGTGGCCGGAATCGGTTTTGAGCTCAAGCGCCTGTTTAGGCGCAAGGGTCTGTTTGCCACGATGCGCGCCTATGGCTACGCTGGCATTGTGTGCACGGGCCCCATGCTGCTGGGCGTGCTGCTCCAGGTGGGTATCTTGGTGCTGTGCGGTCTGTGGGGCGTGGGGCGCGCCAACCAGGATCTGCTGGTGTGCATGGTGACCTATACACTGCTGGCCTCGCTTACGCTCACAAGCTTTTTCTCCATGCCGGTCACGCGCTTTTTGGCCGACATGCTCTTTGCCGAGCGCGAGGATGAGATCCTGCCTTCGTTTTGGGGATCTAATGCCATCATGCTCGTTGCGGGCACGGTGCTCTACGGCGTCTTTTTGCTGTTCTCGGGGGCCACGCTGCTGCAGGGGCTGCTGTGCCTGTGGCTCTTCAACATCATGATCGTCAACTGGAACGGCATGAGCTATCTCACGGCCATCAAAGATTATCGTGGCATTCTGTGCAGCTTTGCGGCCGCCATTGGCGTGGCGTGCCTGTGCGCCCTGGCAGCGCTGACGTTGGGACTGCCGCCGGTCGAGGGCCTGTTGGCGTCAATCGCCCTAGGCTACGGCGTCATGCTTGCCTGGGATGTGGTACTGCTGTACCGGTATTTTCCACAGAGTGATCGGAGTCCCTGGCGTTTTTTGCGCTGGCTCGACCAATTTATGCCGCTTGCGCTTACGGGGCTGTTTACCAACTTGGGGCTTTTCGTACACCTGGTTATTATCTGGGCGGGCCCTATTGGCGTGCAGATCAAAGGCCTGTTTTACGGGGCTCCTTACCATGACGTTCCGGCACTCATTGCGTTTTTGACCACACTCGTCACGACCGTCAACTTTGTGGTGTCGGTCGAGGTCAATTTCTATCCGCGCTACCGTGACTACTACAGCCTGTTCAACGACGGCGGCGTGGTGGGCGATATTGTGGTGGCCGAGGAGGAGATGCTCTCCACGCTCAACAGCGAACTGCGCTTTTGCGCGCTCAAGCAGCTGTTTGTGACCGCGGCGGTCATCTCGCTCGAGACTACAGTGCTCTCGGCCCTGCCGCTGGGCTTTAACAATCTTATGCACGGGTATTTTCGCACGTTATGCGTAGGCTACGGCCTGTATGCCGTGGGCAACACGATCCTGCTTATCTTGCTGTACTTTACCGACTACAAGGGAGCCGTTCTGGCCTCGGGCCTGTTTGCCGGTGTGGCAGGGCTGGCGACCGCCGTGTTGTTGCTTTTGCCGCAGCAGTTTTACGGCTTTGGCTTTTTGTTGGGTGCGGTGGTGTTTTTTATCGTGGCGCTGCTGCGGCTCGATACCTATACCGCCAACTTACCGTATCGTATCCTGAGCCAGCAGCCCATTGTGGCGACCGACAAAACGGGTCGTTTTACACAGCTGGGCCGCTTGCTCGACCGTGCCGAGCAGCGCTATGAGGAGTGCCGCTGCAAGGGCGTGCCGCACGGCGCGTTTCAGCGCGCAGTAGTTCGCGTGTACCGTAACCATTGGGGAGGTTCTGATGACCGATAAGATGATGTCTCGCCGTCGCCTGTTTGAAGCGGCTGCCGGTGCTTTGCTGCTTTCGGGCTGCTCATCTCAGGACGAATCCTCGACAAATAAGGTAAAAAAGCAGGACAAGATTAAAAAGGCCGAGTCCTCGGACGGTACCAAGCACCTACGCGATAAAGACGAGCTGTACGAGGTCTACGACGACTCGGACATTGTGACCATGTACCTGACGGTCTCTCGCGGCAACAGCTCCGAGAACACGGACCATAGCTGGACCGAGATCAACACGTACTCGGTGTATGACTATGCCGACATGGGCGTGACGCGCTATCAGGTTATGGGCCTGCTGCAGGCGGGCGACGAAGATGGCCCGGTGGCCGGCGAGGTTGGCTATGGCGAGGAAGCGCCCAATGCCACCGTGCAGGTGCGCGGCCAGACATCGAGCTCCTACACGCAAAAGAATTACAAGGTGGAGCTCAAAAAAGGCAAGGGCACCTGGCGCCAACAGCGCGCGATTGCGCTCAACAAGCACATGGGCGAGGGTATGCGTTTTCGTAACAAGATGGCCTACGACCTTATCCGCGGGATTCCCCAGATGATGGGCCTGCGCACTCAGTTTGTGCATCTGTGGGTGTGCGACCAGACCGAAAAGTCCAACGATACCTTTGAGGACTACGGCCTGTATACGCAGGTGGAGCAGCTCAACAAGACGGCGCTTAAGGCACATGGCCTGGATAAGAGCGGGCACCTGTACAAGGTGAACAGCTTTGATTTCCATCGCTACGAGGACACCATTAAACTTGCCGACGATCCCGACTACAACCAGGCAAACTTCGAGGGCATGCTCGAGATTAAGGGCGATTCGGACCACACCAAGCTCATCGAGATGCTCGATGCGCTCAACGACGAATCGCAAAAGATCGATAACGTGCTCGACACCTACTTTGATACCGAGAATCTGGTCTATTGGCTGGCGTTTCAGATCCTGACGGGCAACTGCGATACTCAGAACCGTAACTGTTATCTGTACAGCCCGCTCAACTCAAATACCTGGTACTTTTTAGATTGGGATAACGACGGCATGCTGCGTAAGCTGGAGCTTTCTCTTGCCGGGTTCTCGGACTATGCGAGCTGGGAGCGCGGCGTAAGCAACTACTGGGGCAACGTGCTATTCAATCGTGCGCTGCGCAGCAAATCGTTCCGCAGTGAGCTCGACCGCGCCGTAAAGGACCTGCGCTCGTATATGACCGAGGCGCGCCTGGCCAAGATGATTAGACATTATCGCGAGGTTACCGAATCGTTGGTCTTTGCTTCGCCCGATATCGACAATCTGCCTGTCACCAAGGACCAATACGAGCAAATCGCCGCGGCGATTCCCTCCGAGATCGAGGAGAACTACAAGAGCTTTCGCGAGAGCTATAAAAAGCCCATGCCGTTCTACATTGGCGTGCCGCAGATCGATAACGGTAAGCTGCGCATTAACTGGGATGCGTCCTACGATTTTAAGGCGCGCGACATTCGCTATACCGTGGAGCTGGCGCGTGACTATGCCATCAAGGACGTGTTTTTTAAGGCCGAGGACGTGCTGCTGCCTGAGGTGACCTGCGATGCGCCCGATACCGGCCAGTATTTTGTGCGCGTGCGTGCCACCAACTCAGACGGCTATACGCAAGATGCGTTTGACTACTATGTGACCGACGACGGCAAACACTACGGCATGAAGTGTTTTTACGTGCAGGACGGTGGTAAGGTCGTGGAGGACACGTATGAGGAGGGCTAGCGCGCTGCTTGAGCGCCTTACGGCTCCGCCTGTGCGTGCCACGCAGGAGCGTTACCGCCACGAGCTCAAATATCTCATTAACGAGGGCGAGCACGCTGCGCTTGCCTGCCGCATGGCGCCGGTTTTTAAACTGGACAAGTATGCGCGGGCGGGTGTTTACACCATTCGCAGCCTGTACTTTGACGACTACTGCAACTCGGCCTACGAGGAAAAAGACGCCGGTATTCTTATGCGAAAAAAATATCGCGTGCGCATCTATAACGGCGGCGACAAGGTGATTAAGCTCGAGCGCAAAAAGAAGTACGGCAGCTGGATCTACAAGGAGGACGCGCCACTCACGCGTGGCGAGTTTGAGCAGATTCTGGCCGGCGACTACGACTTTTTGCTGAGGAGCCCTTATCCGCTCTGTCGCGAGTTCTACATCGAGTGCATCTGCAACATGATGCGCCCGCGGACCATCGTGGACTACGAGCGTGAGCCGTGGGTGATGGACGAGGGCACCGTGCGCATTACCTTTGATAGCAACGTGCGTGCGGCGGTGGGAAGCTTTGACATCTTTGACGCGACGTTGCCCGCGTTGCCCGTGCTGGAGCCCGGCAAGCTGGTGATGGAGGTCAAGTTTACCGAGTTTTGCCCACAGCTGGTGCGCGATATGGTGCCGCCAGGTGCGGCCGAACTCACGGCGGTCTCTAAGTACTGCCTGTGTTATGACAAGACCGCCTACCTGCGCGGTTTTAACTACTGGGAATCGGATTTTGGGAACCGAGGGGATATTTAGACCATGAGCACCAGGGACTTTTTTAAGAACTCCGTCTTGGAGGCGTTTGGCCAGGTCGACCCTGCCAAGATCGGCCTTTCGCTGCTTGTGGCGCTCGCCATGGGCATCCTGATCTATTACGTGTACAAGCGCTTTTTTACCGGCGTGGTCTATTCGCGCAGTTTTGCTGTAACGCTCGTGGGCATGTGCGTGCTCACCTGCATGGTCACGCTCGCGATCTCGACGAATGTGGTCATCTCGCTCGGTATGGTCGGTGCTCTGTCTATCGTCCGCTACCGTACGGCGGTCAAGGACCCGCTCGACCTGCTGTATCTGTTTTGGGCCATTACCACGGGCATTACGGCGGGCGCCGGCATGTATGCGCTCGTAGGACTCACGGCAGTGGTGATCGTGGTGATGATCGCTGGCTTTGCGAGCCACCAGGACAAGGCGCGCGTGTACATGATGGTCATCCACTACACGGGGCAGACCACCGGCGATGATATCGTTCGCGCGTTTGGACGCACCAAGTTCACCGTCAAATCCAAGACGATGCGCGGTGACAAGGTCGAGATGGCCGTCGAGGTCTTCTCGGACGGTGTGGACATGCCCTACGCCGACGCCATCCGCGCGCTCGATGGCGTTGAGGACCTGACGCTCATCCAGTACAACGGCGAATATCACGGCTAGTTTGGTTCAGTTTTATTTAAGGGGCGGTGTCGCTTGGACGTGCAGCAGCTTGAAGAGACCTGGGCCGTAAGGGCCGGCGCACGTGAAACGTGTCTTGTTGCGGCCTCGCATGTGCCGGCGGCGCTGTCGATGCTGGGGATTGTGCAGCCCGGCGATCGCTTGGTGGCCTTTGCGGACGACTTTGCCGATGCGTTTGCGCGCGGCTTTGATGCCTGCGACGTTGTGCTCGTGGGGGAGCCGTCGGTTGCGGCGTTTGCTGTTGCATCCGAGGGCTTTGATGTTTCGTTTGAGGTCGAGGGGCCTCACCTGTGGTGGTTCGTCAACTCTATTGGCGGGTTTGGTCTGCGTGTGCCCGACCTTCGCGCTCTGGGCCGCGCGGCTCGTGAGTCGCATGCGTTGCTCGTGGTTGATAACACTGTGTCGGGCGTCTTTGGGTGCAACCCGTTGCGTCTGGGCGCCGTGCTTTCGCTCGAGGCGCTCGACCGCGTGTGTGCCGGCGTTGCGCCGCGCAAGCTCGTCGCCGCTTCGGTGGCGCGCTCGCAGCTTAAGCGCCATCGCGTGGATGCCGCTGCAGAGTGCGCGCACGCGTTGTTTGCGGGCTGCGGTGCGCCCGCGCTTGACCTGTCTGCCGAGGAGACCGACGTGCTAGAACGCGGGCTGGACTCGCTCGATACCCGCATGCAGGCGCACTTCGATCGCGCCCGTGCTCTGGCCGAGTATCTGGCTGCTAACGAGATGGTGTGTAACGTTCGCTATCCTGGGCTGGGTTCGCATCCCGATCATGCGGTTGCAACGGGAATCCTCGAGCACGGCTTTGGCCCGGCAGTTGAGTTTGACCTTATCGTGCGAAGTGCGGGTGAGCTGTTCGACACATTGCCGGGGGAGTTCCGCACGTCGCCCGCCGGCGGCGCAACGACACGCCTTTCGGCCCCACGCGGCAAGCAGGGGGGAACCATCCGCCTCTTCGCCGGCACCGACGACCCCCTAACCGTAGCCGCCGCCCTAGACAACGCCCTCCGCAAATTAGCTACTCTTTGATGCTGGCGATGAGGTTGTTTGCTTTGGTGGCGATGACGTTGTTGATGTCGGTCTGCAGCTCCTCGTAGACCGCTATGGCTCGCTCGCCGGCGGGGGTGAGCGTGGATCCGCGGGCGCCGTCGCGCTCGATGAGCTTGCAGCCCAGCTGGCCTTCGGCCTCGTTCACAATGCGCCAGGCCTTGGAATACGCCATACCCATGCTCTTGGCGGCACGGTTGAGCGAGTGCTCGCGGGCAATACCCTGCAGCAGCAAGACGCAGCCGTGGCCGAACACGCCCGGCAGATCCTTGTCGCACGCTTGAATGACCAACTTTGCCGTTGTCTTGTACTCCATGTGCTCCACGTCTCCCCGCTAAAGTGTTTGCTGGGCAAACGCAAAGCCTGCGTCAAACCCTCGTGTGCTCTTCTTAAATCATGCATTGTAGCAGTCAAAGTGCGTTAAGATACTTCCCCAGTATTGGGCGCCCAAGGTTGGGCTGGGTCCTACGAGGCCTGCAGCCGACCGGTCGCATGGAAAAAGGAGAAACATGGCTACGTTCTTTCCCGGTGAGTCCCACACGTTTTCGGAGTATCTGCTGGTCCCTGGTTACTCGTCCTCGCAGTGCATCCCCAACAACGTCTCTCTTAAGACGCCGCTAACCCGCTTCAAGCGCGGTGAGAAGCCGGCAATCACCCTGAACATCCCCATGGTTTCCGCCATCATGCAGTCCGTCTCGGGCGTCGACATGGGTGTCGCGCTCGCTACCGAGGGTGGCCTGTCCTTCATTTACGGTTCCCAGACCCCCGAGTCCGAGGCCGCTATGGTCAAGGCCGTCAAGGATCACAAGGCCGGCTTTGTTCAGTCCGATTCCACGCTGACCCCCGACATGACCATGGAGCAGGTCATCGAGCTCAAGGAGAAGACCGGTCACTCCACCATGCCGGTCACCGACGACGGCACTCCCAAGGGCAAGCTCCTGGGTATCGTCACCAGCCGTGACTATCGCCCCAGCCGCGATGATCACCAGAAGAAGGTCTCCGAGTTCATGACCCCGCGTGAGCAGCTCATCGTGGGCGACAAGAACATCAGCCTCAAGGTTGCCAACGATGTCATCTGGGACAACAAGCTCAACGCTCTGCCCATCGTTGACGACAACGATCACCTCATGGGCATCGTCTTCCGCAAGGATTACGACAGCCACAAGACCAACCCCAACGAGCTGCTCGACGGCGATAAGCGCTACATGGTCGGCGCCGGTATCAACACCCGCGACTATGCCGAGCGCGTGCCGCTGCTCATCGAGGCCGGCGCCGATGTCTTGTGCATCGACTCTTCCGAGGGCTTCAGCGAGTGGCAGAAGCGCACCATCGAGTGGATCCGCGCCAACTACGGCGAGGACGTCAAGGTCGGTGCCGGTAACGTCGTCGACGCCGAGGGCTTCCGCTTCCTGGCCGACTGCGGTGCCGACTTCATCAAGGTCGGTATCGGCGGCGGTTCCATCTGCATTACCCGCGAGACTAAGGGCATTGGCCGTGGCCAGGCCACCGCGCTGATCGACGTCTGCCGCGCTCGCGACGAGTACTACGAGGAGACCGGCGTCTACGTGCCCGTGTGCTCCGACGGCGGTATCGTCTACGACTACCACATGACGCTCGCCCTTGCCATGGGTGCCGACTTTATGATGCTGGGTCGCTACTTCGCCCGCTTTGACGAGAGCCCGACCGAGCGCGTCAACGTCAACGGCCAGTACATGAAGGAGTACTGGGGCGAGGGCTCTGCGCGTGCCCGCAACTGGCAGCGCTACGACCTGGGCGGCGCCGCGAAGCTCAGCTTCGTCGAGGGCGTTGACTCCTACGTTCCCTACGCCGGTTCCCTCAAGGACGGCGTGGGCGGCACGCTCTACAAGGTCAAGTCCACGATGTGCAACTGCGGTGCCCTCTCGATCCCCGAGCTCCAGGAAAAGGCACGCCTGACACTGGTAAGCTCGACCTCGATCGTCGAAGGCGGAGCCCACGACGTCGTAGTCAAGGACTCCCAACAGAGCGTAACGTATCGATAAGATAAGACCTGCACATAAAGGTTGAGCCTCAACCACGTTATTTAGATAAAGCGAGATGCCTGCAAGTCGCAGACATCTCGCTTGTTGTATTTGCTATCATCAGTCAAGTTAACCTTAGGGTCGGGCGGTTTAGCTTTGTTCGCTACAAGTTCCGCACGCAAAGAAGAGCACTTAATGTGCTCTTCGTCTTGCGCAGGACTGTCCGCAGTAGCGAATAAAGCTAAGCCGACCGACCCCATTAAAGATTAAAGGAGCTGATATGTGCGATTGCACAGATCATAAGGATGAGATCCCTGCCTACGACGCGCAGGCCATTGAGTCCAAGTGGATGAAGGCCTGGGAGGACTCCAACCTTTTTGCCGTCGACACCGACGCCAGCAAGCCCAAGAAGTACGTGCTCGAGATGTTCCCGTATCCGTCGGGCGATCTGCACATGGGCCACGCGCGCAACTATACCATCGGCGATGCCATGGCCCGTCAGGCCCGCATGCGCGGCTACGATGTGCTGCACCCCATCGGCTTTGACGCCTTTGGCCTGCCTGCCGAGAACGCCGCCATCAAGCACAACACGCAGGCTGCCGCCTGGACGTATAAGAACATGGACCAGGCTCTCGCCACGATGAAGCGCATGGGCTTCTCCTACGATCTGGATCGCATGGTCAAGACCTGCAGCCCCGATTATTACCGTTGGGGTCAGTGGATCTTTGAGAAGTTGTGGGAAAAGGGCCTGGTTTACCGCAAGAAGAACCCGGTCAACTGGTGCCCCACCTGCAAGACCGTTCTGGCCAACGAACAGGTCACCGAGGGCAAGTGCTGGCGCTGCGGCACCGAGCCCGAGAAGCGCGACCTGGAGCAGTGGTACTTCAAGATTACCGAGTACTCTCAGGAGCTGCTCGATGACCTGGAGAAGCTCCCCGGCTGGCCCGAGCGCGTCAAGCAGATGCAGGCCAACTGGATCGGTCGTTCCGAGGGCGCCGAGGTCGACTTTACCCTGTGCGACCAGGATGGCGAGCCCATCGAGGGCGACGAGGGTAAGATCACCGTCTTCACCACGCGAGCCGACACGCTCTTCGGTGTCTCCTTCTTTGTCCTGGCTCCCGAGTACGCGCGTCTGCACGAGCTCGTCGAGGGTACGGAGTACGAGGAGGCCGTGACCAAGATCGTCGAGGACTCCAAGCATATCTCCGCCGTCGAACGTGCCCAGGGCACCCTCGAGAAGCACGGTGCCTTTACCGGCCGCTACGTGGTGAACCCGGTCAACGGCGAGAAGGTCCCCGTGTGGGTTGCCGACTACGTTGTTGCCGACTACGGCACCGGCGCCGTCATGGCCGTTCCCTGCGGCGACCAGCGCGACTTTGAGTTCGCACGCAAGTATGATTTGCCGATCGTGCCGATCATCCTGGACGATGACGACCGCGCAGCCGTCGAGGCCAGCGGCGAGACCATCGATACCTTCCATGCCGAGACCGTCGACTGGGATTGCGCCCACGCTGCCGAGGGCACGCTCGTCCAGTCCGGCAAGTACACCGGCATGCGCGGCGGCAAGCACTCCGAGGGCGAGGCTGCGATCGTGGCCGACCTCGAGGCCATGGGCTGCGGTCGTCGCAAGGTCGAGTTCCGTCTGCGCGATTGGCTCATTTCCCGTCAGCGCTATTGGGGCAACCCCATCCCAGCCATCCACTGCGAGCACTGCGGCATCGTCCCCGTACCCGAGGACCAGCTGCCGGTGACGCTGCCCGAGAACCTGGACCTGGGCGCCGGCGAGACCCTCGCCGAGTGCAAGGAGTTCTACGAGACCACCTGCCCGGTCTGCGGCCGCCCGGCCAAGCGCGAGACCGATACCATGGACACCTTCACTTGCTCCAGCTGGTATTACCTGCGCTATACCGACCCGCACAACACCGAGCTGCCTTTCTCCCGCGAGGCCGCCGACCGTTGGATGCCCGTCGATAACTACATCGGTGGCATCGAGCACGCCATTCTGCACCTGCTCTACAGCCGCTTCTTTACCAAGGCGCTGCGCGACCTGGGCCTGCTGAGTGTGGACGAGCCCTTCACCAACCTGCTGTGCCAGGGCATGGTCAAGGACGAGAACGGCGACACCATGTCCAAGTCCAAGGGTAATGTCGTGCCCCCGAGCTCGGTCATCGAGCCCTACGGCGCCGACACCATGCGTTTGGCGATCCTGTTTATCGCCCCGCCCGAGAAGGATTTCGACTGGGATCCCAAGGCCGTTGAGGGCGCCAACCGCTTCATCAAGCGCGCCTGGCGTATCGTTTGGCAGCTCGTCCAGTCCGGCGACGCCAACGTGGCTTTCGACAAGTCCGCGCTCGACGAGGTTGCGATGAAGCTCTATCGCGAGCGTCACCGCACCATCGCCAAGTGCACCGAGGACTTCGATCGCGGCCAGTTCAACACCGCCATCTCGGCCGTCATGGAACTCGTCAATGCCGCGAGTGCCTACCTCAATGCTACTGAGGGCGCTTCCCGTGACAAGGCGATGTGCTACGGCGTGGCTAAGGATATCGTGAGCGTCCTTGCCCCCATCTGCCCGTTCTGGGCCGACGAGCTGTGGCACGAGGCGCTCGGCTGCGAGGGCAACGTCTACACCGCCGCCTGGCCCGAGTTCGACCTGGCCGAGTCCGTTGAGGACACGGTGCAGATCGTCGTACAGGTGCTCGGCAAGGTCCGTGGCCGCATCGACGTCGCCCGCGACGCCTCCAACGAGGAGATGCAGGCTGCCGCCGAGGCCGCCGTCGCCAAGTGGACCGAGGGCAAGACCGTCGTCAAGGCCATCTGCGTGCCCGGCAAGCTTGTCAACCTTGTGGTCAAGTAAACGTCGCACGCATAGCTGATGCTTCTAAGACGAGGGGCGATCCGGCTGGGTCGTCCCTCGTTTTGTTTTGCCTGCCCAAAGCGCCCGCGGTCAATTGTTCTATTCTTGTGGAGAACCTGTGCGCACGCTGACCTGCAGATTCGTACTGTGCTTGCACGTTTCCGCAGCTATTGGTATAGTTTGCTTGCAAATGAAGTTGTAATTGAAAGAAGTGGGGTTTCGGCCCCGCTTCTTTTTTGTATGGATGGAGGTGCCGCAATGGTCAAGACCAAGACCGAGCAGGCGATCATCGACGCGCTCGAGGCCGTTGCTCCCCAGCACGATGTCGACATTGTCGACGTTGAGCTCGTGGGTGCCACCAAGGCCCCCTGCGTGCGCGTGCGTATCGAGGGTGCCGAGGGCCAGAGCCTGTCGCTCAATGACGTCACGGCCAACACCAAATGGGTCGGCGATGTGATTGAGGAGCTCGACCCCATCTCTTCGAGCTATACGCTCGAGGTGTCGAGCCCGGGTATGGCGCGCCCGCTGCGCCGCCCGCGTGACTTTGCCCGCTTTGTGGGCGAGAACTGCGAGCTCACCTCCACCGCCACCGAGGGCCGTCGCAAGTACGCCGGCAAGATTGCCGCCGCCACCGAGACGAACGTGACCCTCGAGCTCGAGGACGGCGAGTCCGTCACCCTCGATTTCTCTGATGTTAAAAAGTGCAAGTTGAAGCCCACCTACGACTTCAAGCCCGCGAAGGAAGGAAAGTAAGATGGCAGCATCCGACATGATGACCGCCCTGATGGAGCTTTGCCAGGAAAGGCACATCGACCAGCTCTACCTGATCGACCGCCTGGAGCAGTCGCTCGCCAAGAGCTATGCCGAGATCCTGCATCTTGAGTGGGGCGCCAAGGTGACCATCGACCGCACCACCGGCAAGATCTACGTCTACCGCCTGGAGCCGATCGACGATTCCATGGACGAGGAAGGCAACTTCACCGAGTTCGAGGAGATCGACGTCACCCCCAAGAACACGAGCCGCATCGCCGCCCAGCACGCCAAGGCCGAGATCAACGCCATCGTGCGCAACTCCGCCCGCGAGCAGATCTACGAGGAGTTCGCCGGCCGTATCGGTGACCTCATTAGCGGTACCGTGCTGCAGTCCACGCCCGACTTCACGATCGTCAAGATCCGCGAGGGCGTCGAGGCCGAGCTTCCGCACTTCGACCAGCGCCGTTACGAGAACGAGCGCAACGAGCGTCCGATGGGCGAGCGCTATCTGCACAATCAGCACATCAAGGCCGTGATCATCGACGTTCGCGACCCCAACTCCAACCTGCAGCCGGTTCGTGGCGAGCACAGCCGTCCGCCGATTGTCATCTCCCGTACCCACCCCGAGCTCATGCGTCGTCTGTTTGAGCAGGAGGTGCCCGAGATCTATGAGGGCACCGTCCAGATCAAGTCGATCGCCCGCGAGCCCGGCCAGCGCTCCAAGGTCGCCGTCCACTCGCTCGACGATCGCCTGGATCCCGTTGGCGCCTGCGTCGGCCCCAAGGGCAGCCGTGTTCGCGCCGTCGTGGGCGAGCTCCGTGGCGAGCGCGTCGACGTCATCCTGTGGGATGCCGATCCGGCCGTCTATGTCGCCAACGCCCTGTCGCCTGCTAAGGTCACTCGCGTCCTTATCGACGAGGAGAAGGCCTACGCCGGCGTTATCGTGCCCGACGACCAGCTGTCCCTCGCCATCGGCAAGGAGGGCCAGAACGCCCGCCTCGCCGCGCGCCTGACCGGCTGGCACATCGACATCAAGTCCGAGACCCTTGCCGCCGACATCCTCAAGAACGTTCCCGTTCACGAGGAGCCCGCCGCCGACCTGATCGGTGACGAGGAGGACGAGGACGTCCGTCGCTGCGAGTTCGTGTCCGAGGACGGCATCCAGTGCCGCAACCAGGCCCGTCCCGGCTCCCGTTTCTGCGGTGTCCACGACACCGACGCCTTCGATGATGCGGAGGACCTGATCTAGCGCGCGGTCGCGCCGGGCAGGTCCCAGCGCATACCCCACGCTCGTTCAGTCTCTAGGCACCCAAGGTGCCAGAAAGGGTAGGTGAAGTCATATGGCAAAAGTCCGTGTGTCCACCCTGGCCAAAGAGTTCGGCATGACCTCCAAGGAACTGATGGGTCATCTCGCCGAAATGAAGATTCCCGCTAAGTCCGCTTCCTCCGCCCTGGAGGACGCCTACGTCGCTATGGTCCGCAAGCAGCTCGCCTCGGTGATCGAGGCCCGCGCCCAGGAAGTCGAGGCCGCCAAGCAGGCCGAGGAGCAGGCCGCTGCCGCCGAGGAGGCAGCACGCGCTGCCGAGGCCGAGCGCGAGCGCATCGCCGCCGAGAAGGCACGCGAGGAGGAGCGCCGCCAGTTCGCCGCCGCCCAGGCTGCCGAGGAGGCCGCCCGCGCCGAGGCCGAGGCCAAGAAGAAGGCCGAGCAGGAGCGCCTTGCCCGCGAGAAGGAGGAGGCTGCCCGCGAGGCCCAGCGCCGCGCCGTTCCCGCTTCCGACTCCGGTTCGCGTTTCCGCTCTCTGCTCGACCAGATCGCCGCACAGGAGACCGTGCTCAAGGAGAAGAAGGACGCCGAGCAGAAGGCCAAGGCCGAGCGCGCTGCCGAGCGCGGCAACCGTCGTGGCGGCAACAACGACCGTCGCGGTGGCCGTCGTAACGATCGCAACGCCTCCGATAACAACTCCGAGCGCAATGCCTCCGAGAACCGCCCGCACAGCCATCGCACCAATGCCAGCAACAACGTCGCTGCCGGTATGGACTTCCCCAACCCCGACAAGCAGGGCAAGGGCAAGAAGCGCAAGGGCGGTCACAACAACGAAGAGGACCACTACAGCCGCATGGCTCGCGAGGCCGAGGAGTACAGCCGCGAGAAGGTGCTCGAGGAGGCTCGTGCCGCCGTCGAGGAGGCCTCTCGCGAGTCCACTGGTCGTCGCAAAAAGCGCAAGGAGAAGCGCGAGCGCGAGGCCGCAAAGGCTCAGGAAGAGCGCAAGATTGAGGAGGCGCTGGCCCAGGGCGTGAACCCCGAGGACCTCGACGCCATCAAGGTCTCCCAGGGCGTTACCGTCCAGGAGCTCGCCGAGGCGCTCGATGTTCCGGCCAACGACATCATCAAGCGCCTGTTCCTGCTGGGTACGCCGCTTACCATGACGCAGTCCATGTCCGACGACCTTGTCGAGCTCGTTGCCGACGACTTGGGCCGTCAGATCAAGATCATCACCCCCGAGGAGGAGAACACCTTCTCGTTCTACGACGATCCCGCCGACCTTAAGCCGCGCGCCCCGGTCGTCACCGTCATGGGCCACGTCGACCACGGCAAGACGAGCCTGCTCGACGCCATCCGTCACACCGGCGTCGCTGCCGGCGAGGCGGGCGGCATTACGCAGGCCATCGGCGCTTCGCAGGTCATGATCAATGACCGCAAGATCACCTTCATCGACACCCCCGGCCACGCCACCTTTACGGCCATGCGTGCCCGCGGCGCCAAGGTGACCGACATCGTCATTCTGATCGTGGCTGCCGACGACGGCGTCATGCCCCAGACCATCGAGTCGATCAACCACGCCAAGGCCGCCGGTGTTCCCATCGTCGTCGCCGTCAACAAGATCGATAAGCCGGGTGCCAACCCCGACCGCGTGCGCCAGGAGCTCACCGAGTACGGCATCATCCCCGAGGAGTGGGGCGGACAGAACATGTTCGTCAACATCTCGGCCAAGCAGAAGATCGGTATCGACGACCTGCTCGAGACCGTCCTGCTCCAGGCCGACGTGCTCGAGCTCAAGGCCAACCCCGATACGTTCGCTTCGGGCAACGTCCTCGAGGCTAAGCTCGACAAGGGCCGCGGCTCGGTTGCCACGGTGCTCGTGACCCGCGGTACCCTGCACGTGGGCGATACGCTGGTCGCCGGCCTTACCTACGGCCGCGTCCGCGCCATGCTCGACCCCAAGGGCAACGCCGTCACCGAGGCCGGTCCCTCCGACGCCGTCGAGATTCTGGGCCTGCAGTCCGTCCCCAACGCCGGCGATGAGTTCCGCGTGTTCGAGGACGAGCGCGAGGCTCGCGCCCTGGCCGACGAGCGTTCGCTCAAGGCCCGCATCGAGGAGCAGAGCCGCGTGAAGCATGTGACGCTCGAGAACCTCTTCGAGACTATCGCCGACGCCGAGGTCAAGGAGCTCAACCTGATCATCAAGGCCGACGTCCAGGGTTCTATCGAGGCCCTTCAGGACTCCCTCGACAAGATGGACCAGTCCGAGGTGCGCATCAACACGATCCACTCCGCCGTTGGTGCCATCAACGAGACCGACGTCGTTCTGGCCGACGCCTCCAACGCCATCATCATCGGCTTTGGCGTCCGTCCCGACGGCAAGGCCCGCTCCGCCGCCGAGCGCGAGGGCGTCGAGATCCGTTGCTACGACGTCATCTACAAGTGCCTCGAGGACCTCGATGCAGCCCGTATCGGCATGCTCAAGCCCACCGAGGTCGAGGTTTCCACGGGTACCGCGACCGTTCTGGACACCTTCAAGGTGCCCAAGGTCGGTATCGCCGCCGGTGTCCGCGTCGAAGAGGGCGAGATCGCCGCGACCGATTCCGTGCGCCTGGTGCGCGACGGCATCGTGGTCTTCAACGGTAAAATCGCCTCGATGCGCCACTACAAGGACGAGGCCAAGAGCCTCAAGAGCGGCTCCGAGGGCGGTATTGGCCTGGAGAACTTCCAGGACATCAAGCCTGGCGACACCATTGAGGGCTACCGCATCGACCAGGTTGCCCGTACCGAGTAGGGGGTAGCGCTATGAAGCAAACGCAGGCAACCCGCCGTTTGGGCGAGCAGCTTCGCGAGAAGCTCGGTTATATCCTGCTCTTTGAGGTTTCCGATCCGCGTCTCGACCTGGTCACCCTGACCGCGGTCGAGGTCGCGGTGGACCGTTCGTTCGCGCGTGTGTACGTGTCGTGCGACGCGAGCCGCTACGACGAAGTCATGGAGGCGCTCGCCAGCGCCAAGGGCCGCATCCGTAGCCTGCTGGCCCGCTCGCTCGATTGGCGCGTCACGCCCGAGCTCGATTTTCGCATCGATCGCTCGACCGATGAGGCCGAGCGCATCACGCGTGCGCTGGAAAACGTTCCCGCCACGCTTGCGATCGAAAAGGACGAGGACGGCTATCCAATTGCGGATGCCGCCCAGGAGGCAGCTTTAGATGAGTAATTCCGCCGACCTCGCATCGTGCGAGTCTGCAGATATTCAGCGACGCATCCTTGAGCTCATCGAGGGTGCGTCCTCCATTGCGATTTCGGGACATACGTCTCCCGATGGCGACGCCCTGGGCTCCGTGCTGGGCCTGGGCCTCTCGCTTAGGAAGTTCTTTCCCAACAAGGACATTGCCCTGCTGCTGGCAGACGATGACCCGGTTCCGCGCATCTACCGCTTTATGGAGGGCGCCGACCGTCTGGTGCCGGCATCTGCGTATACCGGCAATCCGGACCTGTTCATCTCGGTGGACGTGCCGGTCGTCGAGCGTCTGAACAACTCCGCCGAGGTGCTCCGCCGCTCGTCGCATGTGGTGTGCTTCGATCACCACCCGGCGCGCGAGGAATTTGCCGAGCTGAGCCTGAGGTGCGTCGATGCCGCGGCCTGTGCCATGATCATCGACCGCTTTTTGGACAATTGCGGCATTGTGGCTCGCGATGGTGTCGCGACCTGCCTGTTGTGCGGCCTGGTGACCGATACCGGTCGTTTTCAGTATCAAAACGCCGATGCCGCTGCGTTTCACGCCGCCTCGCGCCTGGTCGCGCACGGTGCCGATCCGGCGCGCGTTGCGCTCGAGGTCTACCAGAGCATGCGCGTAGAGTTCTTGCATCTCAAGTCCATCGTTATGGGGCGCATCAAGACAGTGGCGCACGGTCGCGTGGCATATAGCTATGCGTACCAGAGCGACCTCGAGGCCTGCGGCGTTACTTCGGACGAGTGCGACGGCTTGGTCGATGTGGTGCGTTCGGTGATGGGTGTGGAGGTCTGCCTGTTCCTGAAGGGCATTGAGGGCGATACCAAGGTGCGCGGCAACCTGCGCTCCAAGGGCGACCTCAATGTTTCCGAGATCGCTGCTGCTTTTGGCGGTGGCGGGCATCCCGCGGCCGCTGGTTTCTCTAACAACGGAACGATTCTCGAGACGCTCACCGCGGCACTCCCCATGCTGGCCGAGCTGGTAGGGGAGGATCCCGCTACGGTGACCGTCGAGCTCTAACATTTTGGATGGTACATGGCTCGTCGTACGCCTTCTCAATTGAATATGCTGCTCGCCGTCGATAAGCCGGTGGGCTGTACGTCCCACGATGTGGTATCGCAGTGCCGACGCGCCCTCCATGAGCGACGCGTCGGCCATGCCGGTACGCTCGACCCCATGGCCTCGGGTGTCATGGTGGTGGGCGTGGGCCAGGCGACCCGTCTGCTGGGCATGCTAACCCTCGATACCAAAAGTTATGTCGCCGACATTTCGTTTGGCGTCGAGACCAATACCGATGACGCGGAGGGCGAGGCCGTCCGCACGGTGCCCGTTGCCCCCGAGCTGCGCGATCTTGCTTACGCCCGTGAGCAGCTGGCCGCTATGCTTGGCCCGCAGATGCAGGTGCCGCCAGCGTTTTCGGCCATTTCGGTCAATGGCGTTCGTGCCTATAAGAGTGCTCGCGAGGGCAATGCGGTTGAGTTGCCCCCGCGTCCCGTCGAGGTCTATGCCGCCGACCTGATCGCCGTGGGCAGCGAGGGCGATACGTGCGTCTGGACCGTGGCGTTTTCGGTAAGCAAGGGCACCTACATTCGCGCGCTTGCTCGCGATCTGGGTCGCGCCTGCGATAGTGCTGCGCATATTTCCGCGCTGCGCCGTACAGCCTCCGGCGTGGTTTCCATTGGCGCCTGTCATGCGGTCGAGGAGCTTTCTCCCGAGTCTGCGGCCGGCTTCGCCTTGGATCCCATCGCCGCCCTTGGTGCCACGCGTGTCGATTTGCCGGGTAATCTTGCAGACGACCTGCTTTGTGGTCGCCGCATTCCCGTTGAACGCGCGCTTGCGGACTTCGATACGGTGAAGGCACCGTTTGCGCTCGTGCTCGATGGGGGACTCAAGGCGCTCGCCCGTATCGAGGGCGGCCGCTTTGTGATGGAGCACGTCTTTCCGCAGGCGATCGGCGGTGTTCGATGATGCTGGCGCCCAACGAGCTAGCGCGTATCTTTTTCGCGGGTGAGTTGGATGAGGCCCGTATCGTTTCTGCCGATGCATTTGATGGGTGCGAGTTCTTGGGTGCCGCGTCGATCGCCATTGGCGTGTTTGATGGCGTGCATCGTGGGCACCAAGAGCTGATTGACGCGGTTATTCGCGACGCACGTTTCCACGGCAGCAAAGCGGTCGTGGTCACCTTCGATCCTGATCCGGACGTCGTGGTGAGTCCGTCGCCCGCTCAAAAATTGATGACGACGGCCGACCGACTGCATGCACTGGCTCAAACCGGGGTCGATGCGGTGGTGGCCGTTCCCTTTACGCCCGCCGTGGCGGCACTCGACCATGTCGGGTTTCTGGCGCTGTTGTCGCGCGTTGTCGACATTCGCTCCATTCGTGTAGGCAGTGACTTTAGACTCGGCCGCGGCGGCGCTTCGGGCGTTGCCGAGATGCGCGCCTGGGGTGCTGAGCGTGGGGTTGACGTTTACGGTCACGACCTGCTTTGCGTTAACGGGCAGACCATCTGCGCCACGCGCATCCGCCATGAGCTGGGCCAGGGTCATGTGGAGCTGGCTGCCGAGCTTCTCGGCCGTCCCTATATGGTGCGCGGCGTTGTGGCGGCTGGCCGTCACGAGGGTTCCGACATGGGCTTTCCCACGGCAAACATCCAGGTGCCCGACGGCATTCAAGTGCCTGCCGATGGCGTCTATGAGGGTCTGGTGCTGGTCGACGATACCGTATGGCCTGCTGCTGTTAACGTCGGCCTGCCGCCGACCTATGCCGACGATGCCGCCTCGGCGCATCTCGAGGCCAACTTGATCGGCTATGCGGGCGACCTGTATGGCGCTTCCGTGTCGCTGGCGTTTACGCGCTGGCTGCGTCCGTCTCGCGTGTTCGATTCCCTGGACGACCTGATCGCGACCGTCGAGGGTAATATCGACGATATCCGTCATAACTTGGGTGAGCAGGGGGTGAGTATCCGTGATTAGCGATGAGGAAAAAGATCAGGTACGCGCGGCGTCGGACCTGGTTGCCATAGTGCAGGAAACGGTTGAGCTCAAGCCCCGCGGCCATGAGTTTTGGGGATGCTGCCCGTTTCATGGCGAAAAGACCCCATCGTTTCACATTATCCCTGCTACGCAGGTGTGGCACTGCTTTGGTTGCGGCGAGGGCGGCGACGTCTTTACCTATATCATGAAGCGCGAGAACCTGAGTTTTCCCGAGTCGATCCGCTATTTGGCTGATCGTGCGGGCATTGAACTGCACGATACCGGTGCGCAGCGCGATCGCGGCACCAAGCGTGCCCGCATCTATGACCTGTGCGCCGAGACGGCTCAGTTCTACCACACCATGCTTATGCGCGGTAAGGACAGCCGTCCGCGCGAGTACTTTGTCAGCCGCGGCATGGGCGGAGATGTCTGTCGCCGCTACTGCCTGGGCTTTGCACCGGGTCGCAACGCGCTGGTTTCGCATCTGTCTCAAGCGGGCTTTACCCCGCAGGAGATGATTGACGCCAATGTGGCCGTGAGCCGTGGGCGCGGACAGCTTGCCGACCGTTTTTACGACCGTGTGATGTTTCCCATCTTTGATGAGCAAGGTCACAATATCGCCTTTGGCGGGCGCATCATGGGCGATGGTCAGCCAAAGTACCTCAACACCGCCGAGACGAGCGTGTTTCATAAAAAACGAAACCTCTACGGCTTTAACTGGGCCAAGGAGTTTATCGTCGCGCAGGATACCGCCATCGTGGTGGAGGGATATACCGACTGCATCGCCTGCTGGGAGGCAGGGATCAAAAACGTCGTCGCTACGCTGGGCACAGCACTCACGGAACATCACGTTAAGACACTCACCCGTTTTGCCAAGCGCATTGTCTATATGTTCGATGGCGACGCCGCCGGTCAAAAGGCCGCTCGCCGCGCGATTCAGTTTATCGAGCAGGATTCGATGGACCTGCGCTGCGTGGTGCTGCCCGACGGCAACGACCCCATGGAGTTCATCACGGCGCATGGCGGCCAGGAGCTTCAGGCGCGCATCGATGCCGCCGAGCCCCTCATGGACTTTGTCTACCGTTCGCTGCAGGAGTCGAGCGACATTACCACACCGGGCGGTCGTGCCAAGGCGCTCGAGGATGCGCTGACGCTCATCTATCCGCTGCGCGACAGCTATATGATCGACACATACTTTATCCAGATTGCCGACCTGTTAGGTTTGGACCTGGAGACCGTGCGCGCGAGTTCGGGCCGTGTGTTTCGCGATGTCGCCAAGCGCGAGGATGCCGAGCGCCGGCGTGAGCAGAGCTACGAGCGTCAACGCGCGCAAGCTGAGCGCGCGGGCGGTTCGCAGGGTCGAGGCTCGGGCGGCGGTGCGGCTGGCGCGCGCAGTGCCGGTCGCGGTGCCTGGGCCACCGGTGCGACGCCACCGGTGTCCGCACCGGTCGAAGAGGACCCGTACGACTACGTTCCGGTTGATGCCTATGGGGCCGCGCCGGTGGAGGTCGACGAGGATCTGCCGCCAATCGATGTGCCAGCGGGGATGGAAAGCGCTGCGCCTGTTGCCGATAGTTCAAACGCGGCGGCAGCTCCTTCGATGCCGATTGTTTTGACCGATCTGGAGCGGAAATCCCTAGCGGGGGAGCGCGAGCTGCTGACGATGCTTACGAGCTACCCCGATCTGTTCCGCACGTATGCCGACCGCATTTGTTCTATCGAATGGGTCGATCCGCGTCACGAGTCCATTGCGTGGGCCGTGCTCGCGACGCCGCCGGGCACCGATCCTGCGGCCTGCATGGATGCGGCGCGCGCGGTGTGTCCCGAGGCGG
This sequence comes from Collinsella sp. AF16-8, assembly GCF_003462695.1. NCBI lineage: Bacteria > Bacillati > Actinomycetota > Coriobacteriia > Coriobacteriales > Coriobacteriaceae > Collinsella > Collinsella sp. AF16-8. The sequence continues at coordinate 33,743 of NZ_QRXX01000007.1, forward strand.
CCTCCCTTGTCAGCGCCGGGCGCATCTCGGCAACGAGTAAGCACCCGACCGAGACGAACATCGTCTTTATGCTCGATACGCTCGAGCTCTACACCATCAAGCGTCGCATGCGAGCCGCGCAGGCCAAGTTGCGTCAGAACCGTTCACTCGACGATGAGGCCCGTCGCGTGCTGACGATGCAGGCGATGCAAGATTCGCAGCGCCAGCGCGAGCTCCAAAAGTCGATTGGTGGCGTAGCCGACCCGTTCCGTTTGATCGGTTTAGAGACTGCTGGCGCCGACCAGGCCTAGATGTTGTGGTCAACCAGCGTATTCTCGCCTATATCCAGTCTGAATTTTGGGTATAGACGTCAATGTGTGTGCTAAAGTAATGAGTCCTGTGGACTACGAAGGGAGAATCTGTGCCAAAAAAGAGTGAGAGCACGGGTACTGGGCTGGAATCCTACGTTGCAAAGCTCATGGGCAACGGCTCTAACAGGACTTCGGTAACCGAGGACGAGATTCAGGTCGCCCTGAAGGATATCGATGTTTCTGACGAGCAGCTCAACGCGGTGTATTCCGCGCTGCGCAACAGCGGCATCCAGATTATCTCCGCGAGCGGAAACGACGACGCCCCCATGGACGTCGACGATGACGATAACGATACCGATGATTTTGACGACGACGACGAGCACGATTCCGGCTCGCTCGACGATCACGAGCTCAAGATGGCCCGTCAGGCCGACGCCGAGATGGGTTCTTCCAAGAGCAAGAAGAAGCGCACCGTGCGCACGTCCCGTTCGCGTTCGCGCGTGCGTGGTATCGACGCCTCCACGGTGATGCTGACCGGCGACCCGGTTCGTATGTACCTCAAGGAGATCGGTAAGGTCGACCTGCTGACCGCATCTGAAGAGGTCGATCTGGCCATGAAGATCGAGGCCGGTCTCGAGGCTACCGAGAAGCTCGAGGCAAATGAGGCTGGCGAGATCGAGCTCACGCGTGCCGAGATGCGTCGTCTTACGCGTATCGAGAACGTTGGTCTTGAGGCCAAGCAGGCGCTCATCAGCGCAAACCTGCGTCTGGTCGTCTCCATCGCCAAGCGCTATGTCGGCCGTGGCATGCTGTTCCTGGATCTGATCCAGGAGGGCAACCTCGGTCTGATCCGCGCCGTCGAGAAGTTCGACTACCAGAAGGGCTTCAAGTTCTCCACGTACGCCACGTGGTGGATTCGTCAGGCCATTACGCGCGCTATTGCCGACCAGGCCCGTACCATTCGTATTCCCGTGCACATGGTCGAGACCATTAACAAGCTCGTCCGCGTGCAGCGCCAGCTCCTCCAGGATCTGGGCCGCGACCCGACCCCCGAGGAGATCGGTGCCGAGATGGACATGAGCGCCGACCGCGTCCGCGAGATCCAGAAGATTTCGCAGGAGCCCGTGTCGTTGGAGACCCCGATCGGCGAGGAAGAGGATTCCCAGCTGGGCGACTTCATCGAGGACTCCCAGGCTATCGTTCCGCCCGATGCGGCCAGCTTCTCCATGCTGCAGGAGCAGCTCACCCAGGTGCTCGATTCGCTTGCCGATCGTGAGCGCAAGGTTATCGAGCTGCGCTTTGGTCTCGTTGACGGACACCCCCGCACGCTCGAGGAAGTCGGTCGCGAGTTTGGCGTCACGCGCGAGCGTATCCGCCAGATCGAGTCCAAGACCCTGGCCAAGCTTCGCCACCCGAGCCGCTCTAGCAAGTTGAAGGACTACATCGAGTCTTAGGGGTTCCGCCGTTCTACCGAACGGCGGACCAGTCGACGCTGCGCGCCGCCCAGGGCGACAATTTGTCATTCAAAAGGCAAGGCATGACCAGAAGGTCTATGCCTTGCCTTTTTCATGCCAACTTGTTCGCCCTGGACGTCGCTCGCTGTCCGTCCTCTACCTGCGGCATCTCCATTGCTTGGCAGTTGGGTGGCAGTTGGGGACGTCCCCAATGACTGGGCCGGAAAAATTCTTAAAAAAGTTCTTGCCCTTCGCCCAATCGTCCGTATAATAAACTTCGTTGCTTGAGAGCACGCACCTATTCCTCGGTAGCTCAATGGTAGAGCACGCGGCTGTTAACCGCGCTGTTGTAGGTTCGAGTCCTACCCGGGGAGCCAGAATTTCTCAGCCCATTTTGCTGGGCTTTTAAATTCCTCGGTAGCTCAATGGTAGAGCACGCGGCTGTTAACCGCGCTGTTGTAGGTTCGAGTCCTACCCGGGGAGCCAGGTTGTAAAACCCGTCGCTTATGCGGCGGGTTTTTTCATGCCGCGACCACTTGACTCGAACGTTGCCATATCAACATTTCGTGTCGAGGATGTAATCCCGCGACCCACCACCTCAACATGGCGCGGTCGTTGTAGAATATTGCAATGATTGCTCCCACGACATGGTGCCGCGAGCACCAGATAAGGAGATTCTTGTGTCTGAGACCATTAACGGCAGCCTGAGCGTCTCGAACGACGTTATTGCCGATATTGCCGGTTATGCCGCGATGACGTGCTACGGCGTTGTCGGAATGGCTGAGCAGCTCCAGGGCGCCGAGAGCGTGCGCCTGCTTGCCGGCCAGCGCCTCCGCAAGGGCGTGCTTGTCTCCGCCGACGAGAACGGCCTTACGGTCGATCTTCACGTCGTGCTCGAGAACGGCGTCAACATGAAGTCCGTCTGCCACAATCTTTCGAGCTCCGTTGCCTTCACCCTGCAGGAGATCGCCCAGATCGATCCCGCCAGCCTTAAGATCGGCATCCATATCGACGCGCTCAAGAGCCGTCTGAACTAGCATCCGAAAACGGAGATTCAAATACCCATGATTGCAAAGACCATTCGCACCTGTTTTCCGATCGCTGCGGCTGCCGTTTCCGACAAGGCCGAGGAGATCAACAAGCTCAACGTCTTCCCTGTACCCGACGGCGACACCGGCACCAACATGTCGCTCACGCTCGCCTCGGTGACCAAGGAGCTCTCTGCTCTTCCTGCCGATGCCGACATGGAGGCCATCGCCGGCGCCATCACCCACGGCTCCCTGATGGGTGCTCGCGGTAACTCCGGCGTCATCACCTCGCAGATCCTGCGCGGCGTGGCCGAGGGCCTCGTCTCTGCCGATGAGCCTATCACGTCCGCCAACATCGCCCACGCGTTCCGCCGCGCCGTCAAGGTCGCCTTCCAGGCCGTCCGCAAGCCCATCGAGGGCACGATCCTCACGGTCCTGCGCGATGTTTCGACCAAGGCCGACGAGTGTGAGAAGAAGAAGTTCTCGGCCGAGGATGCGCTCGACGCTATCGTCGTCGAGGCCTACCAGTCCGTCGCACGCACGCCCGACCTGCTGCCCGTCCTCAAAGAGAACGGCGTGGTCGACTCCGGCGCCTTTGGCTTTGCCATCTTCCTGGAGAACTTCGTTGCCGCCGCGCTTGGCCGCAGCACCGTGGTCGAGGATTTCTCCGCTACGTTTGATTCCGCTGGCTCTGCTCGCGACGCGGCGTTCGATCGCGTTGAGATTGAGGCCAACGACGACTGGGAGGGCTCGGAGTTCCGTTACTGCAACGAGTTCCTCTTTAAGGCCGACGCTCCCTTTGACGAGGACGAGTGCCTTAAGTTCCTGGGCTCCATGGGCGACTGCGAGCTGCTTGTGGGTGCCTACCCCGATTACAAGATTCACGTGCACTCCAATACCCCTAACCTGGTACTCGAGCACATGCTGCAGCTTGGCCAGATCTACGAGGTCTTTATCCATAACATGGAGATGGAGGCCCACGACCGTACCGCCAAGATCCACGAGGACCAGGAGAAGGCCGCCGAGCCCGCCAAGGCGCTGGGCTTTGTCGCTGTTGCCGCCGGTTCCGGCGAGGCCGACATCCTCAAGTCCCTCGGCGTTGACGTGATCGTCTCGGGTGGCCAGACCATGAACCCCTCGACCGCCGACCTGCTGGGTGCTGTGGACCAGGTCAACGCGACTTCGGTCATCATTCTGCCCAACAACGGCAACATCCGCATGGCTGCCGAAGCCGCCGCCTCTGCCTGCACCGATAAGAAGGTTGCCGTCGTTCCCACCAAGACTGTTCCGCAGGCCTTCTCCGCGCTGTTCGCGGTGCTGCCCGATTCCGAGCTCGAGGACGCTGTCGCCGCCATGGTCGACGCCATCAGCGAGGTTCGCGATGGCGAGGTCACCCGTGCCGTGCGCGATTCCAGCGCCTCCGACGGCTCGCCGATTCACTCCGGTGACGTCATGGGCATTATTGCCGGCTCCATCGACGTGGTCGGCTCCGACGTGAAGCAGGTCACGCTCGACTGCATCAACCGCATGCAGGAGGAAGAGGAGGGCGACGCGCTGACGATTCTGGCCGGCGAGGAGCTGTCCGATGAGGCCTTCCAGGAGATCGTCGATGCCATCGAGGAGGCTCAGCCCGACCTGGAGATTGACGCCCATCGTGGCGAGCAGCCGCTCTACCCCGTGATCTTCTCGATCGAGTAGGCATCTGGTCATGTCCGAGCTGTGCTCCGTGTCGCGCGTCTCGGAGCGCTTTGCCCAGAGCAATGCGCTCGACGAGGATATCGCGCGACTCAAATATGTTTCGGGTAAACGTGAGGAGGCCCTTCGCCGTCTGGGTATTCGGACGGTGGGGGACCTCCTTCTCCATATCCCTCATCGATACCTCGACTTTACGCGTTCCTGGTCTATTGAGATGGCGCCCATCGGTACCGTGTGCACGATAGTCGCCACGGTTGACCGTATCGTCCAAAAGCAGCCTCGCCCGCGTATGCAGGTGACCGAGGTCTCGCTCGTGGACGAGACGGGCGTGCTGCAGGTCGCCTTTTTCCGCCAGCCCTGGATTGCCCAGCAGCTTAAGCGGGGCGACCGCCTGGCCGTGATGGGTAAGGTCGAGTTTGCCTACGGCTTTAAGCAGATGGCCTCGCCGCATTTCGAAAAGCTCGAGGGCGGGCATGCCGCGGGCACCATCCTGCCGGTCCATTACGTGAGTGATGGCGTGAGCCAGGCGTGGATGCGCCGCATCGTGAGCGGCGCGCTCGAGGTCGTCGGCAATCCCTTCGATCCGATTCCCGCACGCTTGCGCGTCAAGCGTCGCCTGATGAGCAATGCTCGTGCGCTTCGATCGATCCACTTTCCCTCGAGCATGGCTGAGCGCGATATCGCGCGCGCACGGCTTGCCTACGAGGAGTGCCTCTACCTGCAGCTGGCGCTGCGCCTGCGCAACGACGGCGGCCTGGTCGATGTGGTGCCCTATGCCCACGCCGCGGGCGAGCACCTGGCCGCGCTTAAGCAGGCCCTGCCGTTTTCGCTGAGCGACGAGCAACAGGCCGCGTTCCAAGATATCCTGCGCGATATGTGCGATGGCGGGCGCGTGATGAACCGCCTGCTGCTGGGCGACGTCGGTACCGGCAAGACGGCCGTCGCCGCCTGCGCGCTGGCCGTCGCGGCCGATTCGGGCACCCAGTCCTGCGTTATGGCGCCCACGGGCGTGCTGGCGCGCCAATATGCCGATAAGACCGGCCCTCTGCTCTCGCAGACCGGCATGTCATGGGCGCTTCTGACGGGTGCCACGCCGGCCGCAGAGCGGGAACGCATCCATGCACAGCTGGAATCGGGCGAGCTTGACGTGCTCTTTGGCACCCATGCGGTGCTTTCGGATGACGTTGCGTTCAAGCATCTGTCGCTTGTCGTCATCGACGAGCAGCACCGCTTTGGTGTGGGCCAGCGCAATGCCCTGCGTGCCAAGGGCCCGGGCGCCGATCTGCTCGTTATGACGGCTACGCCCATCCCGCGTACGTTGGCGCTTTCGGTCTACGGCGATCTGGACACGAGTATCATCCGCCATCGGCCCGTCCCTGGCGCTGGCGTGACGACGCGTGTTCTCACCGAGTCGAGCCGTGACCTCGCCTATGGCGCCATCCGTGAGGCGCATGATAAGGGTCAGCAGGCCTACGTGATTTGCCCGCTCGTGGAGCCGAGTGACTCGGCCGATGATCTGGAGGACGTGCCCGGTATCGCCCGCGACGACGAGGGCCGCGCGACGGTCCCCGTGCCGCTGCACGATACGGCGACCGAGCTCGATCGCCTGCGTCTGGCGTTGCCTGGTCTTGTCATTGAGCGCCTTCACGGCCGCATGCTAGCGGGGGAAAAGGATCGGGTCATCGATGCCTTCAAGCGTGGCGAGATCGACGTGCTCGTCTCGACTACGGTGGTCGAGGTAGGCGTCGACGTGCCCAATGCCACCGTCATGGTTATCGAGAACGGCGAGCGCTTTGGTTTGGCTGCCTTGCACCAGCTGCGCGGTCGCGTGGGCCGTGGCAGCGTGTCGGGCACGTGCCTGGTCATGACGCACTCCAAGGGCAACGGCGGCGCATCGGCGGCGCAAGACCGTCTCCAGTCGCTCGAAAAGACGTCGGACGGCTTTACGCTCGCTCAGATGGACCTGCGCCTGCGCCACGAGGGCGAGATCTTGGGCTACCGTCAGCATGGCGGCGTGACCCTGCGCTTTGTGGACCTGGATGCCGACGAGGACTTAATCGAATGGGCCCATTTGGACGCGGTCGAGCTCTTGCGGTATGCTTGCAATCTTGACTCCGTGGCGACACGCCCCTTGCGCGATGCAGTCGCCACGCGTTATCGACATATCTTTAAGGAGGTCAGCGGAGGATGAGAATCATCGGCGGTGAATGGCGCGGCCGCAAGATCGAAGAGCCGCGCGGGCGCGATGTTACCCGTCCCACGACCGATCGCGTGCGCGAGGCGTGTGCGTCGATGGTCATGTCGGCGTTCGACTTTGACTTGGATGAGGTGCGCGTGCTGGATGCCTTTGGTGGCTCCGGTGCCTTAGGGTTAGAGATGCTCTCGCGTGGCGCCCACTCGCTTACTACGTTCGAGATCGACCGCAATGCCGCCCGCCTGATCACCAAGAATATTGAGTCGCTGTGCCGCGACCGCTCGCGTTGGCGTGTTGTGACCGGCGACGTGCTGGCAAGTGCCTCGCGCGGGCGTGTGCCGGGCGGCCCCTTTGATCTGGTCTTGCTCGACCCACCATATGCTTTTGGCGCCGAGCCGGTCGAGGAGCTGCTGTGCAATCTTGCCCAGCAGGGCTTGCTGGCGCCGGGGGCCTACGCGCTGTCTGAGCATGCCGCGGCCGACGCGGGTGCTCACCCGGCTGGCTTTGAGACCGTGCGGGAGAAGCGCTACGGCATAACCTCGGTTGACTTGCTGCGCTGGGTTGCCGCGGACGAGAACAACGATGCCGACGACAGCAATAATGACGAGGACGCGCCTTCGGAGGATGCCCATGAATGACACCATCAACCGCGTGATCGTCCCGGGCACCTTCGATCCCATCACGTTTGGCCATATCGACGTCATCCGCCGCGCCCGCCGCATCTTTCCCAGCGTGATCGTCGCTGTCGCCGAGTCGCAGGGTAAAAACGGTGTGGGCACCACGTTTATGCTGGATGAGCGCGTGGCGCTGGCTCGTGAGGCGCTCGGTGATATCGACGGCGTCGAGGTCCTGCCCTTTACCGGCCTCTTGGTCGACTTCGCTCGCGAGCAGGGGGCGGGGGCCGTGGTCAAGGGCCTGCGCGCCATGACCGACTTTGAGTACGAGCTGCAGCAGGCAGACCTCAACTATCGCTTGGATAACGAGCTGGAGTCCATCTTTGTCATGAGTGCTCCGCAGTACGGCTACATCTCGAGTTCGGTGGTGCGCCAGATTGCTTCGCTCGGTAGCGACGTTTCCAATTTTGTTCCGCCCAATGTGGTCAAAGCGCTCAAACATCGCTTTTCGTGACGTTTTTTAATGCCTGGTGGCATGTGGTAAACTAACTCGATGATATGTTACCTATGAAAGGAGACCGGATGCCGGGCGAGAATTTTCCTGGCGACAGGATCGTGAGTCTTGTCGACGAGCTCGAGGGGCTCATCGAAGAGGCTAAGACGCCGTTCGGCAAGAACGCCCAGATGAAGGTTATCGACGCCGACGTCTTCTTTAACATCCTCGACGAGATCCGCATGAGCTATCCCGAGGAATGGCAGAAGTCCCGCCGTATCCTCAAGGAGCGCGAGGAGCTTATGGCTTCCGCTGCCGCTCAGGCTGATTCCATCATCGCCGATGCTCAGCAGCAGGCCCTCACCATTGCCGGTGAGCAGGAGATTGTCCGCTTAGCTCAGCAGCAGGCCGACGACATTCGCGATCGTGCCCAGCAGTATGAGCGCGAGACGCGCTATGCCGCCGAGGATTACGCCGAGCAGGTCTTTACGCACCTCGAGGAGAACCTCAAGAGCCTGACCGGCACGGTGACCCGTTGCCGTCAGCAGCTCAACGAGGGTGCCGCCCAGCAGAATGGTCAGTGGTAATGGCTGAGTTCCCGAGCGTTACCGTCGATCTTTCCGAGCAGCTCGAGTTTCCCGGAGACTCGTACCCGCTGACCGGTAAGGTCGATGTTGCCACCTATACGGTGGGCGAGAAGGAGTACCAGCTGCAGAACGGCATTGACTACGATGTGGTCTTTACCAATGCCGGCACCGGTGTTCTGCTTACGGGCATGGTCCGCGCGCATGCAACCGGTGAGTGCGACCGTTGCCTGGAGCCCGCTTCGTTTGATATTGCCGGTGAGATCGAGGAATTCTATCTCTTTAACGAGCCCGAGGACCCCGAGGCCTACGAAGATGGCTACGAGCTGCTGGGCGAGGATCGCATCGTCGATCTGGGTGAGCCCATCAACGACGCGGTCGTCATGGATACGCCGTTCGTTGTCCTGTGCAAGCCAGATTGTCGCGGCCTATGCCCCACTTGCGGCATCAATCTCAACGTCGAGCAATGCGATTGCGCCGCTCAGGCAGAGGCCGAATGGGCCGCTGCCACGGAAAATCCATTTGCAGCATTGAAGAATCTCAAGCTTGACGAGTAAAACTGTGGTAGTATCGCTACTTGCGCGTAATCGCCACACTGGATAGTTCATAAGGAAGGTCACTATGCCCGTACCTAAACAAAAGCAGGGTCGTATCCGCACTCACACCCGCCGTTCCGCCAACATGAAGATCTCGGCTGCGGCTCAGTCCACGTGCCCCCGTTGCGGTGCTGTCAAGCTCCCGCACCACGTGTGCCCCAGCTGCGGTTTCTACAAGGACCGCGAGGTTATCGTTACCGAGTAACTGTATACTCTGGATGCGATGCCGTTCCAACTGGAACCACAATGGCCGGCTCAATGAGTCGGCCATTTTTGTATAAGGAGCATGTATATGAGTAACGTTCGCGTTTGTGTAGACGTTGTGGGCGGAGACGAGAAGCCTCAGGTTGTCCTCGACGGTATCGAGGCGGCGCTTGCGGCTGATCCCGATATCGAGGTCTTGGCCGTCGGTCCCGCAGAGATCGTGAACCCCTTTGCCGCGGCTCACGCTCGCGTTGAGGCCTTGGAGGCGCCCGATGTCATCGCCATGGATGACGATCCCATTCGAGCCGTGATGACCAAGCGCAAGTCCTCGATCGTACTTGCCTGCCGCGCTATCAAGAAGGGTAACGCGGATGCGTTCTTCTCTGCCGGCTCCACTGGCGCCATGACCGCTGCCGCTACCGCCTACGTGACGCCATTTAGGTATCAGGCCGAGGGCAAGAAGCAGCCGGTCCGTCCGTGCCTCACCAATGCACTGCCCAACCGCGCCGGCGGCCTGACGGTCCTGTGCGACATGGGCGCCAACCCCGATGTCGAGGTCGACGACATGGTGCGTTTTGCCCAGATGGGTAGCGCCTATGCGCGCGTCGTCCTGGGCATTGAGCATCCCCGCGTCGGTCTGCTTGCCAACGGCACCGAGGACGAGAAGGGCTCCAACTTCACCAAGTCGTGCTTCCCGGCCATGAAGGCCGCTGTTCCCGGTTTTGTGGGCAACTGCGAGGGCACCGATCTTACGTCGGGCAATTTTGACGTCGTGGTCGCCGACGGCATGTCGGGCAACATCGCACTCAAGGCCACCGAGGGCGCTGCCAAGTTTTTGCTGCAGGAGCTCAAGGGTGTCTTTATGTCTTCGCTCGGCACCAAGATTGCCGCGCTGCTCATAAAAAAGCAGATGCGCGAGATCAAGGCAAAGCTCTCGGGTGATGCTAAGGGTGGCGCGATTCTTTTGGGCCTGCGTGGCGTAGTGCTGATCGGCCATGGTGCCACCTCAGTCGAGGCCGTCAAAAACGGTACGCTCGCCGCGGCGGAGGCCGTGCGCGCCGGGCTTGTCGAGAACATCGCCAACTCTATGGACGGCATCGTTTTGTAGGAGCGAGTTAGGGCGCTGTTATGTGCCTCGCGGCCTGCGTCGTGGGGTAGAATCAAAACCGTGTCTTGGCGCTGCGCTTGCGGCGCCAGCGCGTTGATGTTCACGCAATACGAGAGGAAGCGCTATGGACCGCTCCGAAATCTTCGATAAGATCGCCGAAGTTGCCGCCGATGTGCTGGGTGTCGACGTTGCTGAGATTAGCGACGAGACCACCTTCGACGATCTCGATGCCGATTCGCTCGAGCGTCTGCAGTTGGTGACGGCCATCGAGGACGAGTTCGACCTCGAGATCGATGACGAGACCCTGCTGTCGCTCAACTCTGTCGCCGACGCTGTCGACGCTATTGAAAACGCCAAGGAGGCCTAAGTCTTGGCTTTATCTCAACGACTCGCGCGCGCCCAGGAAATCCTGGGCCACGAGTTCAATAACAAGGTGCTGCTGCGCGCGGCGCTCACGCACCCCTCTGCCGTGGAAGGTCAGCCCGTCTCGGCGAGCTATGAGCGTCTTGAGTTTTTGGGCGATTCCATTTTGGGCGCCGTGGTCGCACGCTCCCTGTTTGAGTCCTATCCGGAGTTTGACGAGGGCAAGCTCACACGTCTGAAGGTCTCCCTTGTCTCGGGCGCCACGCTGTCCGAGGTGTCTCACGAGCTGGGTATCGATGACATCATCATCTTTGGTGCCTCCGAGACCGGTACCGGCGCGCGCGGCCTGCACTCGGCGCTCGAGAACGTCTACGAGTCGCTCGTGGGCGCGCTGTATCTGGATGCCGGCTGGGATGCCGCGGCGGAGTTTATCCACCGTACGCTCAAGCCGCATTTGGCTTCCGAGCGTGCCGAGCATCCTGCAAACCCCAAGTCGTTTTTGCAGGAGTGCGTGCAAGCCGACGGTCACGAACCCCCGGCGTATAAGCTCGTTGGCTCCGAGGGCCCGGCGCATGCGCCTACCTTTACCGCCGTGGTGTTGATCGATGGCATTCGCCAGGGTCGCGGCTCCGGCTCCTCAAAGAAGGAAGCCGAGGGAGCCGCTGCACTCGAGGCACTTGACCGCATGGGCTATACCACCAACGGCGTGATTCTCAACAAGAAGCCTGTTTAAGCGAGGAACCGTGTATCTCAAGTCCCTCACGCTCAAAGGGTTCAAGTCGTTTGCCGACCGCGCCCATATGACGTTTGAGCCGGGCCTGACCGTCATCGTCGGTCCCAACGGCTCGGGAAAATCGAACATCTCCGACTCCATCCTGTGGGTTCTGGGCGAGCAGAGCGCCAAGCAGCTGCGCGGCCAGGCCATGGAGGATGTCATCTTCTCGGGCTCGTCGGCTCGCAAGCCGGTGGGTGTCGCCGAGGTCACGCTGGTGCTCGATAACTCGGACCATGTGTTACCCGTCGATTTTGACGAGGTCGCCATCACCCGTCGCATGTATCGCTCGGGCGAAAGCGAGTACCTCATCAACTCGAGTCCGTGCCGCCTGATGGACATTCAGGACATCCTGCACGATTCGGGTCTGGGTAAGGATACGCATTCCATCATCAGCCAGGGCAAGCTCGACGCCATTTTGCAGAGCCGCCCCGAGGAGCGCCGTGCCCTCATCGAGGAGGCTGCCGGCATCTCCAAGCACAAGCGCCGCAAGGAGCGTGCGCTCAAAAAGATTAAGTCGATGGACGAGCACCTGACGCGTGCCCGCGACATCAATAAGGAAATCGCCCGTCAGCTGCGACCCCTGGAGCGTCAGGTCGATCGCGCGCGCAAGTACAAAGAGCTTTCCTCGCGCGCGAACGAGCTTACGCAGATGCTAGCCGTCGACGAGCTGCGTTCGCTGCAGTCGCAGTGGAACGACCTGGAGAGCCGCTCCAAGGAAGGTGCCGCCGAGCTGGAGCTTGCGCAGTACCGCTTGGGCGAAAAGGAACGCGAGCTCGAGAAGCTCCAGGTCATGCTCGAGGAAAAGGGCCTGTTTGTGGGCGATCTGGGCGAGCAGCGCCGCCATATGCAAGACGTGGTCGGCCGCATTAACTCCGATATGCGCCTGCTCGAGGAAAAGGGCCACAACATGGTGTCGCGCCTGTCCGACATGCGCGGCCAGATCTCGAGCTCCGAGCATCAGCGTCGTCGCGTGGTAGAGGAGCTCGAGGACGCGCGTGCGCAGCTTGAGGAAGTGACCGGCGCGCACATGCAGGCCCAGGAGGACGTTGACGCCGCTGGTCCTGCCGCCGCTCAGCTCCACGAGCGGCGCGTGGCGCTTGATGCGCAGATTTCGCAGTTCATGCGCGAGCAGCGCGATGTGCAGCGTGTGGCCGATAACGCCGCGCTCGAGCTCGCCAAGGTGAAGGATTCGCTTTCCAATGCCGAGGTCGAGGACAACATGTATGCCTCGCGCCTGGAGCAGATTGATGACCAGCTCGAGGAGGTCACGGCATCGCTTGAGAGCCGCCGCGACCGTGCCGAGGAGCTTGAGAGCGCCCTTGAGGCGGCTCGTCAGGCCCAGAGCGATGCGCGCGAGGCCACCGAGACGGCACGCGCTGCCCTCAAGGACCTGCGTGCCCGCGAGGGCGAGGCGCGCAACAAGCTGTCCGAGGTACGCTCGGAGCTTGCCAGCCAAAAGAAGCTCGATGCCCGCATGGCTGACAGCTCGCCGCTGGTGAGCCGTCTGATGGGTGCGCTGGGCGACGATGTCTCGGGTCGTCTGGGCGACGTGCTCGAGGCCCCGCGTGAGCTTGAGGGCCTGGTTGAGCAATTGCTCGCCGGCGATATCGATGCGCTGCTGTTCGACGATGCGTCCGCGCTTGAGCGTGCCGGTCGTGCCGCTCTGGACCAGAAGAAGGCCTCGGGCGAGGCGCTGCTGGTCGCGCGCGGTGTGAGCGCCTCTGCTGCCGCTAAGGGCGCTGCCGGTTCCCGCCTGGTCGATCGCCTGTCCGTGCGTGCGGGCTACGGTCCGGTCGTCGAGGCACTGCTCGGCGGCTATTACGTTGTCGATGACTTGGCTGCCGCACTGGCCGCGCCCGTCGTTGACGGTGTGACCTACGTGACGCCCGATGGCGCCCGCGTGAGCTGTGGTGGCCTGGTGCGTGTGGGGCTCGATGCCGGCGAGGCTTCGGGTGCCTTGGAGCGCAAGCGCCGCATCCGTGAGCTCGAGGGCTTGGAGCCCGATCTGGCTGCTATCTTTGAGCATGTTTCGGACCAAGTCGTTGAGGCCAACGTCGCCGTCGAGGAGGCCCGTGCCGCCGAGGGCGATGCCGCTGGCGAGATCGCCCGTCTTGAGGGCGAGCGTCGCTCCCTGTTGTCCGAGATCGGCCGTCTGGAGCAAAGCGCCAACAATGGCGAAGTCGAGCGCGTGCGTATTTCCAAGCGCCGCGAGCAGGCTGCCGAGGCCGTTCGTGCCGCACGTCCGCGCGTGGATGAACTTACCCGTTCGCGTGACGAGGCCCGTGCGCAGGCGAGCGACTTAGGCTTGCAGATTGCCGAGGCCAATGACGAGCTCGACCGCGTGCGCCGTGACGATTCCGAGGCCGCCGGTAAGCTCGCCGACGCTAAGGTACGCCTGGCTCAGACGAGCGAGCGCCTGCGTTCGCTGAAGGGCCGCGTGCCCGATCTTGAGCATCGTCTGGAGGGTATCGACCGTCGTATCCGCGGGACGCGTCAGGCCTCGCGCTCGCTCGAGCTGCTGCGCCTTCGCGTCGATCCCATGCACGAGCGCTATTCCGCCCTGTTGGAGCGCGCCTCGGACTGGGCTGCGCGCCTGCGCGATCAGGCAACGCTTGAGGAGGCGGACTCGGCTTCGCTTAAGAAGACCATCGAGGACGCCAAGACCGAGGTCGCCCGCGCCAAAGAGCGGGTCGATGTTGCCGCCACAGCGCAAAATGAGTTCAAGGTGGCGCGCGGCAAGCTCGAGGTGCAGGTCGAGGCTGCCATCAAGGCCATCACCGCCGATGGCACCACGGTGCTTGAGGAAGCGCTCATGCTGCCGGCGCCCACCGATCGCGACGCCGCCGAGCGCGAGCTTAATCAACTCGCGCGCCAGATCAACAACCTGGGCCCCGTGAACCAGGTTGCCATGGAGGAGTACGAGCAGCTCAAGCGCCGCGCCGATTACATCGAGGAGCAGCTGACCGATCTTGAGAGCGCGCGCAAGGCGCTCACCAAGATCACCGTGGCCATCGACCGCAAGATGCGTAAAGCCTTCCTGGTGACGTTTGAGAAGGTTGATGCGAATTTCCGCGAGATCTTCGCCATGCTCTTCCCGGGCGGCCAGGCACATTTGGAGATGACCGACCCCGAGCATCCGGCCGAGACGGGCATTGAGGTCGTGGCGCAGCCGCGCGGCAAGCGCATCACCAAGATGATGCTCATGTCGGGCGGCGAGAAGAGCCTGACGGCGCTCGCCCTGCTCTTTGCCGTATACCGTACGCGCACGGTGCCGTTCTATGTGCTGGACGAGGTCGAGGCGGCGCTCGACGACGCCAACCTGTCCAAGCTCATCGGCGCCCTCGATGTGCTGCGTTCCGATACGCAGCTCTTGGTAATCTCGCATCAGCGCCGTACTATGGAGGATGCTGACGTTCTCTACGGCGTCTCGATGCAAGCCGACGGTGTCAGTCGCGTCGTCTCGCAAAAACTCGATCGCGAAACCGGAAAGGTCGTGAATGCATAATGGGATTTTTTGACGCACTCTCGCGCGGACTTGAGCGCAGCCGCGAGGCCCTCAACGAGGTCTTCTACTTTGGCGGCGAGGTCGACGAGGATTTTTGGGAGGGCCTTGAGGACACCCTCGTTATGGGTGACATGGGTGCCGAGGTCGCCATTCAGGTCTCCGATGACCTGCGCGACGCCGCTGCCAAGAAGAACCTCAAGACCGCCCCGCAGCTTCGCCGCGCCCTGGCCGAGCAGCTCGAGGGCCATTTTGTGCCTGTTGAGCGCGATCCGTTTTCCGACACGCCGAGCTGCGTGCTGTTTGTCGGCATCAACGGTGCCGGCAAGACCACGACGGTCGGCAAGATTGCGAGCGCCATGGCCGCCCGCGGCAAGAACGTGGTGATCGGTTCGGCCGACACCTTCCGCGCCGCCGCCATCGAGCAGCTCGATGTGTGGGGCCAGCGTGCCGGCGTGCCCGTCATCAAGCGTGACCGCGGCTCCGATCCGGCGAGCGTGTGCTATGACGTGCTCGACGAGGCCGATAAGCGCGGCAGCGACCTGGTGCTCATTGATACCGCCGGTCGTCTGCACACGAGCCCCGAGCTCATGCGCGAGCTTGCCAAGGTGGTCAATGTGACCCGTAAGCGCGCCGCCAATATGGCCGCCGGTCCCATGCCCGTTTCGGTCGTGCTTGTGATCGATGCCGCCACTGGCCAGAACGGTCTGAACCAGGCGCTCGAGTTTAACGAGGCGCTGGGCCTGGACGGTATTATCATGACTAAGCTCGACGGTACGGCTAAGGGCGGTATCGCCATGGCCGTGGCCGAGAAGCTCAAGCTCCCGATTCTGCGCATCGGCGTGGGCGAGCAGGTCGATGACCTGCAGGAGTTTAATGCAAAAGATTTCTGCCGCGCCCTGGTGGGCGAGTCCAATTAAGGAGTGACTAGTGTTTGATTCCCTGAGCGATCGCCTCAACGACACATTTGACCGCCTGCGCGGCAAGGGTAAGCTGACCGAGGCCGATATTACTTCGGCCATGCGCGACATTCGCATGGCGCTGCTCGAGGCCGACGTCAACTTTAAGGTCGTCAAGGAGTTCGTCGCCAAGACCAAAGAGCGCTGTATGACCGCCGAGGTCATGGAGTCGCTCTCGCCGGCGCAAAACGTCGTTAAGATCGTGCTCGACGAGCTCACCGAGATGCTCGGCTCCACCGAGAGCAAGCTCGTCTTTAGTAACCGCATTCCCAATGTCATCATGCTCGTGGGCCTGCAGGGCTCCGGTAAGACCACGGCTGCCGTAAAGCTTGCCTACCTGCTCAAGAAGCAGGGCCGCTCGCCGCTGCTCGCCGCGTGCGACGTCTATCGTCCCGCTGCTGCCGACCAGCTGGCCACGCTCGGTGGCGAGATTGGCGTGCCGGTCTTCCGCGGTGACGGCGCGCACCCGGTCGACATTGCCAAGGGTGCCATCCAGGAGGCCGTCGACCACCTGCGTGACGTGGTCATCGTCGATACCGCCGGTCGTCTGCAGATCGACGAGCAGATGATGCAGGAGGCCGTCGACATCAAGAAGGCCGTCAAGCCCGACCAGGTGCTGATGGTCGTCGACGCCATGACCGGCCAGGATATCGTCAACGTTGTCTCGACGTTTGCCGAGCGCACCGATTTTGACGGCGTTATCATCTCCAAGCTCGACGGCGATGCCCGCGGCGGCGGTGCGCTTTCCGTGCGCCAGGTGACCGGCAAGCCCATCAAGTTTGTGAGTATGGGCGAGAAGCCCGACTCGCTGGAGCCGTTTTATCCCGATCGCATGGCCAAGCGCATCCTGGGTATGGGCGACGTCGTCGGCATCATCGAGAAGGCCCAGGAGGCGGCCGACGCCGAGCAGCTCGAGGCTGCCGAGCGCATGCTGCGCGAGGGCTTCACCATGAACGACATGCTCGACCAGATGAAGGCCGTCAAGAAGATGGGCGGCATGAAGGGCATCCTGGGTATGCTTCCCGGCGGCCAGCGCGCGCTCAACCAGATGGGCGGCAACCTGGACGAGCGCATCTTCGATAAGAACGAGGCCATCATCATGTCAATGACCAAGGAGGAGCGCCTGCGTCCCTCCATCATCAACGGCCAGCGCCGCGCCCGCATTGCCAAGGGAGCTGGCGTAACCCCCACCGAGGTCAACAGCCTTATGAAGCAGTGGGGCGAGATGAATAAGATGATGGGCCGCATGCGCACGATGGCCAATCAGGCACAGGCCGGCGGCAAAAAGGGTAAGAAGGGTAAGAAGGGCAAGAAGATGCGCATGCCCAATATTCCCGGCCTGGACGCCATGGGCCTGGGCGGCATGGGTGGCTTGGGAATGGGCGGTCCCAAGTCCGATATGGAGCTGCTGCGCCAGATGGAAGCGCAGATGCGTAATAAGAAATAGAGCTGTAATTCCAGCTTGATATGGCAAAGGCCACTCGGAAGCTACCGGGTGGCCTTTGTTGTTGGCTTTGATTGTTGGATTGCGTTCAGTATCGCGCCCCGAGCTCGCGGTGCCGTGCCGTTAGTGGCAGCCGCAGCCCTCGTGGCCCTCGTGCTCGTGATGGCCGTGGCAGCCGCAGGACTCGCCATGCTCATGGGAATGCTCGTGGTCGTGACCATGGCAGTCGCAGGTGGCCTCGCCGACCTGTGCGAGCGTGCCGGCGATAAGGGCTTCGACGCACGCATCGCAGCTGCCCTGGGCTCCCGCATAGACGGTGATGCCGGCCTGGGCGAGCGCATTGATGGCGCCACCGCCGATGCCGCCGCAGATGAGCGTGTCCACGCCGCCGTTGGCGAGCAGGCCCGCAAGGGCACCGTGGCCGGTGCCGCCGGTGCCCACGACCTGCTCGTTGAGTACCTTGCCGTCCTGAATGTCGTAGATCTTGAACTGCTCGCTGCGGCCAAAGTGCATAAAGATGTTGCCGTTGTCGTACGTGGTTGCCACCCTCATGGTGTCGATCTCCTTTGCTGGCCATACGGCCGTTGCCGTGGTAATGGGGGAGTACGCGATATTGCCGCCTTCGATGATGAGCGCCCGACCATTGACCAACGCGTTTGCCACCTTGCGATGCGCGCGGCTGCAAATAGCCGCCACCGTGGCGCGCGCGATACCCATCTGCTGTGCGACTGCCTCTTGGTTAAGGCCTTCCAGGTCGCACAGGCGCAGTGCCTCGAGTTCGTCGACCGTCATGTCGATGGCGTCTCCGCTGGCTAGGCCGTCAGGGGTAAAGCCGCGGTATTCGGGGATGATCCCGACGCGGCGCAGTTTTTCGCGTCTTCCTGCCATGTGCTCTCCTTATCTGACATATGTCAACAATAGAATAGCGAATGCGCAGATTTACGCAATGAATTTCTGGCATATGCCAGAAATTGAGGGCTTATGTTTGGGCTGTGGGGCCGCATGTGCCTGGGCTACAATGAATCTCGCTTATAGGCGACTGACAGGAGGGTCAATGAGCAAGGCTGATCAACAGTTTGTAACCATGTGCCGCGATATTCTGGACCATGGCACCACCACCGAGGGCCAAAAGGTCCGCCCGGTGTGGGAGGACGGCACCCCTGCCTATACCATTAAAAACTTTGGCGTCACGGCCCGCTACGACCTGCGTGAGGAGTTTCCGGCGCTTACCCTGCGTCGCACGGCCCTCAAATCTGCCATGGATGAGATCCTATGGATCTATCAAAAGAAGTCCAATAACGTGCATGACCTCAACAGTCATATTTGGGATGAGTGGGCCGACGAGACCGGCTCCATCGGCAAGGCCTACGGGTATCAGATTGGGCAGAAGAGCCATTATGCCGAGGGTGACTTCGATCAGATGGACCGCGTGCTGTACGACCTTAAGCATACGCCGTACAGCCGCCGCATCATGACCAACACGTACGTGTTTAGCGACCTATCCGAGATGCACCTGTATCCGTGCGCGTACAGTGTGACCTATAACGTCACGCAGCACCCGCAGGATGACAAGCCCACGCTCAACATGATTCTCAACCAGCGCAGCCAGGACATTTTGGCCGCGAACAACTGGAACGTGTGCCAGTACGCCATTTTGCTCATGATGGTCGCGCAGTCGGTCGATATGATTCCCGGCGAGCTGTTGCACGTGATCGCCGATGCTCATATTTACGACCGCCATGTCGATATCGTCCGCGAGCTTATCGAGCGTCCGCAGTTTGCGGCGCCTAAGGTTTCGCTGAACCCCGACGTGCATGACTTCTATGCGTTTACGACCGACGACCTGATCGTCGAGGGCTACGAGCACGGCCCGCAGGTCAAGAACATTCCCATCGCGGTGTAGGTGGCGCTTATGACGTGTAAGCTTTCTGCCATCGTTGCCGTGTGTGACGACTGGGGCATTGGCTGCGAGGGCGACATGGTGGTTTCCAATCGCGCCGACATGCGCCATTTTGTGGCGTGCACCAAAGGTTGCCCGGTTATTATGGGGCGCAAGACCCTGCTGAGTTTTCCCGGCGGGCGTCCGCTCAAGAACCGTCGTAATATCGTGCTCACGCGCGATGAGGACTTTGCTGCCGAGGGCGTCGACGTGGTGCATAGCGTCGACGAAGCGCTCACCGCGGTAGCCGATGAGCCCGTTGCGTGGGTGATCGGTGGCGGCGAGGTGTATCGGCAGTTTTTGCCGTATTGCGCCGAGGCCGAGGTTACGCATAACCATTGCGTGCATGACGTGGATACGTATTTTCCCGATCTGGATGCCGATCCCGCGTGGGAGATTGCGCGGCGTGGCGGTGTTGCCACGATTGCCTCGGGCGAGGGCGACGAGGGTGTCGATTATGAGTTCGTAACGTATCGTCGCGTTGAGGCGTAAATCGTCCGGCGTGAACGGTATCATCGGATTGTTTGAATGCATGGGGCGGCGCTTAGCGTCGCCTCGTTTGGTATAGATGCGCTGTAAAGAAAGGTGCGGGCTGGCTGCTATGACTGATGCCGTTGAGGTGCTGCGAATCGATTCGCTCGAGGACGAGCGGCTTGATGCCTACGTGCGACTGACCGAGCGTGAGCTGCGCTGCGTGCTGGAGCCGCAGAAGGGCATTTTTATCGCCGAGAGTGCCAAGGTCATCGAACGTGCGGTTCGCGCCGGATACGAGCCGGCGAGCTTTCTTTTGGGCGAGCGCTGGCTCGACCAGATGATGCCGCTGTTTGAGCGCCTGGTTGTGCGCGAGGGCGCGGGTCCGGTTCCTGTGTTCGTTGCCTCCATGGAGCTCATGGAGCAGCTGACGGGCTTCAATGTGACGCGCGGTGCGCTCGCGGCATTTCGTCGCCCGCGACAGATTCCGGTTGATGAGTTCTTGGGCGGCGTCGTCGAGGCGGCGGGGGAGCGCCCGGTGCGCGTGTGCGTGCTCGAGGGCATTGTCGACCATACCAATGTGGGCGCAATATTCCGCTCGGCGGCCGCGCTCAACGTCGACGGCATTTTGGTCAGTCCTACGTGTTGTGATCCGCTGTATCGTCGTTCGGCCCGCGTGAGCATGGGCACGGTGTTCCAGGTGCCCTGGACACGCATTGGCAGCGAAGCGCGCGTATGGCCGCATGATGGGCTGGCGGCGCTACACGATGCCGGCTTTTCGTGTGCCGCTATGGCGTTGACGGATGATTCGGTGTCGCTGGACGATCCCGCGCTCCAAGAGATTGACCGCCTGGCAATCTTTATGGGCACCGAGGGTGCTGGCTTGGGCGCCAAGACCATTGCAGGCTGCGACCGCGCCGTGCGTATTCCGATGGCGCATGGGGTCGATTCACTCAACGTGGCCGCGGCAAGCGCTGTTGCCTTTTGGCAGCTGTGCCCGCATGTGAGCAACGAGTACCACTACCAGCCGGGGCTGTATCACTAGGCAGATAGTTAGCACCGGGCTCTGGTTCGGGGCGTTTCGGCCGACGTCGGTCGGTGCTAAGCTGGTATTGGCTTTGGTCTTAAATTGCCGTTTTGTTGTTTGACGTACGCTGGTGGGGAGGGCGTGTGGCTAAGAAATCTACGGCTATCGATGTAACGCAGGGCGTTATTTGGCAGCAGCTGCTGTCGCTGTGCGTCCCTATCTTCTTTAGCTCGTTTTTTCAGCAGGCTTACACGCTTATTGGTACGTATATCGTCGGCCAGTTTGGCGGCAAGCTCGCGCTGGGTGGCATTCAAGCCACGATGGTGCTCACCGAGCTCTGCATTGGCTTTTGCGTTGGCGTTGGCGCTGGCTGCGCGGTCATTACCGGTCAGTTTTTTGGTCAGCACGATGATGAGCGATTGAGTCGTTCGGTCCATACGGCCATGACGCTCGCGCTGGTGGGCGGTATCGTTTTCTCGATTCTTGGCATAGTGTTCGTTGAGCCCATGCTGGTACTTATGAACACGCCGCATGAACTATTGGCCGAGGGCGTGGCCTATGCTCGTTGCTATTTTGCCGCCATGGTTGCGGCGCTGCTGCTCAATATGGGAACGGCGCTGCTGCGCGCCGTGGGCGACACACGCGGTCCTGCTGTGATCATTGCTTCCGGCTGCCTTGTTAATGCGGTGCTGGATGTCATCTTCGTTGCCGTGCTTCATATGGAGGCTCTGGGCTGCGGCATCGCGGTGGCGCTGACCATTTGCTCCAACGCCACGATGATCGTGATTCGTATGATGCACGCTCCGGGTGCGTGGCGGCTTTCACTGTCCAAACTCTGCATTGATCCTGGCATTTGTAAGAGCATGATCTCGTGTGGTCTGCCGCTTGGCTTTCAGTCTGCTGCGTATTCGATTTCCAACGTTTTGATTCAGGTGTCGGTCAACTCGTTTGGTGCCGATGTCACCACGGCGTGGGGTCTTTCCGGTCGCCTGGACGGCATTATCTGGATGGTTACCGAGGCGCTTGGCGTTTCGATCACCACGTTCTCGGCACAGAACTTTGGCGCGCGCAACTACGAGCGCATGCGCAAGGGCTACCATACGTCGCTTGTGCTGTCGTTTATGCTCATTGGTGGCCTGTCTGCCGTGCTACTGGTGTTCTCGGGTCCGTTGTCGCGTCTGTTTGTCGACGATGCTTCGATTTCGGCCTACACCACGACGATTCTTCATTTCATCGCGCCGTTCTACGCGATCTTCTCGATTATCGAAAACGCGTCCGGCTCCATCCGCGGCGCTGGCGTGAGCTTCCAGCCTATGATGCTCACGATTTTTGGCACCGTCGTGCTCAGGGTGATCTGGGTGTTTGCGATTATGCCGTTCGATCCGTCGCTTGAGCACCTGCTGCTGGTTTACCCCGTAACTTGGCTAATCACGGCCACGATGTTTACCATCTACCACCACAGCGGCAACTGGCTCGGCCGCGCCACCGCCTAATGATCCGAAGGGGACGGAGGAAAACGGATCATTGACCTGGCGATAAGGCAAAATGATCCGTTTTCCTCCGTCCCCTTCGGATCATTTAGTATTCGATGCCTTGGCGGGCTAGGAGGCCTTCGTCGAAGTAGTGTTTGACGGGGCGCATTTCGGTTACTAGGTCCGCGAGATCGGCCAGTGGCAGCAAGCCGCGGCCGGTGAGCACGAGCTCTGTGGTGGTCGGTTTCATTGCGATCAACGCTTCGACATCTTCGCGCGTCACAAAGCCTCGGCGCATGGCTTCTCCCAGCTCATCCAAGATCAGCACGTCGACCTGGCTAATCTGCTCGCGCGCCAGCTCCATGATCTGTGCGGCACAGGCTTCGGGCGTGTCGCGGTCGGCTTGTACGATGCGCAGACCTAAACGGGGCGCCGCATCATGCTCGGCGCAGTGCAGCTTCTTGGCAAACTGAAGCATGAGTACGTTAAGTCCATAGCCCGTGGCGCGCAGCGCAAGCCCCAGCGCAGCCGTCGTCTTGCCCTTGCCGTCGCCCGTATAGATTTGAACCTTGCCGACTCCCAGTGATGCCTTCTCTGTCCTTTCGTGCCCGGCGTCGGTTTATCGCCGTCCGGGTTGGGTATTCTAGAAAAAATTATCAACCCCAGTAGATGGAGTTCAAGCAGATGGAGATGGATGACAATAAACGTAGACGGAATATGATCCTCTACGTGCTCATCGCCTTCGTCGTCTACCTCGTGCTCTCGACCGTTCTGTTCCCCAACATCGGTCACACGCAGCAGATTACGAAGACCGATTACTCGACGTTTGTCAAAGCGCTCGATAAGAAGAGCGTCGACAAGGTCGAGTACAACACGGACGATTACACGATTTATTACACCAAGAAGGGCGAGGACGAGAATATCGCCTACAAGACGACCGGTGTGCCGAATGACGCGGGCTTTACCGATCGCGTGCTTGAGTCCGGTGCTTCGCTTGAGTCGGTCGTTCCCGATAAGAACTCGGGCCTGATGACCTACTACCTGCTCACCCTCATTCTTCCCATGGTGATTTTCTTCCTGATTGGCTGGTGGCTCAACCGCCGCATGAAGAAGGCCATGGGTGATGACGGTCCGTCGATGAACTTTGGCGGCGGTGGTTTTGGCGGCGGCGGACTGGGCAAGTCCGGCGCGCGCGTGATCGCCTCCAAGGACGTGGGCGTGACCTTTAAGGATGTCGCCGGCCAGGAAGAGGCTAAGGAGTCCCTCAAGGAGGTCGTCGACTTTCTGGAGAAGCCGCAGCGCTACGAGGAGATCGGCGCCAAACTGCCACGCGGCGCTCTCCTTGTCGGCCCTCCGGGTACCGGTAAAACCCTGCTCGCCAAGGCTGTGGCCGGCGAGGCGGGCGTGCCGTTCTTTAGTATTTCTGGTTCTGAGTTTGTTGAGATGTTTGTCGGCCGCGGCGCCGCTAAGGTTCGCGACCTGTTTAAGCAGGCCAAGGAAAAGGCCCCGTGCATCGTCTTTATCGACGAGATCGATACCATCGGCAAGAAGCGCGATGGCGGCGGCTTTAGTGGCAACGACGAGCGCGAGCAGACGCTCAATCAGCTGCTGACCGAGATGGATGGATTCGATAACCACAAGGGTATCGTCGTCCTCGCTGCGACCAACCGTCCCGACAGCCTTGATCCGGCCCTGCTGCGCCCCGGCCGCTTCGACCGCCGCATCCCCGTTGAGCTGCCCGACCTGACCGGTCGCAAGAATATCCTTGAACTGCACGCCAAGAGCGTGAAGACGCAGCCGCCGATCGACCTGACCGCGATCGCCCGCGCCACGCCTGGCGCCTCGGGTGCCGACCTGGCCAACATCATCAACGAGGGCGCCCTGCGCGCTGTCCGCGAGGGTCGCAAGCGCGCCACGCAGGATGACTTTGAGGAGTCGGTGGAGGTCGTCATCGCCGGCCAGCAGCGTAAGTCCACGGTGCTGTCCGATCACGAGAAACAGGTCGTGTCCTATCACGAGATCGGCCATGCCATCGTTGCCGCCCGCCAGAAGGGTTCTGCGCCGGTTACGAAGATCACCATCGTGCCGCGTACGAGCGGTGCTCTGGGCTACACCATGCAGGTCGAGGAGGACGAGCGCTTCTTGACCACGCGCCAGGAGGTGCTCGACAAGCTCGCTGTCTACTGCGGCGGACGTGCTGCCGAGGAGCTCATCTTTGGTGAGATGACGACTGGCGCGGCCAATGATATCGAGCAGGCCACCAAGCTCGCCCGCAACATGGTGACGCGCTTTGGTATGTCGGAAGAGTTTGGCATGATGGCGCTCGGTACCGTTCAGAATGCCTACCTCAACCAGGACACGTCGCTCACCTGTGCCCCCGGTACGGCCGAGCGCGTCGACGCGATCGTCGCCAAGCTGATCGAGGACGCACATGACCGCGCCCTGCAGATCCTCAAAGAGAACAAGTTTAAGCTCCATGAGCTGGCTCGTTATCTGTACAAGAAGGAGACGATCACGGGCGAGGAGTTCATGAATCTCCTCACGCGCGAGAATCCGCTGATGCCAAAGCAGCAGTAAGGCTGGTTGCACAACGTCGAACGCCCCATTTGAGTTTCTATCTCAAATGGGGCGTTTTGTTTGGGAGGGATATGTATGAAGATCGTGGTGAGTGCCTGCTTGATGGGAGAGAGCTGCAAATATAACGGGCTCGACAATTACCATCGCGCGTTGGTCGAGGCCTGCGAACGCACAGGGACCGAGGTCCTGTTGGTGTGCCCCGAGGTTTTTGGCGGCTTGCCCACACCGCGCAAGCCGTCCGAGATTGTGAATGGCGAGGTTTGTACCTGCGAGGGCATCTCGGTCGATCGCGAGTTTCGCCAGGGTGCTCAGCGCGCGCTCGATATGTGCGAGCAGGCGGGCGGCCCGTCCGAGATCGTTGCGTGCATTTTGCAGGACCGCAGCCCCTCGTGCGGTACGGGTCACGTCTACGATGGCACCTTTAGCGGTACGCTCACCGCGGGCAATGGTGTTTTTGTCGATCTGCTGCTGCGTCACGGGTACCGTGTGATTCCGGCTAGCGAGTTCGATCCCAGCATGCTGGAACATTGTCCACAGCACTCGAACCCAACACTTCCTCACGGGTGACCGTTTTGGCATCATCCGTGAAGTTGATATTGAGTACGACCCGGTCATCAAAGACGTAGACCGAGTTGACAGGCGCCGTACCCAGGCAGCCCCTCCCCACGGCCCTCGCGCAGGAACGCGCACACGGCCTTCCCGTCTCTTGCGCCTCTCCCGGAACTGTCCACATCAGCGTAGCCAATCCAGTCCGCCAAGGGCTGCAGCCCGGACAACGCGGCGATGGAGGGCTTCTTCGGCCTGCTCAAGAAGGAGTTCTGGCACGGCAGGGACTGGTCGGACTGGACCCCCGCCCGCTTCATCGAGGAACTCGGGGGCTGGATCGGCCGATACAATACGGAGAGGCGCAGCGATGCGCTCGGCGGCCGCACGCCGGCCGAGTTCCGCTCCGCGCTGGGAAGGGCCGCGTAACGGTCCAAGAAATCGTCCGCAGTCCCCATTCTTGCCCCTTTGGGACGGCTTCTTGTTGGGGCGTGCCTGCCTCAAACCCTGCTAGGAACGAGTGCAGCAAACTGGAATTTTAAATTACTCTTTGCAAATAACCTTTGAACCTTCACCATCAATTACAATTCCCTGACGATTGTTAATTGGGCATAGATTCAAATCCGAAAACTCAGTTATTATTTTCTCGGTAACTTTCTTAAATGGTGCTGTAAGAAAATGCGGAAGAACATAGAAATCAATCAAATTAAGCCCTGCATCATCTTCTTGTGAGTAGTCCTCCGGCTTTTCATCCATTTGCTCGATATATTGGATGCTTGGAGCGCATACAATCGCACCTGCCGATTCACCAATCATCAGTTTTCCTTTTGCCAATTCTTTCTTCAACAGCTCATCCGTTCCCGTTTTACGGAGCTGGTCTATAAGGAAAAAAGAATTTCCGCCGGTAAAATAGATCACATCCGCATCTTCAAAAAGAGACTGTATCGTTGAATAAGCCTCCGTTGAAATATCAATTTCAGTTACGATTGCTCCCAACTTTTTGAATAATTTTCGAGCCGAGCCGACATAACCGGTGTAGCCTTCACGCAGCGAAGCTGTTGGAATAAATGCGACTTTTTTACTTTCAACTTCTTCCTTAATCAGACTTCCTACACTTGAAAAGTGAGAACATAAAAACAGTTTCATCAGTATTCTCCTTTATATATAAATTCTTATTTGTTGAACTAAGCCGTGTATACCATACTCTCCAATGAAAGAACGCCCTGATATAGCGAAATTTTGCCGTTTTCCTGCGTACGTGCGTACACACTCCACAGGAATTCTAAGGGGCCTGCCCCCTTAGCACACGGACTTTGGAACAAAGTCTAGTGTGCTACGCCTTGCCAGAGGTGTACAGGCTCCCGGTATGCACGTACGAAGCAATTGCCATCAATGCGCCATATAAGTGGCGATCAAGTTCGCATAAAGCGACCTTGATCCTGCAAAACAAAAGGCAGGATACCATCACCACGATGATACCCTGCCTCTGTTCGTTTCTGTTTACCGTTCCGAGTAGTCCTTCCGCAGAATTTCCGATAAACAAAAAACGTACCCGAACCCTTTCTCGTAAAGAATCGGGTTCGAGTACGAACTGAATGCTGGAGCAATAAAAAACCACCAGAAAGGTGCCCGTCCCCTTTGTGGTGGTTTTGGGTCAGTCCTAGAGCGTGTGGCCGTAAGCGTTGGCGGCCTTGATGGCGGCGGCGAATTTCTCGTCGGTGAAGGGCTCCGGGTTGCCTTGCTTCCATTCGTTGGTGGCGTGCGCGTACTCGCACAGGGCAGGGATATCAGCCTCGGAAAGCCCGACCTGCTCAAGCGTCACGGGCAGGCCCATCTGATTGTTAAAGGCGGCGTAGCGCTCAAGGTTCTCGGTATCGCCCGTATAGGCGAACAGTACCAGCACACCCAGGCTCACGACCTCGCCGTGCAGGTAGGAGCCCTCGCGCGGAATGCTGCAGGAAGCGTTGTAGAACGCGTGCGCCACGCTCGAGTTGTAGTAGTAATCGTTTTGGTTGGTCAGGTTGGAGACGTAGCCCGTGTTGACCACGATATCGAGCGCGATCTGCTTGACGGCTTCGGTCGACAGGTTCTGGCGAACGTCCTCAAGACCCTGCACGCCATAGGTAAACAGCGGCTCGGAGCAGGTGTGTGCGAGTGCTAGGCCAAGGCCTGCCGTGTGCTCCAGGTTGCCGGCGCTCGTGGCGTACTCGACCTCGGGCTGCTTGGACAGGGCATCACCCACGCCGGCCCAGAAGTACTCCGCCGGAGCCTCGGCGATGATCTTGGGGTTGATGAAGATGTGCGCAGGTCGGTTAGGGTACGAATAGCCCTCGAGCGAGCCGTCGTCGTTGTAGACAACGGCAATGGCGGTCGCGGCGGAGCAGTTGGAACAGATCGTCGGTACCGTAAAGACAATCTTCTTGAGCTCGATAGCTGCGGTCTTCACGGTGTCGAGCGCCTTGCCGCCGCCGCATGCGATAAGCACGTCAGCTTCCTGGCAGGCAGGGGAGTTTACGACCTTGGCGATATTTGCGCGCGTACTGTTGGTGCCGTAGACGCGCGTCTCCAGAATCTCGACGTCGGTACCTGCCAGCGCAGCTTCGATACCGGGAAGTGCTGCGGCCAGTGCTCGTTTACCACCAATGATGGCGACCTTGGTTGCTCCGTACTCGGCCAACGCGCCGTGCAGCTCGTCAAAGCAGTCTTCGCCAACGGTATAGTCGCTCATTCCGATCGTGCGCATAGCAATCTTCTTTCGTTCGATAAAGTGCTTACAGGTATTTTGCTCCAAGAGAAGGTCCACGGCCGCAAGAAATTTCGAACGTATAAAACCAGTGTTGAGGGTTTTTCGCCGGTGCGGAACGTGCTAGCATACTCCGCATAAGCGTTGATGGGGACGAGTAGTCGGCCGTCCGCATGCTACAGAGAGCGGGGAGCGCTGAGAACCCGTGCATGCGACCGATGAAAATCACCCCGGAGCTGCGGTCCCAACGGACGTGCCGCGTAGGTTCGTCTTAGTAGACATCGCCGAGATGGTCGTCGATACAGACCAGCCGAGTAACGGATGCGAGCGCGCGAATACGCGGGCGATGGCATCTAAGCTGGGTGGTTAAGCGAAGAGCTTTTGCGGGCGTGCAGCCCGTTTGTGGCGCTTCGTCCCAGCTTGTAGGGACGGGCGCTTTTTTGGTGCCCAGAGGGCGTGCGCGCCCACGACATGAAAGGGGTACCGTGGCAAACGAGTACAAGCAGACGATGAATCTGCCCAAGACCGGTTTTCCCATGCGTGCCGGTCTTTCCAATTCCGAGCCCAAGCGACTCAAGGACTGGCAGGACAACAAGGTCTACGAGCAGGTTCTGAAGAAGAACGAGGGTCACAAGAAGTTCGTGCTGCACGACGGCCCTCCGTACGCCAACGGTCCGATCCACATCGGCCACGCCATGAATAAGATCTCCAAGGACATGATCAACCGCTACTGGATGATGCAGGGCTATGAGGTTCCCTACGTCCCCGGTTGGGACTGCCATGGTCAGCCGATCGAGCACAAGGTCGAGGAGAAGCTCGGCACCGAGAAGTTCAACCAGACCTCCACGGCTAAGATCCGCGAGCTCTGCAACAAGTTCGCTGTCGAGAACATCGAGCTGCAGAAGGCCGGCTTCCGTCGCCTGGGCGTGCTCGGCGACTGGGACAACCCCTATCTGACGCTCTATCACCAGCATGATGCCGCCGACATCGAGGTCTTCAAGGCCATGTTCGATAAGGGCATGATCTATCGCGGCCACAAGCCGGTTCACTGGTGCAAGCACTGCCACACCGCGCTGGCCGAGGCCGAGATTGAGTACTCCGACGAGACGAGCCCGTCCATTTTCGTGCGCTTTGAGATGACCTCCAAGCCCGCCGGCCTCGAGAACTTCGACGGCCCGGTCGACTTTATCATCTGGACGACCACGCCGTGGACCATCCCCTCCGACCAGGCCGTTTCCCTTAAGCCCGGCGCCGCCTATGTCGCCGTTGAGCACGAGGGCCGTGCCGAGGTCATGCTCGAGGACCTGGCTCCTAAGTGTTGTGAGGAGTTTGGCTGGGAGTACACCCCGGTCATGGTCGATGGCAAGCCCTACGTGGTTTCCGCCGAGACCTTCCACCACATCCACTACAAGCAGCCGATCTTTGACGGCGTTGAGGGCGTGGCGCTGCTGGCCGATTACGTCGGTGTCGATGACGGTACCGGTATCGTCCACAACTCGCCCGGCCACGGCGTCGACGACTACTTCGCCTGCCTCAAGGAGGGCATCACCGACATCTGCATGCCGGTCGATGACGACGGCAAGTTCTACACCGGCGAGGAGTTTGGCACCGGCGGCCCCTTCAGCGGCATGGATACCGATGAGGCCAACCCGCACATCATCGAGTTCCTGCGCGAGCGCGGCACCCTGGTTCTCGAGAAGAAGATCACGCACAGCTATCCGCACTGCTGGCGCTGCAAGCACCCGGTGCTCTTCCGTGCTACCGACCAGTGGTTCGTCTCGATGGACAAGACCGGTTTGCGCGAGCAGGCTGGCAAGGAGGTCCGTGAGAACGTCAAGTGGTATCCGGCTCACGCCGCCAACCGCATCGGCGCCATGGTCGAGCAGCGTCCCGACTGGTGCATCAGCCGCCAGCGCAACTGGGGCGTGCCTATCCCCAGTTACACATGCGCCGACTGCGGCGAGAAGGTCATGAACGACGCCACGCTCGACGCCGTCATTAAGCTCTTCCACGAGAAGGGCTCCGACGCCTGGTTCACCGACGCTCCTGAGAGCTATCTGGGCGAGGCCTGCGTCTGCCCCAAGTGCGGTGGCCATCACCTCAAGGCTGATAAGGACATCCTTGACGTGTGGTGGGACTCCGGCGTGTCTTGGAAGGCCGTCTGCGAGTACCGTCCCGAGCTGGAGTACCCGGCGGACGTCTACCTCGAGGGCTCTGACCAGCACCGCGGTTGGTTCCAGAGCTCGCTGCTCACCTCGGTGGGCGCCAACGGCCACGCTCCGTACAAGGCGGTCGTCTCGCAGGGCTTCACCCTCGACGGCCAGGGCCGTAAGATGTCCAAGTCGCTCGGCAACGTTATCGACCCCAACAAGGTCTGTGACGAGATGGGCGCCGACATCATCCGCCTGTGGGTTGCTTCCGTCGATACCAGCTCCGACGTGTCCATCGACCACGAGATTCTTGCTCGTACGTCCGATGCCTACCGTCGTTTCCGCAACACGCTGCGCTTCCTGCTCTCCGAGCTCGAGGGTCAGTTTGAGCCCGAGACCGACGGCGTCGCCTTTGCCGACCTGCTGCCGCTCGACAAGCTCATGGTTGCCCGCCTGACCCAGGTCCAGGCCGAGGTCGACGACGCCTACGCTAGCTACGAGTTCCCGCGCGCCTACCGTGCGCTTTACGACTTTGTGGTTACCGAGCTGTCCAACGTGTATCTCGACGCCCTGAAGGACCGTCTGTACTGCGAGAAGCCCGGCTCGCTCGAGCGCCGGAGCGCCCAGACCGTGCTTGCCGAGCTCTTCTCGATGCTCATGCGCGACCTGCAGCCGATCCTGTCCTACACGGTCGACGAGGCCATGGCCTATGCACCCACCGGCTGCGTCGATCACCAGAAGTACGCCGCGCTGCTCGATTGGTATAAGTCGCCCATTACGGTCGACGAGGCCAATGAGTTTGAGGGCGTGCTTGAGGCTTCGCTCGAGCTCCGTAGCGCCGTGACCAAGGCCCTTGAGGATGCCCGCTCCGCCGGCACCTTCACTAAGAGCCAGCAGGTCCGCGTCAAGGCAGTCGTTCCCGCCGAGATGTATGCGCTGCTGACCGGCGACAAGGCCGTCGACCTGGCCGAGTTCTACATCGTCTCCGCTGTTGAACTGACCCAGGGCGAGGACCTCTCCGTTGCCATCGAGGCTGCCGAGGGCGAGTGCTGCGACCGTTGCTGGAATTACCGCACCACCGTTGGCGAGTACAACGGTCACGCTCACATCTGCGAGAGGTGTGCGAACGCACTCTAGTTACGCGGTTTTACCAAACCGCGTAACGGCTCGACGCTGCAAACCCGCCAGAGCGGCAATCTGCCTTTCAGCTTCGGCGGCATGACCAGAAGGTCTATGCCGCCTTGCTTCAAGGCACCTTGCTCGCTCTGGCGGGTTTTCGCTGTTGGTAGCGAATCATCGGCTATTTCGTTGCTGGTCAATATAAGATATTGATTTGCGTTAAACGTAATTCGATGTTTTTGAGGGTAGGGGATTGATTTGGGTCGTTCTGCGGATATGACGCCGCCTTTGCGTTGGCGGTTGGGTGTTGCTGGTAGCGTGGCGTTGGCCGTGCTGCTTGTTGACCAGCTGACCAAGCTTGCGGTTCGTGCCGTCGGCGATGCTCTACATGTGACTGTTATCCCCGGTGTGATCGACTTCCTTTTCGTGCGTAACATCGGTGCTGCCTTTAGCATGGGCGAGGGACATGGCCTCGCGTTTGCCGTGCTGGCGTTTGTCGTTATCGTTGCGATCGCGGTGTACTTGCTTCGCGCGCCCCAGCTTGCTCGCTTTGAGGTTGTGGGCATGGCTATGGTCGTGGGCGGCGCCATTGGCAATGCGATCGACCGTCTGGCTTTTGGCTTTGTGACCGATTTTATTGCCACCACCTTCATCGACTTCCCCGTCTTCAATGTGGCCGATGTCGGCATTACGGTCGGTGTGGTGCTTGCCCTCATCGGCTACATGTTCTTGAGTCCTGCGGCCCGTGAGGTCGATGCGACCGCCGAGCTTAACGCTCGTGACGAGGCCCGCGCCAAGCGCAAAGCCAAGCAGCGTGGGGAGC
Source organism: Collinsella sp. AF16-8 (assembly GCF_003462695.1). Lineage (NCBI taxonomy): Bacteria > Bacillati > Actinomycetota > Coriobacteriia > Coriobacteriales > Coriobacteriaceae > Collinsella > Collinsella sp. AF16-8. The sequence continues at coordinate 65,910 of NZ_QRXX01000007.1, forward strand.
GTGCCCGCAAGATTCGCGAAAGGAATGAGCGCTAATGGCCGACATCCATATCCTTGTTGCCGACGATGCCGCTGGTCAGCGCCTTGACGCCTATCTGGGCGCCAATGACGGCTGCCCTACGCGCTCTGCCTGCGCGCATCTGATCGAGGGCGGTGCCGTTGCCGTCAACGGCGAGACATGCCTGTCAAAAAAGTATGCCGTGCGCTCCGGCGACCGTATTTCGGTCGATTTGCCCGAGCCGCACGATCCCACCGATGTGATTCCCGAGGCCATTCCCCTCGATATCCGCTACGAGGACGACTACCTCATCGTGCTCTCCAAGCAGCGCGGTCTGGTGTGCCATCCCGCCCATGGCCACGAGAGCGGCACCCTTGCGAACGCCTTGGTCTATCACTGTGGCATTGACCATCTGGGCACCGTGCAGGGCGAGGACCGCCCCGGCATCGTGCATCGCCTGGATCGTGACACCTCGGGCCTTATGCTCGCGGCAAAAGACGACGACACCCAGCGCGCGCTCCAGAATCTCATCCGCACGCGCACGCTCGACCGCCGCTACATTACGCTCGTCCACGGCCACATTGCCATGGACGAGGGCACCATTAACACTGGCATTGCCCGTTCTACGCGCGACCGTGTCAAGATGGCGGTTTCGGTCGATCCTTTCGCGCGCCAGGCCATTACGACCTTTAAGGTCCTCGAGCGCTTCGATTCCACACGCTTCGACGACGGCTACACGCTCGTCGAGTGCCACCTGTTTACGGGCCGCACACATCAGATTCGCGTGCATATGCGCCATATCAACCATGCCTGCGTGGGCGATCCACTCTACGGCAAGTGCGATGCGCGCGCTGATCAGGGCCTGACCAGGCAGTTCCTGCATTCCTGGCGCGTGGCGTTCGACCATCCCGTGACGGGGGAGCGCATTGAGTGCCGCGACGAGCTGCCGTGGGATCTCGCTGCGGTTCTCGACGATTTGGCTCCGCGTTCGCTTGGCCGCACCGCTGCCGGCGACGAGATCGTTCCTCAGCTCGGTCTTCTCGAAGCCTAGTTAGTATTAGGTGGTTTCTTGAACGCCCCTAGCCTGCGGTAAGATATACGGTTGTTTACGTAACGCGTTCCTGGGAGCCTGCATGCTCGCCTTTTTACAAACCAACACGCCCATCGTGATCTTTAACCAGATTGTGGTTACGCTGCTCACGGTCTGCTTTTTGTACCAGGTGGTCTTCTTTGTTATTGGCGCCCTGCGCGGTGAGGTCGCACCTCCCAAGGCCAAAAAGCTCCACCGGTATGCTTTCTTTATCGCGGCGCATAACGAGGAAGCCGTGATCGCCAACCTCGTTCGCTCCATCAAGGATCAGGATTATCCTTCCGAGCTCATCGAGGTCTTCGTGGTCGCCGATGCCTGCACCGACAACACGGCGCAGCTTGCGCGCGAGGCGGGCGCCATTGTCTATGAACGCAACGACCTGGCCCGCAAGGGTAAGAGCTGGGTCATGGATTTTGGCTTCGACCGCATCCTTAACGAGTATCCCGACACCTTCGAAGGCTACTTTATCTTCGATGCCGATAACGTTATCTCCCGCGATTACGTATCCAAGATGAATGACGCCTTTGACCAGGGCTTCCATGTGGTCACAAGCTACCGCAACTCCAAGAACTTCGGCAGCTCGTGGATCTCGGCAGCTAATGCCACCTGGTATCTGCGCGAGGCACGCTTTCTCAACAACGCGCGCAACATCTGCAAGACTTCTTGCGCCGTCTCGGGTTCGGGCTACCTCATCTCCGCCAGTGTTATTGAGGGCATGCACGGCTGGCAGTTCCACACGCTGACCGAGGACATTCAGTTCACCACGTTCTGCGCCATTCACGGCATCCGCATCGGTTATGCGCCGGCAGAGTTCTTTGACGAGCAACCCGTGACGTTCAAGGCATCCTGGAAGCAGCGTATGCGCTGGACCAAGGGCTTTTATCAGGTGTTCTTTACATATGGTAAGCACTTGGTCAAGTCGACCTTCCGTTACCATCGCTTTGCCGCCTACGACATGTTTATGACCATCGCTCCGGGCATGCTTCTGTCCCTGATTTCCATGCTCGCCAACGCGACGTTCCTCATCGTGGGTGGACTCTCACACGGCTTCTTGGCTACCGAAGTCGAGATGCAGGCTTGTGCCGCCTCGCTCATTATGACCTTCGCGATGATGTACCAGACCTTCTTTATCCTTGCGCTGCTCACGACCATCTTTGAGTACAAGCATATTCACTGCGCGCAAAAGTGGCGTCTGGTGACCAACCTGTTTACCTTCCCGATCTTTATGTTCAGCTATATCCCCATCACGGTGGCTGCTCTGTTCCTAAAGGTCGACTGGGTGCCGACGCAGCACGCCGTAAGCGTTACCCTCGACGAGGTCATGCAAGGCGCCAAATAACCACCACCAAAACCACCACAAAGGGGACAGGCACCTTTGTGGTGGTTTTTGCGTTTGAGCTGCTGCCCAAGGAGGTGTTCGATGGTCTATATCCCGTTTTGGATTTGCATCTTTGCCGGCGCGGCGATTGATGCCCGTGAGCGGCGGTTTCCGAATGCGCTTGCCGGTGCGTGTGCGGTGGCGGCGTTTGCAGGCGTCTGGCTCGACGAGGGCGTTAACACGGCGCTTGACCATGCCGGTCTTGCTCTCATCGTCTGCCTTGCCCTTGTGCTTACCGAGTTGCTCTGGCGTCGTGTTCGCCACGCTCCCGGCATTGGCATGGGGGACGCCAAGGCGCTCTTTGCCCTTTGCACGCTCGACCCTCTGGGCGGCATCGTGGCATTTGCCGTCGCGCTCCTGGTGCTGGCCCTCTCCTGCCTCTTCGCAAAAACGCGTTCTCTGCCTTTGCTGCCGTTTTTGGTGCCGATTTTTGCCATAATCGAGGTCGTGGGCTGCACATTGTAACCGATTGCGCATCCTTCTTAAGGAGCATGCCATGGCATCTAATCAAGAAACGGCCGTCATTAAGGCGCGCATGGACCGTATTCCCTCGGCGTTATCGCCCGAACTTGTCGAGCGCATTGCCGCAGATCGTGCTTCGGGCTATGTCAACCCGTACCGTTGCGACGATGACCAGGTCATCCGTCGCGTTGATCGAGCCGCAGACGAGGGCACGCTCATGCGTCCGGCGTTTATGCGCGATACCGAAAAGATTCTTCATCTTCCGGCGTACACTCGCTATGCCGGCAAAACACAGGTCTTCAGTTTTCGCAGCAACGACGACCTGTCGCGTCGTGGCCTGCACGTGCAGCTTGTCTCGCGCATCGCACGCGATATCGGCCGCGCCCTGGGGCTCAACTGCGACCTGATCGAGGCGATTGGCCTGGGCCACGACTTGGGCCACACGCCCTTTGGCCATGCCGGTGAGCGATTTCTCAACGATATCTATCACGAGCGCACGGGTCGCTACTTTTTCCATAACGTGCAGTCGGTCCGCGTGCTCGATGCGCTGTATGGCCGCAACGTGTCGCTCCAGACGCTCGACGGCGTCCTGTGCCATAACGGCGAGTACGAACAGCGTGTTTTTGAGCTTTCGGACATGAGTTCCTTTGACCAGTTCGACCGAACTGTCGAGGATTGCATTGCCACTGGCTATAGCGCGATTGAGCACCTGCGTCCCATGACACTCGAGGGTTGCGTGGTTCGCATCTCGGATATCCTTGCCTACGTTGGGCGCGATCGCCAGGACGCCATTGCGGCGGGCCTGCTGTCGCCCGACGCTTTTGACGACGGTCGGGGCGGCGCCTATAACAGCTGGATTCTCACGCACGCTTCCATCGATATCGTTGAGCATAGCTACGGCAAACCGCGTATCGAGATGAGCGAGGACCTGTTTGAGGAGATCCGCCGGGCTAAGCGCGAGAACTACGAGAAGATCTATAGCAAGGGCGGTATCGAAGGCGACTCCGAAGCGGAACTGCGCGAGGCCTTCGAAAAGCTCTACGACCGTTGCCTGCAGGATATATACGAGGGTGACGAGTCATCCTACATCTTTAAGCACCACATTTCGCGTATTGAGCAGCAGCTTTCCTATTATGGCCGCACCTATGCTTGGCAGGACGACAAGGATCAGGCCGTCGTCGATTACATCGCAAGCATGACGGATGGTTATTTCTGCGAGCTGACGAGCAAATTGTTCCCAGGTCTAAAGTTTCCGCACCGCACCTATATTAACGAACGGTAGTTCGCATCCTTTCGGTATACTGTTGGTCAACAACGATTTTGATTGATGCACGGGATGGCTATGGACGACCTTTTTTCTGCTTCGACGCGCGAGCGCTCTTTTCAGAATGCCCCGCTTGCGGTGCGTATGCGCCCCAATTCGCTCGACGAGTATGTGGGCCAGCAAAAGGCCGTCGGTAAGGGCTCGTGGCTGCGCGCCGCGATTGAGCATGACGTGCTGTCGAGCGTGATTCTGTACGGCCCGGCTGGTACGGGCAAGACGACGCTGGCGCATATTATCGCCAACCATACCAAGAGTGAGTTTGTCGAGGTCAGCGCCGTCACGGGTACCGTGAAGGACCTTCGTCGCGTGATCGACGAGGCAAAGACGCGCCTGAATACGTATGACCGCCGTACCATCTTGTTCATCGACGAGATTCACCGTTTTTCGAAGTCGCAGCAGGATGCGCTTTTGCATGCGGTTGAGAACCGTACCGTCATTATGATTGGCGCCACGACCGAGAACCCGTACTTCGAGGTCAACTCCGCACTGTTGTCGCGTGGGCGCGTGGTAGAGCTTGATCACCTGAAGGACGAGGATATCGCCACGCTCATTGAGCGTGCTCTCGAGGCGCCGCAGGGTTTGAACGGCAAGTTCTCGGCCGATGAGGATACGGTTAAGACCATCTGCACGCTGGCTGCGGGCGATGCACGCTCGGCTCTGACGACGCTCGAGCTGGCAAGTGAGATCGCCGTGACGCGCCCTGATACCGAGGGTACGCCTGCACCGACGGCGGGGGAGCGCTATCCCATTACCGTGGATGACGTAAAGATTGCCAATCCGCGTCGTGGCTTTACCTATGACAAAAACGGTGACATGCACTACGACATCATTAGTGCGTTTATTAAGTCCATGCGCGGCAGCGACCCCGATGCCACCATCTATTGGCTTGCGCGCATGATCGATGCGGGGGAGGACCCCAAGTTTATCGCCCGACGCATCATGATCCATGCTTCCGAAGACGTCGGTAACGCCGATCCGCAGGCCCTGCTTATAGCGCACGCTGCGTTTAAATCTGCCGAGGTCATTGGGTATCCCGAGTGTCGTATTAACCTGGCTCAGGCTGCACTCTATGTGTGCCTGGCGCCCAAGTCCAACGCGTGCGAGGCTTCGATCGATGCGGCGCTGGCCGATATCCATAGCAGTGGCTTGCGTGAGGTGCCGAGCTATCTGCGCGATCGTCATCGTCCGGGCAGCGATGAATATGGTGTGTACAAGTATCCACATGATTATCCCGAAGGCTGGGTCGATCAGCGCTATTTGCCCGAGGGGCTGGAGCGCGGCGCGTTCTGGCAGCCTGCGGGCCGCGGTTGGGAAGAGTGGCGTGTGGAGCAAAGCGAACGCGACCGGAGCGGGAATGCTCCGAAGTAACTGCTGATTATTTTGTCCCAGGATCTCACGCTTGGCATGTTCGGTCCCCTTTGGGGTACCATGAACAGCGTCTGTATTTCGATTCCTTTGGGAGGCTTGTATGAGTCCCATTCAAATCGCCCTGCTGCTGCTTGCTGTTGTCGGCGTGTGGGCCGTCGTTGAGCTTGCACTCACACTGCGTAAGACTCGCACCGTCGTTGACTCGCTCGATAAGACCGTGAGCGACCTTAACAATACGCTTGCCGAGGCACAGCCCGTGGTGGCAAAGCTCGATGGCGCTGTCGATGAGCTCACCCCCGCGCTGGCACAGGTTGAGCCGCTCCTCAAGTCGAGCAAGACTGCCGTTGATGCTCTGACGTCTAACCTCGTTGAGGTTGAGGCGGTCGTTCGCGACATCTCCGAGGTCACGGGCAGCGTGGCCGAGGCCAGCAATGCCGTATCGAGCGTGACTGATTCTGCTGCTGGCGCCGTGCAGAAGCTCTTCAATAAGGTGAAGGCTCCTGCAGCCGACGCCGATCGCAAGCTCGCCGCTGCCCCCGCCGAGGCCGAGCAGCCCACTGAGCGCGTTCTGATTGGCGACGACGATGCCGCTGCTGACGACGATGATGTTCAGAAGCCCGCTGCTAAGCCTGCTCAGTATTACACCTATACGCCTGCCGAGACCTCCGAGGAGTCCTGCGATGAGTAGCGAAGCAACCTGCCCCATTACGCTGAGCGTTGCCGGTGATCCGCGTCTCGCGCGCTTGGTGCGCATGACGGCCGCCAACGTCGGCGCCCTGTGCTCCATGTCCGTCGATCGCATCGAGGACATTCGTATGGCTGCCGAAGAAGCCTTCATCTTTGGCTGCACGGCTGTTGATTCCGACGATATCTCGATCAAATTCGATGTCGACGAATCGCATGTGGGCATGACCTTTACCTTTGGCGACCAGGCGACTGTCGATGAGGATGACCAGGCTGCCGTGTATGCCGAGCTCATTTTGGCGAGTGTGTGCGACTCCTACGAAAAGACTACAGCGCCCCTAACGCTTTCCCTCGACCTCAAGGCGGATATCTAATATGACCGAACGCTCCCGGAGCGGCAAGACCGCTTGGGACAAGGAGAAAACCCGCGAGCTGTTTCGTCGTTATAAGGAGACCGGTGATCCGGATGCTCGCGAGCAACTCGTCATGTCCCATATGAACCTGGTAAGGTTTCTTGCCAACAAATTTAAGAACCGCGGCGAGCCGCTCGATGACCTTTTGCAGGTCGGGTACTTGGGCTTGCTCAAGGCTATCGATCGCTTTGATCCCGAGCGCGGACTCGAGTTCACGACGTTTGCCACGCCCACCATCTTGGGCGAGATTAAGCGCCACTTCCGCGACAAGGGCTGGAGTGTGCGCGTGCCGCGTCGTCTGCAGGAGCTCTCTGCCAAGGTTAACCAGGCCACCGATAAGCTTACCAACGAGCTTCAGCGCTCGCCCAAGGTTGAGGAAATCGCCGATTACCTTGGCGTGACCGTCGACGAGGTGCTCGAAGCCATGGAATCGTCCTCGGCCTACACCTCGGTGCCCATCGAGGCCCCCGGTGCGTCCGATTCCGATGATGCGCCTTCGATTCTCGATCGCTATGCCGACGACGACAACGAGCTCGACTTTACCGATGACCGCCTGGTAATCGAGGAAGCCATCCGCGATTTCTCGCCGCGCGAGCGCGAGGTTATCGAGCTGCGCTTCGTTAAGGGCATGACTCAGATCGAGATTGCCAAGAAGCTTGGCATCTCGCAGGTGCAGGTCTCGCGCCTGCTGCGCCGTACCCTTAAGAAGATTCAAGATAAGATCGACCCCGACGGAGTGATGGTTCGTTCATGAGTGAGCACCCCCAACAAATCGACCGCACGCTGCGTGATACCCGTATTCTGACGCTGCGCATTTGGGGCGTCGTCGGCTGCATTGTCATCGCTGCCGTCATCTTTAACCTTATGGGCATCCTGGCGCCGGTTATCGAGTTTTTGGCAGTCGGTTCCATCATCGCTTTTGTCATGTCGCCGATCACCAACTGGCTCGAGCATCACGGCGTGAATCGCGGCATCGGTTCGCTTATCGCGCTTATTGTGGTCGTGGCGGTGCTCGTTGGTGTTGTCTGCATCCTCTCGCCTATTTTGCTCGGTCAAATCATGGAAGTCCTGAGCCGCCTGCCCGAGCAGCTTCGTGTTGCGGGTGGCGATCTCAACGAGATGCTCTCGCACGCCAAGACGCTCAACAACACGCCGCTCAAGGAGTATCTGGACGACAATCTTTCTTCGCTGGTTACCGTAGCGTCCAAGTACGTCTCGCAAATCGCTGCCGAGCTCGGTCGCGGTGTATTCCCGCTCATTACCAATACGGCCTCGCAGCTGTTCGTCATCTTCCTGGGCTTGGTGCTTGCCTATTGGTTGGCCTGCGACTATCCCCGTATGCACCACGAGGTCTGCACCATCATCGGACAGGAAAAAGAGACCTCGTACCGCTTTATGGTTGCCATCCTTTCACGCTCGGTCGGCGGCTATATGCGCGGCATGGTCGTGACGTCCATCTGCGGTGGCTTTTTGGCTTTTATCGGCTTTACGCTCATTGGCCATCCATACGCAGCACTTATGGCCATCTTCACCGGCATTATGCACTTGGTTCCGGTTGTCGGTCCCTGGGTGAGCGCGGCGATCGCCACGGTGCTCGGGTTTATGTTCAGCCCTATGCTGGCGTTATGGACGCTTGTCGTGACCATGGTGGCTCAAAACGTCACCGATAATGTCATTTCGCCTAAGGTCATGCAGAGCTCGGTGCAGGTGCATCCCGTTATGAGCCTGACGGCTCTCGTTATCGGTTCGGCACTCATGGGTCCCATCGGCATGGTTATCGCCATTCCGCTGTGCGCGGCCCTCAAGGGCATCTTCGTCTACTACTTTGAGAACGAGACCGGCCGTCAGCTCGTGGCATACGACGGCGCCGTGTTTAAGGGCACTCCGTATCGCGATACCGAGGGTAACCCAGTTGCCGCCTACGACGCGCTTGGCGACGATACGTTCATCTATGAGTCCGAGCTCATCGGCAACGAGACCGCGCCCGAGGCCAAGGCCATGCCCAAGCCCGAACTCGATAACCCCTGGATCAAGCTCTCGGGTCTTCAGCCCGACGCGACGGGTTTCTTTAAGAACCCCTTTGCCAAGGACGACGACACAAGCTCTGACGACGACACCAAAACCGGCATCGACGGCTCCATGGACGATGACGACAAGTAGCGGGGTAATTCGGGCTAACATTCATACGCGCTAACATGCAATTTCGCTGAAGGGCCGGCATTGTCCGGCCCTCTTTTTTGCACAGGCGCGGTGGGATGGTAATATCGTTACGTTTGAACTGTTTCGATGTGAAACCGAGGAGATTCCCTCTATGAGTGCTGACTACCCGTCAATGACTACGGCCGAGATTCGCTCCAAGTTCCTCAACTTCTTTGAGGAGCGCGGTCTTAAGCTCTATCCTTCTTCGTCCCTCGTCCCCGACGATCCTTCGCTGCTGCTTGCCAACGCCGGCATGAACCAGTTTAAGGAGTACTACCAGGGCAAGAAGACCATGAAGGAGATCGGCGCGATCTCCTGCCAGAAGTGCGTCCGCACCAACGACATCGACTGCATTGGCGAGGACGGCCGTCACCTGTCCTTCTTTGAGATGCTCGGCGACTTCTCCTTTGGCGGCGTCTCCAAGCAGCAGGCTTGCGCTTGGGCCTTTGAGCTCATCACCAAGGAGTTCAAGCTGCCGCTCGACCGCCTGTACTTCACCGTCTTTACCGAGGACGACGAGACCCATGACGTGTGGCGCTCCCTGGGCGTTGCCGAGGATCACATCTCGCGTCTGGGCGAGGACGACAACTTCTGGGCCGCTGGCCCCACCGGCCCCTGCGGTCCGTGCTCCGAGATCTACTTTGACATGGGCGAAGAGGTCGGTTGTGGCAGCCCCGACTGCAAGCCCGGCTGCGACTGCGACCGCTTCCTTGAGTTCTGGAACCTCGTGTTTACCCAGTACGATCGCCAGGAGGACGGCTCCATGCCGGAGCTGCCGCACCGCAACCTCGATACGGGTATGGGTCTGGAGCGCATGGCCGCTATCATGCAGCACAAGACCGCCAACTACGACGGCGATCTGATGCAGCACCTCATCAAGCTCGGTGAGAAGATCAGCGGCAAGACCTATGACGCCGACGATTACTCCGGTGCCAGCCGCTCCCTGCGCATCATCGCCGACCACTCCCGTGCCGTCGACTTTATGATCTCCGACGGCATCCTGCCCGGCAACGAGGGTCGCGAGTACGTCCTTCGCCGCCTGCTCCGCCGTGCCGTGTTCCACGGTCGTCTGCTGGGCATCGAGGGCGCCTTCCTGACCAAGTTTATCGACGAGGTCAACGCTCAGATGGGCGAGGCCTATCCCGAGCTGCTCAAGAACGTCGCGCTCGTTAAGGGCATCGTCGCCTCCGAGGAGGAGCGTTTCTCCACGACGCTCGACAACGGCCGCGTTTACCTGGACGAGGCCCTGGCCGCGCTTGCCGAGGGCGCTGTCCTTCCGGGCGACGTTGCCTTTAAGCTGCATGACACCTTTGGTTTCCCCATCGACCTGACCGTCGAGATCGCCGGTGCTGCCGGTCACGACGTCGACATGGACGGCTTTACCGCTTGCATGGAGGACCAGAAGGCCCGCGCCCGCGCCAACGCCAAGGGCGATGCCTGGGGCAGCTTCAACGACGTGTGGGTCGAGCTTTCCGACAAGGTTGCCGCGACCGAGTTCGACGGCTATGACAACGACGTCATCGATGGCGCCAAGGTTGTCGCCATCGTGCGCAACGGCGAGTCCGTCGAGTCCGCCGCTGCGGGCGAGGACGTCGAGGTCGTGCTCGACCGCACCCCGTTCTACGCCGAGATGGGTGGCCAGCAGGGCGATGCCGGTGAGCTTTCCGCCGAGGGCGTTGCGCTGACTGTTGCCGACACCAAGAACCACAATGGCCTGTATGCTCACGTCGCGCACGTTGCCGAGGGCACACTGACCGTCGGTGCTACCGTGACAGCCGCGCTCGACGCCGAGCGCCGTGGCTTCCTGCGCCGCAACCACACTGCCACGCACCTGCTCGACGCCGCGCTTAAGCAGGTCCTGGGCGAGCATGTCTCCCAGGCTGGCTCGTTGGTGACGCCCGAGCACCTGCGCTTTGACTTCACGCACTTCGAGGCCCTGTCCTCCGAGCAGCTCAAGGCTGTCGAGGACCTGGTCAACCAGCAGATCTTCGCTTCCAAACCGGTCGTGACCCGCGTCATGGGCATCGACGAGGCCAAGGCCGCCGGTGCTGTCGCCCTCTTTGGCGAGAAGTACGGCGACGTCGTCCGCGTCGTCTCCGTGGGCGCTGAGGATCAGCCGTTCTCCCGTGAGCTCTGCGGCGGTACGCATGCCGCCAATACTGCCGAGATTGGCCTGTTCAAGATCATTTCCGAGTCCTCTACGGGCTCCAACGTCCGCCGTATCGAGGCCGTGACCTCCAAGGGCGCTCTCGACTACATGGCCGACCGCCTGGCGCTCGTTGACGCCGCTGCCGCTGCGCTCAAGTGCCGTGTTGACGAGGTTCCCGCCCGCGTGGAGAACCTGCAGGCCGAGCTGCGCGAGACGTCCAACAAGCTCAAGAAGGCACTCACCGGTGGCTCCTCCGACGCTATCTCTGGCGCCATCGAGGGCGCTGTCGAGCTGAACGGCTACAAGCTCGTCGTCGCTGAGCTTCAGGGTCTTGAGGCTGCTGACCTGCGCAATGTGTGGGATACCGTGCACCAGAAGGTTGCCGGCCCCGTCGCCTGCGTCGTTGCCAGCGTTACCGAGAAGGGCACCCCGGCCCTGCTCGCCGCCGGCTCCGATGACGCCGTGAAGGCCGGTTTCCACGCCGGCAACGTGATCAAGCAGATCGCGGGCCTGGTCGATGGTCGCGGTGGCGGTCGTCCCAACATGGCCCAGGCCGGTGGCAAGAATGCTGCCGGTATCGCCGATGCCCTCGCGGCCGCCAAGACCGCGCTCGGCGCCTAAGAACCTAAGTAGTCGCTGTGGTCGCGCTCGCACTGGACATAGGGGAGACCAGGATTGGCATTGCCGTCTCGAGCCGTGATGGCAAGATGGCGATGCCTGTCAAGGTGCTTCCGGCTGCCGAGGTCACTGGTATGGCAAAGACGTTTCGCTACCTGGTCGAGGACTATGAGCCCGATATCCTGGTAAGTGGACGTCCCTTGACCATGGCAGGTGAGCCCGGCCCCCAGGCCGAGCGCGTCGCCGCAGTGGCCCAAAAGATTGCCGACGAGCTCGAACTTCCGCTGGAGTTTGAGGACGAGCGTCTGTCCTCGCAGGAGGCCAAGCGAATCCTGCGAGAGCAGGGACTCAACGAAAAGCAGATGAGGGGCAAGATTGACATGATCGCCGCCAGCCTGTTCTTGCAGACATGGCTCGATCGTAAAAACGAGGAGGTTTCGCATGCCTAGCGCTTCCGATCCGCGCCAGCAGAATCGTACACGGCAGCCTGCGCCGCGCCCTGCTCAGCCTGGCCAGCGCCCGGCGCAGCCGACGCAGCGTTCGGCTCAACCTGCTCAGCGTGCCGCTCAACAGCCCGCAGCTCGTCCCGCGCAGCCCGCTGGCGGCGCTCGTTTTAAGCAGCAGGCTCCTGCCCAGCGCACGCAGGGGCAGGCCCGGCAATCACGCCCCCACGCACATCATGCTCATGGCTCGCACGGCGTTGCTCCGGCCACGCGCTCGAGCTATAACACGCATGCCCGCCGTGGCGTCCAAAAGAAAAGCTCTCCGGTTCCTATGATTATCGGTGGCGTCATCGCCGTGCTTGCGCTTGTCGCGATTGTTTTCTTTGTCGTGCCAGCCGTCAAGGACTTCTTTGTCGGCGAGGATGCGAAAGTTGCTGCTGGCCAGCAAGTTACTATCACGATTCCCGATGGCGCCTCTGGTGATACCATCGCTTCGATTCTCTCCGAGAACCATATCGTCGAAGACCCCAAGGATTATTACGCGGCGGTCAAAAAGCTCAATGCCGATATGTCGCTTAAGCCTGGCGCCTACTCGTTTACCACGCTCATGGACGCGACCAAGGTTGTTCAGCAGCTCATGGAAGGCCCCAATGCGGGCTCCGATGCGCTGACTATCCCTGAGGGCCTGACGGTCGACCAGGTCGCCGATCGTGTGGCCGCGGCATACGACAGCATTTCTAAGGAAGATTTCCTTAACCAGGCCAAGGCGAGCAATTATGTGAATGATTACGCTTTCCTTAAAGACGCCGCGAACGATTCACTCGAGGGCTTCCTATTCCCCAAGACCTATTCGTTGGGTAAGGACCCTTCTGCCGATGATGTGATTCGCGCCATGCTTGACCAGTTCAACACCGAGTACAAGTCGCTTGACTTTGCGAGCTGCGAGGCCAAGATCAAGGAGCGCTATGGCGTGGAGATGTCCGATTACGACATCGTTAACCTTGCCTCGATCGTCGAGCGCGAGGGCCTCAACGCCGATCAGCGCGCGCATGTGGCATCGGTTTTCTATAACCGTCTGGCTGGCAAGCTCGATGGCCTGCGTTACCTCAATAGCGATGCGACCATGATGTATGTCACCGGCGGCGAGGTTACCGCCGACGACCTGCAGAGCGATAGCCCGTATAACACCTATAAGCACGAGGGCCTCCCGCCCACGCCCATTTGCTCTCCGTCGCTCGAGGCGCTCAAGGCCACCCTTGAGCCGACCGACTCTGATGACCTGTATTTCTATATTACACAGGACGAGGAGTATTTCTCGAAGACCTACGAAGAGCACCAACAGTCTTGGAATTGATCATGAGGATTTTTAGCCCCAAACGATATGTTGCCTCAGTTGACCGCATCGACCTCGATACCCTCTGGGCCGACGGCAAGCGCGCCATTCTACTCGACCGCGATAACACTCTGGTGCCGCGCGATACCGAGCAGGTTCCCGCTGCGGTTTCAGCTTGGCTCGAAGCCGCCCATGCCAAGGGCTTTAAGCTGTGTATGGTGTCCAATAACTGGCATCGCGACCAGGTCATGGCATCGGCGCGCGAGCTGGGGCTCGAGGCTATCAGCCACGCCATGAAGCCCGCCCCGTTTGCCCTGAAGGCGGGTCTTAAGCGTCTGGGCGCCACGGCCGACGAGGCCGTGCTGATCGGTGACCAGCTTTACACGGACGTGTGGAGCGGTAACTTTGCCGGCGTTGACACTATTCTGGTCAAGCCGCAGGCGACCCAGGACCTGTGGTACACGCAGATCTTCCGTATCTTTGAGCGCCGGGCCCTGCGCGACCTTCCCTGCGAGGAATAGGTTTCGCCATGTCTCAGCACATCAAACACGGCTGCGACCATATCTTCTTTATCGGCTTTTTGGGCGCGGGCAAGTCGACGCTTGCGCGCAACGTGGGCACTATGTTCAAGCGGCGTTTTATCGATACCGATCGTTTGGTTGTGCGTCGATGCGGCAAGTCGGTGACCGAGATATTTAAGACCGAGGGCGAGGATCGTTTTCGTGAACTCGAGACCTCGGCACTCCGTTCGCTTCAAAGCGAGCGCAGCCTGCTGGTATCGTGCGGGGGTGGCATCGTCGAGACGCCGGTGAACATTGAGCTGATGCACGAGATGGGTACCTGTGTGTATCTCGAAGGCGACTTTGAGGACTCGTTGCGCCAGATTCGCCGCTCCGATACCCGGCCCGATTTCCGCTCGCCCGAGCACGCTGCGCGCCTGTTTGAGCATCGCCGTCCGCTGTATCGCCGGGCCGCCGATATTACCCTTGATATTCGCAACAAGTCCTTCGAGGACGTTTCCTACCTTTGTGCCGAGTTGCTTTTGGAGCGTGGACTGCTATGATTCGCCGTCAACTTATCAATTTCCAAAACCGCAGCGTCGATGTCCGCGTCGGATTGGGCGCGTTCGAGGAGCTGCCGCGCATGTTTGCCTCGGCTGTGGGCAAGCCTAAGCGCGCGATGGTGGTTTGGAACGACGCTACATCCGAGCGTTTTGGCGAGGTTGTCGAGCATGCACTGGTTGACGCCGGTTTTGCCGTGTCGCTGCTCGTCCTCGAGGTTTCGCCTGCCGGTGCTACGCTTGCCGATGCCGATACCGTCTTTGGCGCCCTATCGGCTAACGGCATTACCTGCGACGATCTCGTTGTCGCCGTCGGCGACGCGGCGACCTGCTCGGTCGTTTGCTGGTGTGCCAATCAGTGGTGCGGTCGCACCGAGTGCGCCTTGCTGCCGACGACGTTCGACGCCATGCTCACGGTCGCGACGACCATGAAGCCGCTCGTCGCCTCGTCGGCGCATGCGCTTCCCGCTATCGCGTTCCGTCCCGAGCCGGGCTTGGTCGTGTGTGACCTCGACCTTGTACGCGAGGCGGATCCCGAGGATCTCAAGCTCGGCTATGCGGTACTTGTTGGCACCATGCTTTCGAGCAGCAAGTCCCGCTGGAATCAGTTTACCGAGACCATTCCCGAGATTCTCGCGGGCGAGGAGGTCGCGCTCGTCAATGCCGTTCAGTGGTCTCAGACTGCCCGTAAGGACGTACTGATGGCCACGAACCCGAGCGCCCGCCATGCGCTCGATTTTGGCAAGACGGGGGAGCGTACCCTGCGCGCCTGCTTGGGCGATGCCGCTTCGCCGGTGCCTGCCTACCAGCTGTTGTCCGAGGGCATGCGCTTTGAGGCGCGCCTAGCACATGATGCCTGCGACTTCGATATCGATTACGTCTTTGAGGTCGATGACTGCCTGGAGGACTTTGGTATCGAGGAGCTTGCCTTTGATCTGGAGCCTGCCGCATATGTCGAGGAGTTCCGCAGGCAGCAGTTTGTCCGCTCGAACCGCAGCATGTTGCCGCTGCCCGCGGCACTCGGCGCCATTCGTCTAACGAGCGTTGAGGACGAGGTTCTTGAGCGCCATGCTCACGCCTACTTGGCTTCTCGCAAAGAACTTCTCTAAGATTTATTGACATCCATCGTCTTTCGTATCATGTTGAGGGGCGGGTTTTCAATCGGTCGCGGATCGCAAGCGATTCCGTCGTTCGGTTGAGACCCGTCCCGCACTTTTAGAGACAACAAGAAAGGAATCTGCATGTCAGAGTTTGCTGCCGGCCCTGCCGGTCGTATCGAGCGTGTCCGTGCCCTGATGGCTGAGCGCGGCTACGACGCTATCGTCGTGCGCGACGAGGCCAATCTTCGTTGGCTTACGGGCGTGAAGGGCGTCTTCGATTACACCTTCGAGTTCCCGCACGCGGCGTTTATTACGGCTGACCAGTGCCTGTTCCATACCGACTCGCGCTACCTCAACAGCTTTGAGGAGAACACACCTGCCGGCAGCCCCTGGGTCTACGACATGGACGAGGGCACCATTCCCGGGTGGGTCGCCGGCAAGATCGCGGCCAACAAGTGCCGCGTCTGCGCTGTCGAGGACGACATGCAGATCAACTTCTACCAGGGTATTCAGCGTGGCCTGGAGGATCGTTCCGTCGCCTGCATGCTGCCGCTGATGCATGACGACATTCGCAAGATGCGCGCCATCAAGGATGCCGAGGAGATCGAGCTCATGCGCCATGCGCAGTCGATCACCGACGCCGCCTTCCAGCATATGCTCGGCTTTATTAAGCCCGGTATGACCGAGAAGCAGGTTCGCAACGAGCTCGAGAACTTTATGTTCGCCAACGGCGCCGACAGCTTGGCCTTCGGCTCTATCGTGGCGAGCGGACCCAATACCGCCAACCCGCATGCCGTCCCGAGTGATCGCGTGATCGAGAAGGGCGACTTCGTCCTCATGGATTACGGCGCGGGCTACTGCGATTATCGTTCCGACATGACGCGCACCGTCGTGATGGGCGAGCCCACCCAGGAGCAGCTCGACTTGTACGCGCTCGTACGCCGCACCCACGAGGAATGCGTCGCCGCTATCCATCCGGGCGTCGAGGGCAACGAAATTTTCAAGCTTTCCAAGAAGATCATTGGCGATGCCGGCTATGGCGATTACTACAACCATGGTCTGGGCCACGGCGTCGGTATCGACATCCACGAGCTGCCCAACTTCAACCGCAGTAAGAATATCATCGAGGTCGGCTCGGTTATCACCATGGAGCCCGGCGTCTACCTGCCCGGCGTGGGCGGCGTGCGCCTGGAGGACTACGGCGTGGTCACCGAGAACGGCTACGAGCCCTTCACCAAGACGCCGCATGACCTCCACGTCATCGATTGCTAGCTCATTTCGATAGATTTTGGGGCGGGACGTTCGGATAGATTCGGACGCCCCGCGTTCTCTTTTTATGCGCTCGCTGCAGGCGCCGTCTGCAAGTGTATAATTTTGGTCGTATGTAATTTGGACGCTTGTGCGTTCTGCCCATAACAAGAAAGGTCGATATGCCTACCATTTCTACCGCCGACTTCAAGAACGGCCTCGGTCTCCGCATTAAGGACAAGGTCTACACCATCGTCGAGTTCCAGCATGTCAAGCCGGGCAAGGGCGGCGCATTTGTGCGCTACAAGACCCGCGACATCAAGAGCGGCCGCGTCGTCGAGAACACCTGCAACGCCGGCACCAAGTTCGAGAGCGTCATGCTCACCACCCGTGAGTTCCAGTACCTCTACAACGATGGCACCGATTACATCTTCATGGACAACGAGTCCTATGAGCAGGTTCCCGTTCCCGAGGACATGGTGGGCGAGAACTCCAAGTGGCTGCGCGAGAACGACATCTGCCAGCTGCTCTTTGCCGACGATGAGCTCATGGGCGTGACCCCGCCGATGTTCATCGAGACCACCATCGTCCAGACCGACCCGGGCTTTAAGGGCGACACCGTCCAGGGTTCCACCAAGCCGGCCACGATCGACACCGGCGCTGTCATCCAGGTCCCCATGTACCTCAACGAGGGCGAGGTCATCAAGGTTGACACCCGCGACGGCAAGTTCGTCTCCCGCGTCTAGCAACCAACTCTTCTAGGAGGACTCATGCCCCAGGAAATCAAGATTGACGGCATCGGCATTTCGCCCGATGTTCTGACCGCCATCGTCTCGCGCGCCGTGTCGGATGTCGAGGGCATCGCCTCCGTTGGCGTCAAGGACCTTGCCACCAACCTTGTCTCCATGATGCTCTCGTCCAAGGCCCCGGCTTCCGAGCCGGCGGTCGAGGCCGAGGTTATCGGCGACAAGCTCGCACTCACCGTGCGTGTCGTGGTGTTCTTTGGCTATCCGTTCAAGAAACTCGCCGAGGCCGTTCGCGCCGCCGTGGTCGCCGCCATCGATGCTCAGGTGGGCGTCGAGGTCGAGCGCGTTGACGTTTGCATCGACGGTCTCGTTTTCCCCAAGGAGTAACCTTTGAGCCTTAAGGTTTATCGCGGGCGCACGCTTGCCCGCAGTCAGGCGCTGCAGCTGCTGTTCCAGGCCGAGGCCACGGACAGTCCGCTCGAGCGCGTCCTCGAGGGCGATTTCCTGATCTCGAAGGGTCCCCTCGACCCCTATGCGCTGGAGCTTTGCCGCGGTGCCTACGAGCATATCGATCGCATCGACTGTGCCCTGCGCGCCGTCGCCAAGAACTGGGATCTTATGCGCATGCCCGGCGCCGACCGCAACCTGCTGCGTATCGCCGTCTACGAGATGCGCTTCCTCACCGACGAGGAGGTCTCGGACGCCATCGTCATTAACGAGGCCGTCGAAATCGCTAAGGCTTATGGCACCGACCAGTCCGCCTCGTTTGTCAACGGCGTGCTGGGCAAGATCGCTCGCAGCGAGGAGCTGCCGGGCGAGGAACTGTACCAAGAGCTGCTGGCCGATGATCGCGCTCGCGAGGAGGCGCAGGCTGCCGAGGCAGCCGCCAAGGTCGCTGCCGCTCAGGCTGCCGCCGGTGTACTTGCCGAGGATACGGATGCTGCCGAGGCCGTCGAGGCCGACTCCGTCGAGGAGTAGCCATGCCAGAGGGTTCCGTCCGCAACTTCGATGAGATCTCGGATCGCCTGGACCAGATCATCGCCACCGTTCGCTCCAAGGATACGTCCCTGGAGCGTTCGCTCGATTTGTTTGACGAGGCTATTGAGCTTGGTTCCCGTGCGGTCGATATGGTCGACAAGTTTGAGCTGACGCCGCGTGAGGCCGACAAGCTCGAGCAGGAATACGATGAGGATGCGGCAAACGAGTCCCAAGATAGGCAGGCTGCATCCCCGGATACGAATGGTTGATGGCATTCATGAAACGCGTGCGTCTCGATGACGAACTGATTTCACAGGGCATCTGCGCCGATCGCGCGGATGCCCTTCGCACTCTTATGGCCGGCTTGGTCTCGAGCGGCGGTGAGCGTTTGACCTCTCCGGGGCTTAAGGTGACGCCGGGCCTGCCACTGCACGTTAAGGGGCGCATTCCGTACGTTGGGCGCGGCGGCCTTAAGCTTGAGGGTGCGCTCGATGCGTTTTGTATCGATCCCACGGGCCTTGCCTGCCTGGACGTAGGCTGCTCTACCGGCGGCTTTACCGATTGCCTGCTCAAGCGCGGAGCTGCGACCGTTGTCTCGGTGGACGTTGGTCGCGCCCAGTTCGATTGGTCGCTGCGCCAAGACGACCGCGTGACGCTCCACGAGCGCACCAACGTGACGCAGCTGCCCGAGCTCGGCTACGGCGACGCAATCGACCTGGCCGTGTGCGACGTGTCGTTTACGAGCATCGCGAACATCATCGACGCCGTGCTGGCGTGCCTGACGCCGACGGGGTCGTTCTGCACGCTCGTGAAGCCGCAGTTTGAGGCTCCGGCGGCGCTGGTGGGCGAGGGCGGTATCGTGACAGATCCCACTGTGCGTGTTGACACGCTCGTGGCGGCGATTGAGCTCTTTGCCGCCAAGGGCCTGTTCCCGCTTGACGTGTGCGTGTCGCCCATCCATGGCGCCAAGGGCAACGTGGAGTTTTTCCTGTACGGCACGAGGTTTGCCCCCAGCGAGCACTCCGATGACGAGTTGCAATCCCAGGTATCGGCTTTGAGCGAGAAAGCTGCAACGCTATGAAGGTCTTTCTGGTTCCCAATTACTACAAGCAAGAGGCGGTCGAGAGCGGCCTGATGCTCGAGCTCTGGCTGACGCGCCAGGGCTACGAGGTCGCTTGGGCTGCCGACCAGCGCTCCAAGATCCAGAGTACGCCCGACGTGGATGGTGCCGACCTTGTCATCACGCTCGGCGGCGACGGCACGCTGCTGCGCGCCGCCCGCATCCTCAACTATCGAGAGATTCCTATTCTGGGTCTTTCCTATGGTCACCTGGGCTTTTTGACGGCGGCCAGTCCCGAGGAACGCGATATTCTGCAGGTTGTGAGCGATGCCCTGTCCGGTGAGCTCCACGTGAGTCGTCGCGCCACGATCGCTGCAGACATCGTTTCTGTGCGCGAGGACGGCACCAAGGATGTCGTGCGTTCTTTTGCCCTCAACGACATGGCGCTCACGCGCGGGCCGCTTTCCGATATGGTCGAGTTCGATATCACCGTTTCGGGCCACCATATCGATCGCTTGCGCGGCGATGGTGTGGTCGTGTCTACGGCAACTGGTTCCACGGGGTATGCCCTCAGTGCCGGCGGTCCTATCGTGAGCCCGGATTACACGGGCATGGTCTGCGTGCCTATCGCGCCGCATACTATTCAGGCCCGTGCCTTTTTGACCTCGCCGAGCGATGTCGTCGAGATTTTTATGTCTGACGACCGACCGAGTGTACCTGCCATCGCTATCGACGGACAGTTTATTACCTGCGATGGTACCGTCGAGAGCGTAGCCGTGCGTCGCGGTCCCGGCGATGTTCTACTGCTCGACTATGGCCCCGAGAGCTTCTATAACTCGGTGAGCCGCGTATTCTACGGAGTTCGTCATGATCGATGAGCTGCAGGTTTCAAACATTGCGCTCATTCGCGAGGCGACGCTGGTGCCCAGCGCGGGCCTAACTGTCCTGACCGGCGAGACCGGCGCCGGCAAGACTGCGCTGCTCTCGGCGCTTAAGCTCATTTTGGGCGAGCGCGCGGATTCTTCGACCGTGCGCGAGGGCGAGGCGCTTGCGAGCGTCGAGGCGCGCTTGTTCGATGGCCCGCACGACACGGAGGGCTTCACCGTGCAGCGCAGCCTTTCTGCCGAGGGCCGCAGCCGCGTCAAGATTGATGGTCGCATTGCCAGCGTGCGCGAGCTTTCCGAGCGCGTCGGCGTGATGATGGATCTGTGCGGCCAGCATGAACATCAGCGCCTGCTCGATCCGGCACATCATGTTGCCATGGTCGATGCCTGGGCTGGTCGCTCTGCGCTCGAGGCACTGGAAAAGTACCGTGCCTGCTTTAGGGTGTCGCGTGCGGCTGCCAAGGAGGTCCGTCGCGTAGAGGAGGCGTCGCGTGCGCAGGGGAGTCGCGTCGAGGAGGCGCGCTTCGCCCTGGAGCGCATCGCCGAGATCGACCCCAAGCCGGGTGAGTATGAGGAGCTCGAAGAGCTGCTGCCGCGCTCGGAGCATGCCGAGGTGCTGGTGGCCACGGCTAACGAAGCCCATGCATCGATTGCCGCCGAAGGGGGAGCGCTCGATGCCGTGAACAGCGCCGTGGCCGAGCTTTCACGCATGACGACCGTTGACCGCAAGCTAGGCGACATCGCCGATGCCCTTTCGGATGCCTGCATCTCACTCGAGGATTGCGCCAACGAGTTGCGTGCCTATCGCGATGGGGTCGCCTTCGATCCGCGCGAGCTGGCTCGTATGCGCGAGCGCTATTCCGACCTCAAGGGTCTGCTGCGTCAGTGGGGTCCCACCATGGACGACGTATTTGCCATGCGCGATCGCTCGCAAGAGCTGTTGTCGCTGGTAGACGATGGTGATGAGCAGATCAAGAAGGCGCGCGAAGCGCTTGGCGCGGCGGAGCGCGAACTTTTCGCCGCTGCCAAGGCGCTTAAGCGTGCACGCAATACGGCAGCCCCGCGTTTTTGTCACGAGGTGGGTCGTCAGATGGCACGCCTGGAAATGGGCGGCGCTGAGCTGGTCTGGGAGTCTCGCGATCTCCCTCGCGCTGAGTGGACACCCGCGGGCCCTTCGAGCTACGAGCTTCTGTATCGCAGCGGTGCCGGCCTCACACCGCGCCCCCTGCGCCGAATTGCGTCGGGCGGCGAGCTCAGCCGCGTTATGCTTGCGAGCAAGGTGGTTTTGGGTAATGCCGATGGTGTCGATACGCTCGTGTTTGATGAGGTCGATGCCGGTGTCGGCGGCTCTACGGCTCGTGCTCTTGCTGGTGTGCTGGCCGATCTTGCCGCCACGCATCAGGTCATCGTCGTAACGCACCTGGCGCAGGTTGCGGTCATGGCTGACAAGCATTACGTAGTCAGCAAGGAGCCAGGCGATGTTCCCCAGACGCACTTGGACGAGGTAACCGGCGAAGCGCGTACCGCCGAGATCGCCCGCATGCTCAGCGGCGATCAGTCCGAGGCAAGCTTGGCCCACGCAAAGCAGATGCTCGAAGAAGTTCGAGGCTAGGTCGTATCAGCGGTGTTGGTGGGACAAAATAGACTGAAATTTTTGTCCCACTACGCGTTTTACTCAACGACCTTGTCCGGCTGGATGAGCTCCTCGTAGTAGCTGATATGTTCGCGAGCGTCTTCAATCTCGGGCAGCAGGAAGTTGTAGATAACTTCGATGATCATCGTGGCGCTGATCTTGGAGAACGCAAAGTCACCCGTCGTCAGCAGCGCCTCGTGGTTGACGGTATTAAAAGTGTAGTCTGCCAGGCGCGCGAGTGGAGACTTGCTGTCGCTGCTGATGACGACTACGGTGGCACCGCAGTCGCGAGCCGCTTTTGCCATGCGATTCAGTCGGCGCGACTTGCCGGAGTTTGAGATGAGCACGATGACGTCACCCGGGCGCAACGTGAGCGCAAAGCCGATTGATGTCTCGCTAATGGTGCTCGCCATGCAGCGCAGGCCCAGCTGCGAAAACTTAAACGTCGCATCGAGCGCGACCGCGTTCGTATTGCCCACAGCCGCAAACTCAATAACCCCTGCATGCTTAAGGGCATGCACAACAGCCGCCAACGTATCGTGGTCGATCCCGTCGATGGTCGCATTAAGCTCGCTCACCTTGGCAGCCAGGATGTTCTTAAGGCTCTGCTCCATATTGTCGAGCGAGACTTCGTCAGTCAGGCCCTCGTTGCGCTGGCTTTCCAAATCCCTCGCCAACGAAAACTGAAAGCTGCGGAAGCTGCCAAAGCCAAGCTTGCGGCAGAAGCGCGAAACGGTCGCCTCGGACGTGGCGGCGGCGCGCGAGAGCTGAGCCGCCGTGAGGCGTGGCGCCTCGGACTGGTGCTCCAATATATAGTCGACAATACGCTGCTCGGACTCGCTGTATCCCTGATGGGTACTAATGAGGGAAAGTGCGCTCTTGCTACTATCGGTCATGGATGGCTCCTGGTTGGCATGAAAATCGGACTCGTTTTCTAATGTCATAGTATAGGGGGATTTTCAATTACAAGATACACCTTGCCGTTTCAAGTGTTGATGGTAAACTTTCACCTACCGTTTACGGTTATGAAAGAACCTTTCACCGGAGAATTGCGCCTTGTCTCTTCTCACGCGGACGGTAGGTTGGTATCTTTCAGTTGTGGAAAAGCGCGCAAGGACGCGCGTGTAGGGGAGCGCCTGCGGGCGCAAAACTTAAAAAGGAGGGACACATGGCTAAGTTTGACATCATCGCCGCCACCGGTTGCCCGACCGGCATTGCGCACACCTTCATGGCGAAGGAGGCACTGGAGAAGGCAGCTGCCGAGCGAGGTCTGACTATTAAGGTCGAGACCCATGGCCAGGTCGGTGTCGAGAACGAACTCACCAAGAGCGAGATCACCGGTGCCAAGGCCGTCGTCGTCGCAGCCGATAAGGATGTCCAGGCTGAGCGTTTCGCCGGCAAGCCCATGGTTTCCGTTGGTGTTTCCAAGGCCCTGTCCGTTGAGGCCGCCGGTAAGCTGATTGACCGCGCGCTCGCCGCCAAGGGCGACAACACGGTTGCAGCCGCTGCCGATGTCGAGGACGAGGCCGAGGAGAAGGAGTCCATCGGTCACGTCATCTACAAGCACCTTATGAACGGCGTCAGCCATATGCTGGTCTTCGTCGTTGCCGGTGGTGTCCTGACCGCCGTCTCGTTCCTGTGGGGCATTACGTCCTTCGATTCGACGGCGTCTGACTACAACAGCTTTGCTGCGATGCTCAAGATCATCGGCGGCATCGCCATGAACCTCATGGTTCCGGTGCTTTCCGCCTACATCGCCGAATCCATCGGCAAGCGCCCGGCGCTCGTCCCCGGTTTTGTTGCCGGTATGATCGCCATCCAGGGCCTGCCTGTTAACGCCGAGACCGGCATGATCGACGCCGGTGGCGCCGGCGTGGGCTTCGGCTTCCTGGGCGGCATCGTCGGCGGCTTCCTCGCCGGCTATGTCATCCTGCTGCTCGAGAAGGTCTTTGCCGGTCTGCCCAAGAACCTAGACGGCCTCAAGGCCATCTTCCTGTACCCGCTGTTCTCGACGGCTATCGTCGGCCTGGTCATGCTCGGCATTTCGGGCCCCATGGCTGCCATCAACACCGCCATGATGGACTTCCTCAAGGGCCTGTCCGCCTCTGGCGCCGTTGTCCTGGGTCTTGCCATCGGCTGCATGTGCGCCTTTGACATGGGTGGCCCGGTCAACAAGGCTGCTTACGTCACCGGTACTGCTATGCTCACCGAGGCACTGGCTGCCGGCGTTGGCACCGATACCTACAACTTCGGCACCAACTTCATGGCTGCCGTCTCTGCCGCCTGCATCGTTCCGCCGCTGATCACTACCTTCGCTGTCGTTGTCGGCAAGAAGTACTTCAGCCAGGAGGATCACGACGCCGGTATCGTCAACCTCATTCTTGGTTGCACCCACATCACCGAGGGCGCCATTCCGTTCATGACCAAGAACATCTGGCCGGTCATGCCCATCATGATGCTCGGTTCCTCCATCGCCTCGATCCTGACCATTTTGTTCAACGTCCACGATCCGGCGCCCCACGGTGGCTTCCTGGTCCTGCCCGTTGTCGAGAACGGTCCGCTGTGGGTCCTCGCGATCCTCATCGGCGCTGTGGTCGGTGGCATCCTGTTCGTGGCCTTCAAGAAGTACGACTTCGAGAAGAATCAGAAGGCCGCTCCTGTAGCCAAGCCGGTTGAGGCTTCCAAGGCCGCTGCCGTTGAGGCCCCTAAGGCCGAGGCTGCCGACTTCGTGAAGGTTGAGAATGTCTTTGTCGCCGAGGACTTCGCTTCTCGTGACGAGGCTCTGAGCTTCGTTTCCAACCAGGCTGTCAAGGCCGGTATCGCCAGCGACGCCGACGCTGTGATGAACGCCTTCCTGGCCCGCGAGGCCGAGGGCACCACGGGCATGATGGAGGGCTTCGCCATTCCGCATGCCAAGTCCGACGCCATTACCGAGGCTGCCGTCATCGTCGTCAAGGACGAATCCGGCGTGACCGGTTGGGACACCATGGACGGCGCTCCCGTCAACGTGGCTATCGCCCTGCTCATCCCTGGTGCCCAGGCCGGCACTACGCACCTCAAGATCCTGTCCAAGGTCGCCGAGGCGCTCATGGACGAGGACTTCCGTGCCACCGTCAAGGGTTCCGCCGACGCCGCCGAGATCGCCAAGACGATCAACGCCCGCCTGGTCTAATTCCGCAGTACGCGAATAACATCGCCCCCTGTAACAAAGGCGAGGACTCCACCAGGAGCCCCCGCCTTTTTCTATGCCCTCCCATAAGTTGCGGTGAAATGGGGACTGTTTAAACGATTCAACCCCAAATTCAGTCCCTATTTCACCGCAACTTACAAAAGGGCATAGAGTGGGCTGCCTATCGAGTCTTTGTCGCGAACAAGTCATCAGCCAGAATTCCGTTCGCACGATATTACTTTGGACCGACCGAGTTTCCGCAGCTTGCTCGCCCCGGACCCCGCGCGCGGGGGCCATGAGATTTATCGCGAGTTCCGCACGAGCCGAAGAGCACTTAATGTGCTCTTCGTGCGAGCAGGACTGTAGAGCAGGAAATCTCATGGGTCCGCGCGCGGGGTCCGGGGCGAGCAAGCGGACAGAACAGACAACTGTCCAACAATTCGTGCGAAACACAATGAAAAACCGTTTGATGTGAGTTAATATAAACAACGTCGTGAATCTGACTCCTGCCACATGCATGACAGGGGTTAAACACAAAAAAGGAGTCAATTATGGTTTCTGAGAAGGCTACCCTCGTTAATCCTCAGGGTCTGCACATGCGTCCGGCTGGCCTCTTCGCCTCCACCATGGGCAAGTACGCCTGCGACGTGACGGTCGTCACCCCCGAGAAGGAGGTCAACGGCAAGTCCCCGATGGCCCTCATGGCTGCTGGTATCCCCTGCGGTACCGAGGTCGAGGTCAAGTGCGACGGCGCCGATGAGGCCGAGGCTCTGGCTGCTGCCATCGAGCTCATCAAGAGCGGTCTTGGCGAGTAGAACTCAAACGGGTCGCATGTTGAACAATTAAGTTCATACTTGGGGGCGCAGTGACCTGTATCAAGGTAGCTGCGCTCTTTTGTCATGGATATGGCAAAACGCTTTATCACATGGCACGGAGAGAGGAATGGGAATGTATCAGGGAGTCAACGCATCCGAGGGCATCGGAATCGGCACCGTTATGGTCGCCGTCGATCCCGACTTGACGTTTGAACCGCACGAGGTCGCTGATTCGGCAGCAGAGAAGGAGCGCTATCAGACCGCTCTTTCGGTCTTCTGCGAGAAGACCCAGGCTCAGGCCGACCACATGAAGGAGACGGTGGGCGAGGCCGAGGCCGAGATCATGAGCGGACACATTGTCCTGGCTCAGGACCCGGGCATGACCGACGCCATCAACGCCGCCATTGACGGTGGCACCTGCGCCGAGCAGGCGCTCATGGACACCTCGACCATGTTCGAGAACATGTTCCTGTCCATGGACGATGAGATGTTCCGTCTGCGCGCGGCCGACATCGCCGATATCCGCACCGGTATTCTGGCCGAGCTGCTGGGCAAGGAGGTCGTCGACCTCTCCGTTCTGCCCGAGAACACCGTCGTTGTCGTGCACGACCTTACGCCGTCCATGACCGCCACGATCGATAAGGCCCACGTTGCCGGTATCGTCACCGAGACCGGTGGCCGCACGTCGCACTCCGCGATCATCGCGCGCGCCCTCGAGATCCCGGCTGTCCTTTCGGTTTCCAACAGCTGCACCGCACTGCGCAACGGCATGACTGTCGTCGTCGACGGTGGCAAGGGTGTTGTCGAGGCCGATCCCGACGAGGAGACGCTCGCTGCCTACACCGCCAAGGCCGAGGCCTTCGCTGCCGAGAAGGCAGCCCTCGAGGCCTTCCGCGGCAAGCCTTCTGTGACTGCCGACGGCATCAAGAAGATCATCGCCTGCAACATCGGTAACCCCGATGACGTGCCCAACGCGCTCGATCACGATGCCGAGGCCATTGGTCTGTTCCGCTCCGAGTTCCTGTTCATGGACTCCGCTGAGCTTCCTTCCGAGGAGGAGCAGTTCAACGCCTACCGCAAGGTCGCCAGCGCGCTCAAGGGCGCTCCCGTCATCATCCGCACGCTCGATGTGGGTGGCGACAAGGAGATTCCGTATCTGCACATGGTCAAGGAAGAGAACCCCTTCATGGGCTTCCGCGCCGTGCGTTACTGCCTGGCCAATCCCGACCAGTACAAGGTTCAGCTCCGCGCTCTGCTGCGCGCCAGCGCCTTTGGTGACGTCAAGATCATGATCCCGCTCGTCACCTGCGTCGAGGAGGTTGTGGCCGTCAAGGAGCTCGTCGAGCAGTGCAAGGCCGAGCTGACCGAAGAGGGTCGCAAGTTCAACGAGAACATCGAGGTCGGCATTATGGTCGAGACGCCTGCCGCTTCGCTGCTCGCTGACCGTCTGGCCGAGGTCGCCGACTTCTTCTCTATCGGCACCAACGACCTGATCGGCTACACCATGTGCGCCGACCGTGGCAACGACACCATCTCCAACCTGTACCAGGTGTACTATCCCGCCGTGCTCCGCTCGCTCAAGAACATCATCGAGAGCGGCGTGAAGGCCGGTATCATGGTCGGCATGTGCGGCGAGGCCGCTGCCGATCCGCTGCTTGAGCCGCTGCTGATCAGCTGGGGCCTGGAGGAGTTCTCGATGAGCGCTCCGTCCATCCTGCGCGCCCGCAAGACCATCAGCCAGTGGACCAAGGCCGAGTGTGACGAGCTCGCCGAGAAGGCGCTCGCCTGCAACACTGCCGCCGAGGTCAAGGCGCTGCTCGAGTCTGCTGCTCGCTAATTTGGTATCAGAGGTAACCGCGTGGTTGGAATGGGCCGGCCACGCGGCCCTCACATATACAGGGGGTACTGTAAATGTTCTACACGCTAACCGCTAACCCGGCTGTCGACATGACGGTTTCGAGCTCTCCGCTCGAGCCCGATGAGAACGTCCGCACCGGCTCGGCCAGCTACACGGCTAACGGCAAGGGCCTCGACGTGTCCTTCGCCTTTAAGAAGATGGGCGTCGACACCGTCGCGCTCGGCTTCTTCGCTGGCTTCACGGGCAAGTTTATCGTCGAGGAGGTCATGAACCTGGGTTGCCTGTGCCGCCCGGTCTGGACCGACGGTATCACGCGCATCAACACCTA
This sequence comes from Collinsella sp. AF16-8, assembly GCF_003462695.1. NCBI lineage: Bacteria > Bacillati > Actinomycetota > Coriobacteriia > Coriobacteriales > Coriobacteriaceae > Collinsella > Collinsella sp. AF16-8. The sequence continues at coordinate 94,247 of NZ_QRXX01000007.1, forward strand.
TGTCAACGATGGCCAGCACGAGTACGGCATCCTCAACCCCGGTGCTCCTATTACGCCGCAGCACCAGGAGGAGCTCTATAACATCCTGGACACCGCGGGCGATCTTGAGTGCCTGATTGTCTCTGGCTCCGTGCCTCCCAAAGCTACGCCCGACTTCCTGGCTCAGGTCATGGAGCACGCTCAGGCCCGTGGCGCCGATGTCGTCCTGGACCTGTCCTCCGACAAGCTCAAGGAGCTCGCTCACAAGAAGCCGCTGCTCATCAAGCCGAACCATCACGAGATGAAGGCTATCTTCGGCGTGCCGGTCGACACTGATGACGAGGTCCGCGTTGCCATGAAGATGGCTCACGACGCTGGCGTTCAGAACGTGCTGCTCACCCGTGGTAGCCGTGGCGACGCCTACTTCTCCAACGGCGAGGACATTTGGTACGCCAAGCGTGAGTTCAACATCAAGCTGGTCTCTTCCGTCTGCGCCGGCGACTGCACCCTCGCTGCGTTCCTGCACAAGTGGTACAGGGATCGCGACAACGTCGAGGAGGCCATGAAGCTCGCTATGGCCACCGGCGCCAACGTCGCTGAGTCCGTCGGCATCGGCGACTTCGGTCACGTTGACGAGTACAGCAAGCGCGTTGCCGTCCGTAAGCTCGATCGCAAGTAAGCGAAACGCGACATATTCGTGCGCATGCGGCGCTCCGGTTTCGGCCGGGGCGCCGTTTTTTTGTCCCACTCGAACCTCGGAGCCGCGCTTCACGCGTTCCACACCGTTCACCGAGTTGTTGTAGCCTTTTGCCGAAACGTGGAATATACTTTCATTAACACGTTGCTTCGTGAAAGGAACATTCATGATTTACACGCTTACTGCAAATCCCGCTATTGACTACAACATCTCCTGCGATGGCCTGTCCGCCAACACCGTCACCCGCACCCGTAACGCTGTCTACACCCCCAACGGCAAGGGTCTCAACGTCTCTTTTACGCTCGATCACTACGGCGTCGACACCACGATCCTGGGCTTCTTCGCCGGCTTCTCGGGAGAGTTCATCGTTAAGGGCGCCGAAGCCCTTGGCGTGCCCGTCAAGCCCGTGTGGACTGACGGCATCACGCGTGTCAACGTGTTCCTCAACGCCGGTCCCGACACCGAGTACAACATGGTCAATGCTGGTGCCGCCATCAACGCTGCCAACGAGCAGGAGATGTTTGAGCTCATCGATTCACTCGACGACATGACCTGCCTTGTCATTAGCGGCTCGCTGCCCCCCAACACCTCCGAGGGCTTCCTGGCAGAGGTCCTGCGTCGCGTGAAGGCGAAGGGCGCCGAGTTCGTGCTCGATATCTCGAGCCATCAGTTGGTCGACCTCATTGCCATGGAGCCGTTCCTCATTAAGCCTAACGACGACGAGCTGCTCGACATCTTTGGCATTAAGGTGAGCGGTGGCGACGACGAGTCTGTCAAGGGAGCGATGGCCGAACTGCATGCCAAGGGTGCCAAGAACGTGCTGTTGACCCTGGGTGGCGCCGGCGCGTACTTCTCCAACGGCGAGCACATCTGGTTTGCCAACCGTACCTTTGAGGTCAAGCTGCTGTCGACCGTTTGCGCCGGTGACTCTTCGCTGGCCGCCTTCCTGTCCGTGTGGCACGACGCCCCGGAGCGCGTCGAGGACGCCCTGCGTCTCTCGATGGCCACCGGCGCCAACGTGGTCGAGTGCCCCGGTCTGGGCGACTTTGCCAAGGTCGATGAGTATCAGAAGGGTATAGCCATTCGTCAGGTCTGCTAGCGTGGCGTACGGGCCTTGGTTTCGTGCTTTGTTGAGCACCCGTCTCGGATTATCGAGGCGGGTGCTTTTTCATTTTGGTGGCAGAGGTCTTGGGATTCAATCTTGCTTGAAGCGCGTTCGCGTGTGCGCTCGCTCTCGTTTCTTGCTAGACTTCTTGGAAACCATCAATCGATATGCCCGCAATTGCAGGAGGCCACAGGAATGTGCAATGTTTCGCTTAACGCTACGCAGCCCTCAGATGCCTCCCTGCGTGTGCTACATGCGCTTGAGGCAGCCGGTCTTGAGGCCTGGTACGTGGGCGGTTGGGTGCGCGACGCCCTGATGGGGCGCCCCAGCCACGATGTTGACATGTGCTGCAGCGGCCTGTGGCTGGAGTCCAAGGCGGCGCTCGAGGCCGCCGGCATTGCAGTGGTTGAGTCGGGCATTAAATTTGGCGGCATTACCGCCATTTGCGATGATGAGCGCATCGAAGTCACGACGTATCGCCTGGACGGCTTTTACACCGACGGCCGCCATCCCCAGAGTGTGGAGCGTGCGGCGTCGCTTGAGGACGATCTGGCGCGTCGTGACTTTACCGTTAACGCTATGGCCTGGCATCCCGAGCGTGGTCTTGTCGACCGCTACGATGGTCAGGGCGACCTGAAGCGCAAGCTCATCCGCGCCGTTGGAGATCCCAAGCGTCGTTTTAACGAGGACGCGCTTCGCATGCTGCGCGCGGTGCGTTTTGCCTGCCGTCTGGATTTTATGATCGAGCCTAAGACTAAACAGGCGCTTGCCGAGTGCGCGCCGCTGCTCGATGCTGTGGCGCGCGAGCGCGTGGGCATTGAGCTCGAGGGTATCCTTTCGACCGGTCATGGGGGAGACGCGATGCTGCGCTACCCCGAGCTTGTTTGCGCCGCCGTGCCCGAGCTCGCGTCCGCTCGCGGGTTTGATCAACGCAGCGTCTATCATGCGTTTAACGTCTACGAGCATATCGCTCGCGTGCTGACGGTGGCAGGGGAGCTGGCGCTGTGCGACGGCGTCGCGCCCTCGTCGAGCCTTATGTGGGCGGCGTTTTTGCACGACGTTTCCAAACCCGAGTGCTTTACGGTCGATCACGACGGCAGCGGCCACTTCTACGGTCATCCCGAGCTCGGCGCCAAGAAGGCGCGTGTCATCATGGATCGCCTGGCGCTCTCGCACGATTTGGTGCGCGATGTGTGCCTGCTCATCAAATACCATGACAAGCCGCTGCGCCCCGAGCGCTCCCGCCTGCTCAATATGATGCGCGCGCTTTCGGGCGAGGGTGTCGACACGGCCCGCCTGATTGACGAGCTCATGGACCTCAAACGTGCCGACACACTTGGCAAGGCCCCGTCGTGCTTCTATTACGTTGAGACGATTGAGGAGATGCGCGCGATGGCGCACGAGCTGCTGAAGGCAGGGGAGCCCTATACGCTCAAGATGCTCGCCATCAACGGCGGCGACCTGATCCGCGCCGGCGTCAAGCCGGGGCCGGAGCTGGGACAGCTTCTCAACGCCGCCCTCGGCGCCGTGATTGAGGACAACATCCCCAACAACCGCGCAGCCCTCCTGACTCATCTCCACCTAGGGTAGCTAAAATAGCCCCGTCCCAAATTAGCTACCTTGTTGACCTGCGCGTTCCATAACCTCGCGACAAAATTTCGGCAATTTGGAATTTCTTCTTGCGCTTGCGTTTTTTGTCCCGTAATATATTTCCTCGCAGCACGGCAGTGCAGATGTCATGTGGCCCGTTCGTCTAGCGGTTTAGGACGCCGCCCTCTCAAGGCGGAGATCACCAGTTCGAATCTGGTACGGGCTACCACTTCTTTTCTGCCGAGGCCTATGGCCCGTTCGTCTAGCGGTTTAGGACGCCGCCCTCTCAAGGCGGAGATCACCAGTTCGAATCTGGTACGGGCTACCACGCATCTGATACCCGGTCTTTCCACGGAAGGCCGGGTTTTTTATTATCAAACAACTGTCTGTCATTCCCGTTTGAACAAGAGCTTTGCGTTCTGCTTATGGCCCTTACGGGTACAATAACCAAGATATTTTGACTGTTAGAAGGAGTCTCATGACGGAGTCCTCTCAGCATACGTCCAAGCCCCAGGTCGAGGTTGAGGCCTCGGGCGGCGATGACAATAAGAGCGCACGCCGCGGCGCAATCTTTATCGGCGTTGTGCTGGTGGGTTATATCGTCTATCTGGTGGTAACCGGGCAGATGGGGCAGTTCTGGGCTGCTATGTCGAGCGTCCAGGCGCCCTGGCTCGTTGTCGCGTGTCTTTGCATGTTTATGTATCTGTTCTTTGGCATTGTGGCCTATGCGATCGCCGTCTGGCTCGACCCCAATTCACCCGTCGGCATTCGCGACCTGATCTCGGTCGAGGCGAGTGGCATCTTCTTTGGCAACCTGACGCCCATGATGATGGGCTCTACGCCTGCCCAGATCTACCGCCTGACCAAAGCGGGCCAAAACGTGGGCGAAGCGGGTGCCACGCAGTTCACCCGATTTATTGTGTATCAGTTTGGCCTCGTTGCCTGGGGCGCTATCCTATTGCTTGCTCGCATGCCGTTTTTTGCCGAGCGCTATGGCGACATGACGCTGCTGTGCGTCTTTAGTTTTGGCGGTCACTGCTGCATCCTGCTCGGCATCTTCGCCGTCGCGCTCATGCCTAAGACCGTCACGCGCGTCGCGCACTGCATCATCAATTGGCTCGAGCGCATAGGTGTCTCGGCCACTAAGATCGATGGATGGCGCTCGTTTGTCGATGGCGAGATCTACTCCTTCTCCGAGAAGTTCAAGCTTTCGGCCGGACATTTTTCTTCCATGCTGCTCACCGTGTTTATCACCATGCTGCAGCTCGCGTTTTTCTATCTGGTGCCGTATTTTCTGATGCTCGCCTTTGGCCACCACGAGGTCGACTTTTTCTCGGTCATGGCCGCGAGCGCCTTTGTCCAGCTGCTGAGCTCTGCGGTTCCCTTGCCCGGTGGAACTGGTGGCGCTGAGGGCGGCTTTGCTTTGTTCTTGGGTCATTTCTTTGGGTCGGCTTCGACCGCCGGCTATCTGCTGTGGCGTCTCATTACGTTTATCGCGCCGACCATTTTGGCTGCGCCCCTGCTGGGCCTTAAGAGCGCCCACAACGAGAGCATCCATGCGCGCTGGGATCGCGTGATGCGCAAGCTCGGCCGCGAGCCTCAGACGCCCTCTGCGCCCACTAAGCCGCACCCCACGAATGCTGTTACCGTTGATCCCAGGAAGCACGCTCAGAAGGCTTCTGGGACCGCTAAGCCGGCTCATAAAGCCTATGTGCGCCAGACGGGCGACGGTATCCGCGTATCTCCGTCGGCGCTCAATAAGAAGAAGCACCCTAAGTCGCGGTAGGGCAGTCGTGCGTTCTTCATGATGCGGGGCATATTTGAGCTGTATGGGGGATAATCCTCTTACGTAGATTATCTCTCATCTGTTGATGAATGCTCGCATATCGAAGGGACACACCCATGGCCACCAGTAAACCGCGTATTGATCGCCGTATCGTTCGCAGCCGCAATGCCATCCTTTCCGCTTTTGAGCGCTTGCTCATGGAAAAGCCGCTGGCAGACATTACGGTGAGTGCCATCGCGCGCGAGGCCAATGTCGACCGTAAAACCTTCTACGTGCACTTTGGTACGGTTGATGGCTTGCTCGATGCCATTGCCGTCGATGTGGTGGAGATGATTGTCGACTCGGTCGAGAAAACGCTTGCCTCCATTGACGGCGACACCAACGAGCGCGCCCTGGGCGCGGCGGCGACCTTCTTTAAAACCGTTAACGAGGCGCTGTGCAACAACCTGGTGCTCAATCGTCAGCTGATCGAGAACATTCCGCTCGATGATTTTATGGCTCGTCTTCGTGCGCCGCTCGAACACGAGATTGCCGAGCGCGATCTGCTGCCCCAAGGTCTCAAGGACGAGATGTTCGATTACTATCTGGCGTTTTTGCTGTCCGGTATTATCGGTATCTATCGCACGTGGGCGCTGTCTGACGGTTCGGTTCCTATCGAGCGTGTCTCGGAGGTTGCTAATAATCTGACGTTGAGCGGTCTTTCGAGTTTGGAATCTCGCTTGGATTAGGTCTAGTTGGGCTCGTCGGCGTGGAAATTCCTGTTCACGAGGTTCTCCGGCGCCTTGGAGACCTCGCCGGCGTAGGAGCTGTTGCCTGAGGATCCTTAAATGAAAGTCCAGTTTATCCTTCCCACTCCAATTGGGAATCCTCCGATGCGCCTTCGCACGCTCGCATGACCTCGATACCATGCGAGCGTGCGAACTCGACGAGCTCTGCGTTGCGGGCGTTTATGGTGCCGAAGGCGGCGGGGCACACAATAAGGCGCGCGCAGTGGACGATGAGCTCTTTGGCGCGGGCTATGGTTTTATCCCCGATCGGCTCGAAGGCGCGCTCGGCCACGCATTCCGTCGCCAGGTCGCGCGCGAGCTCGCAGTCGATGTCCCCTTCGTGCAGAACGCCCGCGTAGAACGCCTTGCCCTGCCGAATGAGCTGGCGAAACACAGCCGACCCCGTACCTGCGCCGGCGATGACGAACGTGTGCGCATCGCCGTGTGGGCGCCCAATTTCCATGCTGCCGAAGCGCTCGTTGAAGGTGCCATGTTGAAGGCCGTAGAGCTCGCCAATTGTCTCGCGCGTGAATATGTCCTCGGGTGCGCCGGCGCGGAAGACCCGGCCGTCCTTCACGCAAATCACCTTGTCGGCGCTTTTCTGCGCGAGCTCGAGTTCGTGGATGGACATGATGACAGCCACATTCCGCGATTTCGCAAGGTGGCGAAGTATTCGCAGCAGGTCGATCTGGTAGCGGATATCGAGATACGACGTGGGCTCGTCGAGCACGAGCACACGCGGATCCTGCGCGATGGCGCGTGCGAGCATGACGCGCTGGCGTTGCCCGTCGCTTATCTGCATGAAGTCGCGCTCGGCGAGCTCTTCCACATGTGCGGTTTTCATGGCCTCGTCGACCCGACTATGGTCGTCGGGCGAGAGTGTGCCCATTCGCCCGGTGTAGGGGTGCCTTCCCGCCTCTACGACATCGCGGCAGGTGAGGAGCTCGGTCCGGGGGCGATCTGTCAGCATAACGGCAAGGTTCCTTGCAAACTCCGCCGTCTTCCATCGGGAAATCTCCCGCCCGTCGAGCTCGACCGCGCCGGCAAGCGGTGCCAGATGGCGTGTGATGGTTTTCAAGATGGTCGACTTGCCCGAGCCGTTCGGCCCGATGAGCGCCACGACGTCGCCCGCGCGAACCTCCAGATCGACGCCTTCGACTACGACCTTCTTGTCGTAGCCCGCCGACAGGTCGCTTATGTGGAAAAGCGGCGCTCCGTCAGCCTGCGTTTCGACCGTAGTTTCGAGGTTCGGCTCCGCTCGGAGGAGGCGTTCCGCGCGCAGTTCCGCACGAGCCGAAAGTGCCTTCTGGCGCTTTCGTGCGAGCTCAGGACTGTCTAAGCATGGAATGTCCCCTCCGAGCGTTTTGGGCCGCGGCACGAATTCCCCCATCTACCTCACCCGCTTCTTCAACATGAGCGCGATAACCACCGGAGCGCCGAAGATGGCGGTGACGGCGCTGATGGAAAGCTCGACGGGAGAGAACAGCGTGCGCGCGATCAAATCGCAGCCCGCGCAGAAGATGGCGCCTCCCAAGAAGCACGCAGGAATCACGCGGATGGGCTTCGACGACTTTAGCGCCGACTTCACGAGATGCGGAACCGCGATGCCTACGAACGACACCGGACCAGCGAACGCGGTCACGCAGGCGGAGAGCATGCTCGCTAGAAGGACGAGCGCCACGCGGAAGCGTGCGACGTTCACGCCGACGCTTTTCGCGTAGGCTTCTCCCAGCTGGAAGGCGGAAAGGGGCTTCGATATCGCGAATACGCATGCGCTCACGGTGATCACCACGACCGTGATGACCGCGACGTCGTCCCAGCTCGAACCCGAGAAGCTACCCAAAGACCAGTTGTGCAGGTTCACGATGGACTGGTCGTCGGCGAAGGCGATGAGGAAGTTCGTCGCCGCCGAGCAGATGTATCCCACCATGACGCCCGCCACGATGAGCATGGCCATGGAACTTATGCGCCGTGCAATGAGGAGCACGAAACCGATGGTGATAAGCGAGCCCAGAAACGCTGCGGCCACCATGGCCGGCGAGGACATGGCCTGGTTTGCGCCCAGAAGTACGATCATCGTAAGCGCGACGACGAACTTTGCGCCCGAGGAGACGCCCAAGATGAACGGGTCGGCGATGGGGTTGTTGAAAAACGTCTGCAGCAGGAACCCGGAAAGCGAAAGTGCCCCGCCGAGAAGCACGGCTGAAAGCACGCGCGGCAGGCGAATCTCCCAGATGACCTGGCTTTCCATGGAATTGGCCGCGCCGCCCGAAAGGATGCCGGGGATGTGGTCTGCGGGCACGAGCACGCTCCCGATGCACAGGTTGGCCCCGACGAGCACGATGAGGGCAACAGCGAGCAGCGCCGTCACGACGCGACACCGCGCGGCGCGCCCCGATTCGTCGTATGCCATGGAAAGCCGGCTTCTCATGGCGCTAACCGAGCTTCCTCAGATAATGGAAGTCGCTCGCGTCATCGCCGGTGAACGCCCCGTGCAGCTCGTCGATAATGTCGGCGGTAGAAGTCATCTGCTGGTACATGTCGGCGCTTGTGACCCAGACGTTGCCGTTCTTCACGGCTTTGAACTGCGACAATAGCGCGTTTTTGCCTACGAAGTCGTTCAAGGTGGCAACCGATTCGTCGATGGTGCCGTTGTAGACGATGATGTCGGCATCCTTCGCCGTCGCGTAGAAGCGCTCCATTTCGAGCGTTACTGACGAACCTGACGTCGACGCCGTCTGCGCGTCATCGAGCGCATAGCTGCCGCCTGCAAGCTCGATCATCTGCGCCACGTAGTCGCCCGCCCGCCGCGTGACGGCGGCCCCGTTCGAGTTAATGTAGAAATACGCCACGGTTTTACCTGACGACGCGAGCCCCGACGTTTGCTCGACGCGGGCCTTCTGCTCGTTGAACAGGTGCGCGGCCTCGTCTTCCTTGTCGAACAGGACGCCGAAAAGCTTAATCCACTCGACGCGCCCGAGTGCTTCGGGCTCGCTCGACGACTGTTCGGTGAGCACGACGAGCCCGAGCTTCTGCAGCTTTTCCTTCACATCGGGCGTGTGGTTGATCATGGTGTTCTCGATGGCGAGCGTACAGCCCGAGGCCGATATTCGCTCGTAGTCGGGCGCGCTGTACTTGCCGCCGTAGGCGATCGCCCCACTTTCGAGTGCGCTTTTGAAGCCCACGACCGAGCAGTCGTCGGCCTTCGTGCCCGACATGATGATATTGTCGTTCGCATCGAGCGCGTCGACTAGGCACATCGTCGCCGACGACACGAGGTACACCTTGTTGGCGGGGCGCCTTATGACCGCGATGTCGGAGCTTAACCCATCAGGTACCTTCGCATCTTGCGGCACCACAAGGAAGCGCTCCCCGTTCGAAATGCAGATAAGCCGCAGGCCGCCTTCGAACTCGTCGACAGTGAAGTGCTCGGCGTATTCAAGCTGAAGCGCTCCCGTCGGCTCCCAGCCGCAGCCCAAATCGGCGTTGTGGAAGTCGGCCGCGGCGCTTGAAGCCGTTCCCGCAGGGGAGCCGCCGCTTGCATCGTCGCCCGATTTCTCCTTCATGGTGGATGAGTCGAAGTGGAGCGTGTAGTCGATGGTGTGCGGCGTCGACATGGCGACGGTCTCGGCCGACACGGCGATGTCCTCGTCGAGCGTGACGGGTATCTCGAACGTGGAGTTGCCGCCGTCGTTTACGGGCGCGTAGTCCACGCCGTCGACGGTCATCTTGTCGTAGTTCGAACTCGACCAGGTGATGGTCGCGGTGTAGGTGTCGCCATCCTTCACAATTGTGGTGGGTGAGGCGATGCTTGCGCGCCCTGACCCGCCGGAAAGCGAGACGCTCACCGTGTATTCCTGAGAGCCCGCCGTGCCACCGGTCGCGTTCGGGCTCGCACTGCACCCCGCGAAGGGAAGCGTGAGCAGGGCGACGAGAACGCAGGCGATCGCGCGCGCCGCGATGCTGTGGAGCTTCCTGTTTTCCCCCTTGGGAAGAATCGACCGCATGGCGTTACTTCAGTGCGTCGGCGCGCAGATCGACGCCGGCGGATTCGAACACAAGTGTGCGGTCGTACCACTGCTCTTTTCTAATACTCCACGCGGCACAGGCGGTGTCCTCGTCGAGCGCATCAACGGGCACGTCGTAGGTGTACTTGCCTTCCGCGTTTTCCACATAGGGGATGAAGTCGGCCTCGCTTGCGGCGGCAGCCTCGTCGCCCGTGCCCATGAAGAGCTTGCCGTAGCCCGTGCCGGAAAGCGTCATCACGCAGTGCATGGAGCCGTTTTCCACGATGAGCTGGGCGTCCACGATCCTGAACATGTTCGAGCTGGAATCTACGGTGATTGGATAGGTGCCGTCGGCCACCTTGTCGGCGGTGATGGGGGCAGCGCTTGCGCCCGCGGGCGCATCGGCCGCCTGTTCGGTCTTTTCCTGGGAATCGGCATCGCTTGCCTTTGCGCTGTCGATTGAATTTCCGGCGCAGCCGGCGAGCGAGAACGCGCAAAGCGCCGCCGACAGGGCGAAGACGAGGGTTTTCTTCAACATGGAGGGGGTTCCTTTCAATCGCTTCGACCGCCCGTGCCGTGCGGTGGGCGGTCGGGATGCGAATGCAACGGGCATGCGTCGTCAGTCGGGGAAAGGCGCATGCCCGTTGCACGGGGACGCGACCGGCGCCCCCGTGCGCGGCGAGTTTACAGCTTGGCGATGGCGTCGTCCACGTGCGAGACGTAGATGTCGTCGACCGCGACGTTCTGTCCCAGACCCTGGAGCAGGCACGTCACTTCGAAGCCGGCGGCCACGAACTTCGCAGCCCAGCTGTCGGGGTCGGTCTCGTCTGCCATGTCGTTGTTCGCGTGGTCGCCCGCGACCACCATGAACGGCGCGAGCACGGCCTTCTTGTAGCCTGCGGCGCTCGCGGCGGCGATAACATCCTCGCAGGTCGGTTCAGCCTCGACGGTGCCGACGAAGAACTGCGTCAAACCCTCGTTCTTGAACACTTCCTGCATCTTGGCATAGTCGGCGTTGGAATCGGCTTCGGTGCCGTGGCCCATGAGGCACAGCGCCGTCTCGCCGTCGTCGAAGGACGCCATGTTCTCCTTAATGGCTGCGGCCACCTTTTTGTAGTCGTCGTCGGAGGTGAGCAGCGGGTCGCCGAGCGAGATCTTGTCGAACTTGTCGGCGTACTTGTCGAGCTCGTCTTTCACGTCGGCGTATTCCAGGCCAGCCATGAGATGCGTCGGCTGCACGACGATTTCCTTCACGCCGTCTTCCACGCAGCGGTCGAGCGCCTCGGTCATGTTGTCGATCGTGATGCCGTCGCGCTTCTTCAGTTTGTCGATGATGATCTGCGCGGTGAAGGCGCGGCGGATGTCGTAGTCCTGCCAGTACTTCTCGCGGATAGCGTCTTCGATGGCGCCGATGGTGATGTGGCGCGAGTCGTTGTAGCTCGTGCCGAAGCTCGTGACGAGGATGACCGGCTTCGCGGCCTTCTCCTTTTCACTAGATTTCTCGGAACTCGCGGAGGTGTTGGAGCAGCCCGCGAGCGCGACTCCGGCGAGCGCGACGGCTCCGGTTGCTGCGGCGCCCATGAAGCCGCGGCGTGACATCTGGTCGGACATGGTTTTTCCTTTCCTCGGTTTGCCGGTCCCCCGGCGACAGTTGCTTGTCGGCACAAGCGAAAGAAAAGCGCACCCCTCGGGGTTCACAAGGAGCTAACGCCACGGCGATGCCGTGAGGAAAAGGCGAAGCAGTCTGGCTTGGGGCGCGAGGCGGTTCGCCCGCGCGTCCTATACAGTAATGTCCCTTGCCCAGGATTCCCACCTGGTTCCCTCCGCAAGCCAGCGCGGGCTGTGCAGGCGCCGCGCCGGTCATTTCCTTTTATCCGATTGTCATATGCTCGTTGCCGAAACTTTTACTATGATAGTGGGCACTTGTGAACGTGTCAAAGCCAGCGCGGGCGGCATTGCGCCTCCTGCCTGCGTATTTGCGCCGATTGCTGCCGCAGGCGCCGTGTTTTGCCCGCTGCGCGAATGGCGGCGTAAACGGTTGCGATGAGAAACGGGAAGGGAAGGCTCGGATGATTCATATCGTTGGCGCAGGCTCGGGCGCCGCCGACCTTATCACGCTGCGCGGGGCGCGCCTTCTGCGCGCGGCCGACGTGGTCGTTTGGGCGGGAAGCCTTGTGAATCCCGAGCTGCTCGCCGAGTGCAAGGAATCCTGCGTCGTCTACGACAGCGCGCACATGACCTTGGAGGAAGTGCTCGGCGTGATGTGCGCGGCAGATGCGCGGGGCGAGGAAGTGGTGCGCCTGCACACGGGCGACCCGTGCCTGTACGGCGCCATCCAGGAGCAGATGGACGCGCTCGACGCGCGCGGCGTGGACTACGAGGTGGTGCCCGGCGTCTCGAGCTTTTGCGGTGCCGCGGCGGCGCTTCGCCAGGAATACACGCTGCCGGGAATCAGCCAGTCGGTCGTGATCACGCGGCTTTCCGGACGTACCCCCATGCCCGCGGGCGAGGGCATGCGCACCATGGCGGAAAGCGGCTCGACTATGGTCATCTTCCTGAGCTCGGGTATGCTCGCCGAGCTTTCCGCCGAGCTTTTGGGCGCGGGCCGCAGCTCCGACGAGCCGGCGGCGCTCGTGTACAAGGCGACCTGGCCTGAGGAGCGCGTGGTGCGCTGCACAGTGGGCACGCTCGCCGATGCGGGCGCGCGAGAGGGCATCGACCGCACGGCGCTCGTGGTGGTGGGCCGCGTGCTCGGAGCTCGCGGCGGGCTTGCGCACGACGGCGCGCAAGCGGAGTCGTACGAGCGCAGCAAGCTTTACGACCCTTCGTTTGCCACAGGGTATCGGAAGGCGAGCAGCTAGCATGGCCTTCGAGCACTACATATATACCGGGACGACCCGCCTGCGCTGCGGCTACACCACGGGGAGCTGCGCCGCGCTCGCGGCGAAGGCGGCCTGCGAGATGCTCTTGTCACGAAAGCCCGTCGGCCGCGTGTCGATCGTCACCCCCGGCGGGCTGCCCGTCGAGGCGAACGTGGTCGACGCATGCATCGGCGAGGGGTGCGCCCAGTGCGCCGTGCGAAAGGACGCAGGCGACGATGCCGATGTGACCGACGGCGTGCTCGTGTACGCGCGCGTGGAACATGCGGGGTCGGGCACGGGCACTGCGGGCAGCAAGGGCGTGCCCGCGCGCGAATCGGAAGTTTCCGTCGATGGCGGCGTGGGCGTGGGGCGCGTGACGTTGCCCGGGCTCGAGCAGCCGGTGGGGGCGGCCGCCATCAACGCGACGCCGCGCGCGATGATCACTTCGGCGGTGCGCGAGGTGTGTGCCGCGCACGGCTTTTCTGGAAATATTGCTGTGACGATTTCGGTACCCGAGGGTGTTGCCCTTGCCGAAAAGACCTTCAACCCGCACCTGGGGATAGAGGACGGCATTTCCATCCTGGGCACGACGGGCATCGTCGAGCCGCGCAGCCTTGCTGCCTTGCGCGACAGCATCGAGCTCGAGATCCGGCAGCATGCGGCTATGGGGCGGCGCGGAGTCGTGCTCACGCCCGGCAACTACGGCGGGCAGTTCATCTCGGGGCATTTCCACCTAAACGGTGCGCCGGTGGTCTTCATCTCCAACTTCGTGGGCGATGCGATTGATTGCTGCGTTCGCGAGGGATTTACCAATGTCCTTCTTGTGGGGCACATCGGCAAGCTGGTGAAGGTTGCGGGCGGCATCATGGACACCCATTCGCGTACCGCCGACTGCCGCGCGGAGATTCTGGCCGCCCACGCGGCCTTGGCCGGCGCTGGCGCGAAGACCGTGCGCGAGATCATGTCGTCGGTCACGACCACGGCGGCGCTCGAGGTAATCGAGGCCGCCGGCGTGGGGGACGCTGCGCGCGCCTCGCTCGCTGCGGCAATCGATGACAGGTTGCGCCGCCGCGCGGCGGGCGCATGCGACATCGCCGCGGTCGTGTTCGACGCCGAGCGCCAAGAGCTTTTCCGCACGTCGGGCGCCGATGCAGTTATCGGGGAATTGGGGGCTACGTATGAGTAAAGGCGTGCTGTACGGGGTGGGCACGGGGCCTGGCGACCCCGAGCTGCTCACGATCAAGGCCGTCCGCACAATCGAATCGTGTCCGGTCATCGCCGCACCGCAGACGGCGGACGGGGTCATGGTCGCGCTCGACATCGTGCGCGGCGCCGTCGACCTTACAGGCAAGACGGTGATCCCCGTGCGATTCTTGATGACGCGCGACGTCGAGCGCCGCGCGGCCGAGCATGCCTCGCTTGTTCGCGAGCTTGTCGCGCACCTGGATGCGGTCCGCGACGTCGCGCTGCTGAACCTGGGGGACCCGAGCATCTACGCCACCTTCCAGCGCATAGCGCCCGACGTGCGCGCCCGCGGGTTCGAGGCGCGCGCCATTCCCGGCGTGCCGAGCTTCTGCGCGGTCGCCGCGGCGCTCGAGCGCGACCTCACGCCCGAGATGTCGTCGCCTCTGCACATCGTGCCCGGCGGCTACGACGACGTGCGCCGCGCAATCGGCTGGCCGGGGGCGAAGGTGGTCATGAAGGCGCGCCGCTCGCTTGCGGACACGAAGTGCATCCTTCGCGAGGAGGGCGCCTTCGACGGTGCCGAGCTCGTAGAGGACTGTGGGCTTCCGGGCGAGCGCGTGTACCGCTCGGTCGACGATGTGCCCGATCGGGGCAGCTACTTCTCGACGATGGTGGTGCGCTAGATGAGGGTTTCCTGCATAGCGTTCACTGAGAGGGGATATGCGTTGGCGGAGCGCACCGCACGCGCGCTTTCCGATTGCGCGCAGACAGGTGAAGATGACCCTGGCTGGGACGTTTCCGTTTCGCGCGGGTTCGGCGAGGGGAAGGCCGACCTGCGCGCATGGACGGCGCTCGCGTGGGAAGCGTCGGACGCGCTCCTGTTCGTGGGCGCGGCGGGCATCGCCGTGCGGGCGATCGCGCCGCATGTCGCCTCGAAGGCAAGCGATTCCGCGGTTGTGGCGATCGACGAGGCGGGGCGCTTTGCCGTCTCGCTTTTGTCGGGGCATTTGGGCGGTGCGAACGAGTTTGCGCAAATTGTGGCACGCGCGGCAGGGGCCACCCCCGTCATCACCACGGCGACCGACGTCCGCGGCGTGTGGGCGGTGGATACGTGGGCTCGCTGTGCGGGGCTCGCCGTTTCGAATCCCGAGGCTATCAAGCGAGTGTCGGCGCGGCTGCTTTCGGGCGGGCGCGTGGCGCTCTATTCCGACATGCCGATTTCGGGACAGCCGCCTGAGGGGGTTGACATTGCGTCCGACCGCGCTCGGGCCGATATCGTCGTGTCGCCGTTCGCTGGCGCGAATGCGGGTGCGTCCGTTCGCGCGGCGGAGACAACGGGCGAGGTCGTGCCCGCCGGTGAGACGGGGAAGCCGGCGGGCGTGCGGGCGCAGGCGCCTGTGCCCGAGCCGCTTCGCCTTGTCGTGCCCTGCATCGTTGCGGGCATAGGGTGCCGTCGCGGTGCGTGCGCCGAAGCGATCGGGGAGGCGTTTCTTCTCGCGTGCGGGCAGGCGGGCATCTTGCCTTCGGCCGTGCGCGAGGCGGCGACGATCGACGTGAAGGCGCACGAGGAGGGTCTGCTCGCCTTCTGCCGCGCGCGCAATATACCGCTTGCGACGTATTCCGCAGAGGAGTTGTCGCAGGTCGAAGGCAGCGTTTCGTCATCTGATTTCGTGCGCGCGACGGTGGGGGTCGACAACGTGTGCGAGCGCGCGGCGCTCGCGGGCGGGGGCAAACTTATCTTCCCGAAGCTCGCTCACGGCGGCGTGACCGTCGCGTTATCCAAGGTAACTATCGAACTTTCGTTTAAGGAGCGGTGATGGGAAAGCTCTTCGTGGTGGGGATCGGCCCGGGCGGCCCCGACGGCATGACGATTGCGGCTCGGCGCGCGCTCGAGGCGGCCGACATCGTTGTGGGGTACACGAAATACGTGGAGCTCGCGCTCGCCGCCGTGCCCGACGTGGCGCATCTCGCGACGCCGATGATGCACGAGGTCGAACGGTGCCGCCTGGCGCTTTCGCGCGCGCAGAGCGGAGAAGCCGTGGCGCTCGTGTGCAGCGGTGACGCGGGTGTGTACGGCATGGCGAGCCCCGTGCTGGAGCTTGCTGAGGACTACCCCGATGTAGACGTGGAAGTTATCGCCGGGGCCACCGCGGCTCAGAGCGGGTCGGCGGTGCTCGGCGCCCCGCTTGCCCACGACTTCGCGGTCGTGTCGCTCTCCGACCTGCTCACGCCGTGGGAGGTCATCGAGCGCAGACTCGCCGCCGTGGCGAGCGCCGACTTCTGCATCTGCTTGTACAACCCGCGCAGCAGAAAGCGCGCCGACAGGCTCTCGCGCGCGGCGAAGATTATGCTCGAATGGAAGGCCCCCGACACGCTCTGCGGTTGGGTGCGCAACATCGGGCGCGAGGGGCAGCAGTCGGGCATGTGCAGGCTCTCCGAGCTGGGGGAGTTCGACGCCGACATGTTCACCACCGTGTTCGTCGGCAACGCGGGCACGAAGCGCGTAGGCGGCCGTATGGTCACGCCGCGCGGGTATCGGGAGATTCCATGCGAAAGGTAGCGATCATCGGGGCGGGGCCCGGAAACCCCGACTTGCTCTCGCGCGCGGCGCTCGACGCGATCGACATCGCCGACGTGGTCATCGGCGCTCATCGCGCGCTTGTCGGCATCGACGTGCCGCCCGACGTGGTGAGATGCGAGCTCGTGAAGACGGCGGACATCGTCGCCGCGCTCACCGATGCGGCGTCGTGGCAGCGCGCCGTGGTCGTGATGACGGGCGATGTGGGGCTGTTCAGCGGCGCGCGCCGCCTGGTGGAGGCGCTCTCCGGCGACGCGCAGGTGGACGTGCGCGTCATTCCCGGCATAAGCTCAGCGTCGTATCTCGCCGCGCGCCTCGCGCGTCCATGGCAGGATTGGCGCTTCGCGAGCGCTCACGGCGTGGCGTGCGACATCGTGGCCGAGGCCGAGCGCGCAGGTGAGCTCTTCCTCGCCACGTCGGGCGGGGAAGACCCCTCGCGGCTTTCGGGCGAGCTTGTGAAGGCGGGCTTCGGGGACGCGCGCGTGACGGTGGCCGAGCGCCTGTCGTACCCCGACGAGCGCATCACCTGCGCGACCGCAAGTGAAATCGCAGGTCAGAAGTTCGACGACTTGAACGTTATGCTTATCGAGTTCGCAGGCGGCGCCGGGTCGCCTGCGGGCTCTAGCGCAGCCTCCGAGGCGTCGGCCGGCGCGTCTGCGCCCGCGGCGGCTTCTTCCGCGGCGGACTCTGCGGGCGCATCCCGCGCCGCGAGCCCCCGCTGGCCGTACGCTTCCTCGGGCATTCCCGACGAGCTCTTCATCCGCGGCGACGTTCCCATGACCAAGCAGGAGGTGCGCGCCGTCGCGCTCGCGAAGCTGCGCCTTACCGCGACCGACACCGTGTGGGATGTCGGCGCCGGCACGGGGAGCGTGTCGATCGAGGCGGCGCTCGTCGCGCGAGCGGGGTCGGTATGGGCGGTCGAGCGCAACGCGGCCGGCGTGCGGCTCATCCGAGAGAACGCGGATGCATTCGGGTGCGGCAACGTGCATGCGGTCCCCGGTGTCGCCCCCGAAGCGCTCGCGAAACTGCCCGTCCCCGACGCCGTGTTCGTCGGCGGGAGCGCGGGTGAGCTTCCCTCCATCGTGGAGACGGCGCTCGAGAAGAACTCGCAGGTTCGCCTGTGCGTGCCATGCGTCACCGTTGAGACGCTCACCGAGGCGTGCGCGCTCCTCTCGGGTTCGCGCTTTAAGGGGTTCGAGGCGTGCCAGGTGTCGGCCGCCCGCGCCGAGGCTGTAGGCTCGCACCATCTTATGAAGGCGCAAAACCCCGTGTTCCTCGTCAGCGCGCGTGGTGCGGGCGCGGATGCCGAGGAGCTTGCCGATGTCGGGGCGCTTGTTGAGTCGCCTGTCGGGGAGGACCCCTCTGCCGAGGGGAAACCATCCGTTGAGGTGGTCTCGCTTGCTAACTGCAACGCCGCAGGTGGGGAAGGCGGTGCCCGGTGAGCACGTCCATCCCGCGCTTCATGGTCGCTGCGCCTTCGAGCGGGAGCGGCAAGACGGTTGTCACGTGCGCGCTCCTGCGCGCGCTCGCGCGTCGCGGCCTTGCATGCGCGGCCTTTAAATGCGGTCCCGACTACATTGACCCGCTCTTTCACCGCCGCGTCGTGGGTGCGCGCTCGGGCAACTTAGACGGCTTCTTCGCTGACGCCCCGACGCTGCGCGCCCTGCTCGCACGCGGCGCCGCGGGCGCGGATGTCGCGGTGCTCGAGGGGGCCATGGGCTTCTACGACGGCATGGCGCCCGGCGTGGCCGAAGCGAGCAGCTACCAGGTTGCGCGCGACACGGAAACGCCGGTCGTTTTAGTGGTGAACGGGCGCGGGGCGTCTTTATCGCTCGCCGCCGTAATCCGCGGCATCGCCGAGTTCCTGCCTTGTGCGAACGTGCGCGGCGTCGTGCTGAACAAGACGAGCGCCGCTGCCTGCGCCTACGCGGCGCCTGCGATCGAGAAGCACACGGGCGTCGCGGTTTTGGGGAATATCCCCGCCGACGAGGCGTTCTCGCTCGAAAGCCGGCATCTGGGGCTTGTGACCGCCGACGAGGTCGAGCAGCTCTCCGCGCGCCTCGACAAGATGGCCGAGCTGGTGGAAAAGAGCGTCGACGTCGACCGCTTGCTCGAAATGGCGGCGACGGCACCCGATATCCGCGAGGAACCTTACCGGTTGGAGTCGATCGCGGGAACGCGGCCCATCGTCGCCGTCGCGCGTGACGAGGCGTTCTCGTTCTACTACGAGGAGAACCTGCGCGCGCTCGAGGACCTGGGTTGCGAGCTGGCCTTTTTCAGCCCCCTGTGTGATAGCGAGTTGCCCCGGGGGGAAAGCGCCCTCTATCTGGGGGGCGGCTACCCGGAGCTCCATGCGCGGCAGCTCTCCGAGAACGCGCCGATGCGCGAGGCGGTGTTGCGCGCGGTGGATTCCGGCATGCCGACGGTCGCCGAATGCGGTGGGTTTCTGTACCTGCAGCGCGAAATCGCCGATAGTGAGGGGCGGCGCTGGCCTGTTGCGGGCGCCCTTGACGGCGCAAGCGAGAATGGGGGAAGGCTGTCCCATTTCGGGTACGTGGAGCTTACTTCCCAACGCGACGGGCTCTACGGGCCGCGCGGCACACGCATCCGCGCGCACGAGTTCCACTACTGGCAGTCCACCTGCCCGGGCGGCGACTTCTGGGCGCAGAAGCCCCGGCGCGACAAGGGCTGGCCGTGCATGTCGACCACCCCGTCCCTGGTTGCGGGCTTCCCGCATGTGTATTATCCTGCGAACCCCGACGTTGCGCGCGCGTTCGCGTCTGCCGCAGCGTCGTTTGCAGAGAGGAGACGGCATGGCTGAAGCAACCGAAACCGAGCTTGCCTGCATCCGCGAGGAAGTCGAGCGCGCGTTCTCGTCGGCGCCGGGCGCCGTGCTCGAAGCCATGCTCTCTCGGATCGAGCCCGCAGACGAGTGCGCCCGCGCCGCCGCGTACGCCGCGTGGGACTCCATCGCGCATCCCTTGGGGGGATTGGGCGACTTTGAAGACGCCGTCGCGTGTATCGCCGCAGCTCAGGGGAGCGCCGAGGTGGCCGAGTTTCCCCGTGCGCTCGCGGTATTCTTCTCCGACAACGGGGTCGTTGCCGAAGGCGTGTCGCAAAGCGGGCAAGACGTGACGCGAGCCGTCGCGCGCAACATGTGCGAGGGGGCCACGAGCGCCTGCCGCATGGCGGCGTTCGCGGGTGCCGAGGTCGTGCCCGTCGACGTGGGTATGGCCCGGGGCATAGAAGACGCGCGCATGGTGCGCGCGAACGTGCGGCGGGGGAGTGGCAACATCGCGCACGGCTCCGCTATGTCTCGAGATGGGGCCGTGCGCGCGATCGAGGTCGGAATCGCCGTCGCGTGCGGGCTTGCCCGCGCCGGCGTGCGCCTTCTCGCCGCGGGCGAGATGGGCATCGGCAACACGACCACCTCGGCGGCGGTGGCCGCAGTGCTCATCCGGGCGGACGCGCGGAGCCTCGTCGGGCGCGGCGCGGGGCTCTCGGACGCCTCGCTCGCGCGCAAGCGCGACGTGGTCGAGCGCGCTATCGACGCGAACTCGCCCGATCCCGCCGACCCGATCGACGTGCTCTCGAAGGTGGGCGGCTTCGACATCGCGGCGATGTGCGGCTTCTACCTGGGGGCCGCGGCCTCGAAGGCGCCGGCGCTCCTCGACGGGGTCATATCCTGCACGGCGGCTCTGTGCGCGGCGCGCCTGTGCCCCAACGCCTTGGGCTACCTCCTGGGCACCCACGCATCAAGTGAACCCGCAAGCCAGGAGCTCCTTCGCGAGCTCGGCATAAAGGCACCCCTTGACGCAGGTATGCACTTGGGCGAGGGCGCGGGCGCCATGGCGTATCTGCCCCTTCTGGATTCGGCGCTGCGCGTATACCGGGATGGGAAGACGTTCACGGCGACTGGCATGGCTGCTTACGAGCATTTCGAGGCCGGGAAATGACGGTGACGCTCGTCATCGGCGCCGCCGCGAGCGGCAAGAGCGCCTACGCCGAGTCCCTTTGCCTCGGGCACGACGGCCCCCGCGTGTACCTGGCAACGATGGAGCCCTTCGGGGAAGAGGGCGCCCGCCGCATCGCGCGCCATCGGGCGCTGCGCGAGGGCAAGGGGTTTTCCACCCTCGAGTGCACGCGTGACGTGGGCGCCGCAGTGCCCGGGCTTCCGCGCGGCTGCACGCTTCTTTTGGAGGACGTGGGCAACCTGGTTGCGAACGAGCTTTTCGCGGAAGGCGGCTTGTCCCCACGTGACCCCGACGCTGCGGCGCGCGAGGTGCTCGGAGGCATTGAACGGCTCGCTCAGGCCGCTGCGTATACGGTGGTGGTCACCGTCGACGTGTTCGCCGATGGGATGCGCTACGATGAAGGGACCGAGGCATGGAGGCGCGCGCTCGCGCGCGTGAACGCGGGTGTGGCGGCGCTGGCCGATCGCGCAGTCGAAGTGGTATGCGGGATTCCCGTGTGTATGAAAGGCGAAGGACCTACAAGGTGAAGATAGTAGAGGCAATCGGCGCGGCGTTCGGAACGTTCTCGCGCATCCCCGTCCCGAAATCGGCCTGGACCGATTTCGGGTCAACCCATGCGCTTGCCGTGTTTCCCCTGGTGGGCCTTGCGGAAGGCTTCCTCATGACGGCGTGGGGGTACGTGGCGAACCTGCTCGGCGTGCCCGCGACCATCGTCGCGGCCGTGCTCGTGGCGCTGCCTGTGGCGGTGACGGGAGGCATCCACCTAGACGGGCTCTGCGACACCTCCGATGCGCTTGCAAGTTGGGCCCCGCGCGAGCGAAAGCTCGAGATCATGCACGACCCGCGGGCGGGCGCCTTCGGGGTCATCGGTGTTGTTGTGTACCTTATTCTGCAGTTTTCCCTGTTCACCGCGCTGCCGCTTACGGCGGGGGCGTTCCTCGCGCTTCTGTGCTCGCTCGTGTTCTCCCGCTCGCTTTCGGGGCTCGCCGTTGAATACTGGCCTGCCGCGCGGGCGGACGGCATGGCCGCGGGGCTCTCGCCTGCGAAGAAGCGCGCGGCGATCGTCGTGCCGCTTTGCGCTTTCGCAGCGGCTTCGGCTGCAGGGATGGTCGCGTGCGCTCAGGCCGTCGGCGCCCTTATGGCGGTGGCGGGGCTTTTGGTGCTCGCGTGGTACCGCCATGTTGCCCTGTCCCGCTTCGGCGGGGTGACGGGGGATTTGGCCGGATGGTTTCTGCAATGGGCCGAGCTCGCGATGCTTGCCATGCTGGTGGTGGGGGGCATGCTCCTATGATGCTCGTGGTAGGTGGCGCGCATTCGGGGAAGAGGACCTTCGTGCGCGAAAAACTCGGGTTCGCGGCGGACGATTTCGTCGACGCGGCGCAGCTTGCGGAGGGCGGCGTGCCCGCGGCTTTTGCCGGCCGCGTCGCATACCATGCTGAGGAACTCGTACGCGCGCTCGACGCTGACCGGGCGCTCGAGCGGCTGATCGGCTTCGACGCAGTGATTCTGCCCTTGGTCGGCTCGGGGGTCGTCCCCATGAGTGCGGAAGACGCCCAATGGCGCGAGCGCGCGGGGCGCCTGGGATGCGCGCTCGCTGCGCGCGCCGACGTCGTCGTGCGCATGACGTGCGGGATTCCCCAGGTCATCAAAGGAAACCTTGCCGATGCACCTCGATGGGCGCAGGGTGCGGGCGCGCCTTTGGAAGTCGTCTTCGTGCGCCATGGTGCCACGGCGGGCACGGAAGACCATCGCTACAGCGGGGCGGGCACCGACGAGCCCCTGTCGAGCGCGGGCGAGCGCGCTTTGCGCGACCTCGCGTGCTATCGTGACGTGTTCCGTGTTATCACGAGCGGCATGGCCCGCACCGACCAGACGGCGCGCATCCTCTTCCCGAACGCGGAGTTTATGGCGTGCCCCGGTCTGCGCGAGATGGATTTCGGCGACTTCGAGGGGCGAAGCGCCGCCGAGCTTAAAGAGGATGCGCGCTACCGCGCTTGGGTAGACTCCTGGTGCGAGACGCGCTGCCCGCATGGCGAGGGCAAGAGCGATTTCACCCGCCGCGTCGTCGCGGCGTTTCGGGAGGCGTGCGAATCGGAGCGCGTCCAGGGGAGTGGGCGCGCCGTCTTCGTCGTTCACGCGGGTACCGTGAAAGCGCTGCTCTCCGAGCTAGCTGTCCCGAAAATGGGATACTTCGACGTGCATACCGAGCCGGGCGGCGCATGGGCCGCCACCTGGGATGGGCGCTGCCTTCGCGACGTTCGCCCCGCTTCGGGGGGCGATGCCCGGTGATGACGATTCTTGCCGTCGCCGCCGGGATCGCGACCGACCTTGCCTTCGGCGACCCGCGCTGGCTTCCCCATCCCGTCGTCGCCATGGGGCGCGCGATCACGTGGGCCGAAGGCCGCCTGCGGCGCGCATTCCCGCAAACGTCCGCGGGCACGCGCGCCGCAGGACTTGTGCTCGCCGTGGCGCTTCCGCTTGCGTGTGGGCTTTTGACCTGGGGAATCCTGCATCTTTGCGGCATGGTTCACTCCGGCCTGCGCTTCGTGGCCGAGGCATGGGCGAGCTATCAGATTCTCGCGGCATGTGAGCTGCGCCGCCAGAGCCTGGCCGTGGCCCGTGCGTTCTCGAGGGGCGGCCTTGTCGCGGCGCGTGAAGCTGTCGGGCTCATCGTGGGACGCGACACGTCTGTTCTCGACGAGCAGGGCGTCGCGCGCGCCGCCGTGGAAACGGTGGCGGAGAACGCGAGCGACGGCGTCATCGCGCCGCTTTTCTACCTTATGATCGGGGGTGCGCCCTTGGGCATGGCGTACAAGGCGGTGAATACGCTCGACAGCATGGTGGGCTACAAAAACGAGCGCTACATCGACTTCGGCTGCGCCTCGGCGCGCCTCGACGATGCGGCGAACTGGATTCCCTCGCGCTTATCGGCCCTGCTTATGATCGCCGTATGCCCGATCGTCGGGCTCGACGCGCGCGGGGCGGCGCACATCTGGCGCCGCGACAGGCGTCGCCATGCGAGCCCGAACGCGGCGCAGACCGAGTCGGCGTGCGCGGGCGCGCTCGGGCTGCGCCTGGCGGGACCCGCGGTGTATTTCGGCAAGCTCGTTGAGAAACCGACGATAGGCGACGCGTCCCGCGAAATCGAGTGGGGCGACATCGCCCGGGCGACAAGGCTTATGCTCGCCGCGTCCGTATGCGCGCTCGTCGTCTTCGGTGCCGCGCGCGCGGCGGTCGTGCTCGCCGTGGGGGCGATGGCATGAGGGAAGACCACGCCGCGCCCCGGGCTGCCGGGGGAATCCTGCGCGCCCGTGCGCATGGGGGTAGCACGCAATCGCTCGGCATCGCTTGCGAAGGGAGTGCCTCCGACCTCATTGACTTCTCGGTGAACGTGAATCCGGCAGGCCCCTCGCCGCGCGCCGTCGCCGCAGCTTGCAAGGCGCTTTCTCGAATCGACGCCTACCCCGATAGGGAAAGCCTCGCCCTCGTTCGCGCGCTAGCGCGCGACCAGGGCATTCCCGAAGATACTATCGTCTGCGGCGCGGGCGCGTCCGACATCATCTGGCGGCTCGCCGCGGCGGTGCGCTCGAAACGCCTCGTCGTGTGCGCGCCGACGTTCTCTGAATATGCGGAGGCGGCATCGTACTACGGCGCATGCGTGCAGGAGTTCCCGCTCTCCGAAGCGGACGACTTCGACGTGCCTGCCTCCTTCGCCCGCGCGATCGAGGGGCCGAGAGACGTGGCGTACCTCTGCAATCCGAACAACCCGACGGGGCGCCTCGTCGACCCCCGTGTGATCGATGCTGCGGCCTGCCGCTGCGAGCAGGTGGGCGCGCTGCTCGTCGTGGACGAGTGCTTTCTCGGATTTGCGCCCGACGCCCGCGAAAGGAGCGTGGCCGCACGCGCCGCGTGTTCGCGCCATGTGGCCGTGCTCTCCGCGTTCACCAAGCTCTACGGAATGGCGGGGTTGCGGTTGGGATATCTGATCAGCGGAAACGCCCAACTCATCGAGGGGATTCGCCGGGCGGGGCAGGCGTGGCCCGTCTCCTCGGTCGCCGAGGCCGCGGGCATCGCCGCCCTGGAGGACGTTGAATACGTCTCGCGCACGCGCGATGTATTGGCGGGCGAGCGAGCGTGGCTTTCCCATGAGCTCTCCTCGCTCGGGCTTTCCGTCGTGCCGTCGGATGCGAACTTCCTTTTAGTCCGCACGCCGGCGAAAGACATCCCCGAGCGCCTGTATAAACAGGGGGTTTTGGTCCGCACGTGCGACTCGTTTTCGGTACTGTCCCGTTTCTGGTGCCGCGTCGCGGTGCGCACGCGCAAGGAGAATGCCCGGCTTGCGATGGCGTTCGGCCGTGCGCTTCGGGCGGAAGGCGCATCGGGCGAAGGCGAACCCGACGAACGGGGCGGCGCTTCTTGCAGCGGCGCTATGGCGGGCGCGGATGGCCGAGGCTCGGCGAAGGAGGTCGATACCCGTGGGTAGGGCGAAGCCCATCATGATCCAGGGCACCATGTCGAACGCGGGGAAGAGCCTGCTTGCGGCTGGGCTGTGCCGCGTGCTTTCGCAGGACGGCCTGCGCGTGACTCCCTTCAAGAGCCAGAACATGGCACTCAACAGCGGTGTCACGGCCGACGGGCTCGAGATGGGGCGCGCCCAGATCATGCAGGCCGAGGCGTGCGGCATCGCGCCCGACGTGCGCATGAACCCCATCCTGCTCAAGCCCGAAAGCGGCCACCGAAGCCAGCTCATCGTGGCCGGCAAGGCGCAGGGAGCCTTCGCTGCGAGGGACTACTTCGCGCGAAAGAAGGCGCTCATGCCGCAGATTTTGGAGGCGTTCGATTCGCTCGCGGAGGAAAACGACGTCATCGTCATCGAGGGCGCCGGCAGCCCCGCCGAAATCAACCTTGCCGAAAATGACATCGTCAACATGGGGCTCGCGCGCGCCGTGTCCTCCCCCGTGCTGCTTGCGGGCGACATCGACCCGGGCGGGGTATTTGCCCAGCTCTACGGCACGGTCGCGCTCCTTGCGCCCGAGGACCGCGCGCTTTTGCGGGGGCTTGTGGTGAACAAGTTCCGCGGCGATGTGGAAATCCTGCGCCCGGGTTTGGCCCCGCTCGAGAAGATGTGCGGGGTTCCCGTCGTGGGTGTCGTGCCGTATCTTACGCTCGACCTGGACGACGAGGACTCGCTCGCGCCGCGCCTATCTGCCCGCGAGGCGCGCGGCGTCATCGACGTCGCCGTCGTGCGTCTTCCGCATCTGTCGAACTTCACCGACTTCGACCCGCTTTCGCGCGTGCCCGGCGTGGGCGTGCGCTACGTTTCCTCGACGACCGATCTGGGCCGACCCGACCTGGTGGTGCTCCCCGGCTCGAAGACTACGCTCGACGACGCGCGCTGGCTTGCGGCTAGCGGCATCGGAGCCTGTGTACGCGCGCTTTCGGGCGCGGGCACGCCGGTGCTCGGCATATGCGGAGGCTACCAGCTTTTGGGAGACGAGCTTTCCGACCCGCACGGCAGGGAAGGCGCTGGCACCGCGCGCGGGCTCGGGCTCATCCCTGCAAGTACGGTGTTCAAGGAGGAAAAGCGCCTCGCCCAGTCGGAGCTGCGCATCACGGGCGCCCAAGGCGCGTTCTCGGCGTGGAACGGCATGACGGCGCGCGGGTACGAGATTCACGACGGCGAAACGACCGTCTCCTGCGCCCCTGCGGGCACAATTGGCGGCAAACCGGAAGGCGCGGCCTGCGGAAACGTGTTCGGAACCTATCTCCACGGCCTGTTCGACGAACCGGGGGTTGCGCTCGCCCTCGCACGCTCGCTCGCGCGCATGCGCGGCCTGCCCGAGAGCGTCGTGGGTGCTGCGGGCGCGGCGTCCGCGGCCGATCACCGTGCGCGCGAGTTTGACCGTCTGGCCGACGTCGTGCGCGGGGCGCTCGACATGGAGTATGTCTACCGCATTATCGAGGAGGGCGTATGATCCACGTGTATCATGGCGACGGCAAAGGCAAGACCACGGCGGCGATGGGCCTCGCCCTTCGCATGCTCGCTGCAGGCCGCCGCGTCGTCGTCGTGCAGTTCCTGAAAGACGGCGAAAGCGGGGAGGTGCGCCTGCTCGCCGAGCATTTTGGCGTGCCCGTGTTCGCGGGGAAGGCGTCGGACAAGTTTACCTGGTCGATGACGTCGGAAGAACTTGCCGCGACGTGCGAGCTGCACGATGGGAACCTCGCTTCCGCGCTCGCCGAGCTCGAGGGCGCGCAAGAGGGACTGCTCGTGCTCGACGAGGCGCTCGACGCGCTTTCGAAGGGGCTTGTCGACGAGGCACTCGTGGACCGCGCGCTCGATATGTCCGCGCGCGGCGTCGAAGTAGCGCTCACCGGGCGCGCGCCTTCCCGCAAGATCGTGGAGAAGGCCGACTACATAACCGAGATGCGGTGCGAGAAACATCCCTACGAGCAGGGGATATGTGCAAGGGAAGGAGTGGAGTACTAGATGGATTCCAAGGAGATGGCGCCCGGCGACATCGAGCGGCGCAGCTTCGAGATCATCACCGAAGAGCTCGGCGGCCGCACGTTCCCGCCGCTCGAAGAGCCCGTCGTGAAGCGCGTCATCCACACCACTGCCGACTTCTCGTACGCCGATTCCCTCGTGTTCACCCATGACGCCGCGCACTGTGCGCTCGACGCACTGCGCGCAGGGGCCACGGTGCTCACCGACACGAACATGGCGCTCGCAGGCATAAGCAAGCCCGCGCTCGCGAAGCTCGGCTGCAAGGCCGTGTGCTACATGGCCGACCCTGATGTCGCCGCGGCTGCGCGCGCCGCGGGCACGACTCGCGCCGTCGCGAGCATGGACAAAGCTAGCGGCATCGAGGGTCCGCTCATCGTGGCCGTCGGCAACGCTCCCACAGCACTTCTGCGCCTCGCCGAGCTCATGGACGCGGGGAAGATCGCGCCCGCGCTCGTCGTTGGGGTGCCGGTCGGGTTTGTGAACGTGGTCGAGGCGAAAGAGGAGCTACTCGCACGACGCGTGCCGGCCATCGTCGCGAGGGGTCGCAAGGGCGGCTCGACCGTGGCGGCTGCCATTATGAACGCGCTGCTCTACCAGATCACGCGCCCAGGCGGCCCGAAGTGACGGCGCCCGCATCCGCGCCGGCGCTGCGCATCTTCGCCGGCACCACCGAGGGCCGCCTTCTGTGCGAATGGGCGAGCGGGGCGGGCATCCCCACCCGTGCCTATGCGGCAACCGAGTACGGAGGCGAGCTTTTGGGCGAGCTTCCGGGCATCGAGGTGCATGCGGGCAGGCTCGACGATGCCGACATGGAACGCGAGCTTTCCGGCGCGCGCTTCGTCGTCGACGCCACGCACCCCTTCGCTACGCTCGCAAGCGGCAACATCCGGGCCGCTTCGCTCGCCGTGGGTGCACGATGCCTGCGCCTTGCGCGCCCGGTCGAGGCGCTGCCCAAAGGCGTCGTGCCGGTCGCGTCGATCGCCTGCGCGGCGCGCTTTCTCTCCGAGAACCCGGGTCGTGTTCTTCTCACGACGGGGAGCAAGGAGCTTGCTCCCTACACGCGCGTCGCCGATTTCGCGGAACGCTTCTTTGTGCGTGTGCTCCCGCTGCCCGGTGCTATAACGAAGTGCATCGACGCGGGGTTTTCGCCGTCACACGTCATCGGCATGCAGGGGCCCTTCACCCGCGAGCTCAACGAGGCGATGCTTCGGCAGGTGGGCGCCCAGTGGCTTGTGACCAAGGACTCGGGAACCGTAGGCGGCACGGCTGAGAAGCTCGCCGCAGCGCGCGCCGTGGGAGCGCGCTGCATCGTGGTCACCCGTCCCGCCGAGGGAGGCGGGGCCCTTTCGCTTCGGGAAGTGGAAGACGCGCTCTTACGGGAGTTCGCGCGCTAGGCGCTCGCCGCGCCTGCGCGCCCTCCCGCCCGCGTGGGGGTGTTCCTGTAGTTCTGTCAAGAAGGATTCGCCCTTTCGATAGGCGTTTTTGGCAATGCTGACGCAGGCCCTGCCGGGCCCAGGCCGACTTCGGCGAGGCCGATCTCTACGTTTCCGGCGTCCGCACCCCCAAACGGTCCCTAATTCGCCGTAACTTGTTGGTGGAGGCTTACTGGTAGCGTAGGCACTCCACCGGGTTGAGCTTTGCCGCGCGGCGAGCGGGGTAGAAGCCAAAGATTACGCCGATGCCGACGGAGACGCCGAAGGCCAGCAGCACCGTGGCGATTGAAAAGCTCGGTGTGATCTCCCCACTGGCACCGAGCTCGTTGAGAACCCCTGATCCTGCGGCAAACATCGCGAGGCCCCAGGCCAGCAGATAGCCAATCAGGACACCCAGCAGGCCACCGGTGACGCACAGCGCCGAGGACTCGGCCAAAAACTGCGCGGTGATATCGCGGCGACTGGCGCCCAAGGCACGGCGAATACCGATCTCGCGGATGCGCTCAGTCACGTTGGTAAGCATCATATTCATAATGCCGATTCCGCCGACAAGCAGTGAGATACTGGCGACAGCGCCCATGATGAGCGAGAAGGCGCCCATAAACGAGTTGAGTGCATCGATGGCGCTTTTCATAGAGGTCGCCGATACGCTGTCGTACTCATCATCCTCCGAGATGCCCTTCATCGCGCGCACCTTAGACTCGATGGTCTTGCAGAGCTCGTCCATGTCCGTGCCCTCGGCAGCAAGTGCCGTCACGCTGGGGAATGAAGGATTCTCGTCGCCAAACAGGCCGGAGATGGTTTCGCGTGGCATATACAGCGTGAGCGAGCCCATGGAGTCGCTGCCGCCATCAATCACGCCTATAATCTGCACCTCGCCGTTGGACACCTTGATGGTTTTCCCCAGTGCGTCCTGTTCGTTGCCGTAAAGCTGATCGGCGCCGCCACGGCTGATGAGCGCCACGCGCGAGCCTGATTGAGACTCGGCCTGTGAATAGACGCGTCCCGCAACGAGCTTGCTGGCACCCACCGCGTCGAGCATGTCGCTGTCGACACCCTGTGCCATGACGGTATAGCTTTTATCGCCAGACTTGTACTCGGTATACGCACTGTCGACAATGCCGATCTGCTCTATCTGCGGCACCAGTTTTTGAAGCTTCTGGACGTCCGAATCGGTGAGTTCTTGGGACGAATAGATCTGCACCATGCGGGCTGCGTTGAGGCCCAGGCTGTTGACCAAGCTGTTTTGGATGCCGCCGATGAGCGAGGTCATGGCGATGACCGAGGCGATGCCAATGACGATGCCAAGGATGGTGAGCAGGCTGCGTCCCTTGTTGGCCTCGAGCGAGTGAAGGGCTTCTTGGACAAGATCGCGGGTGCTCATGCCTTCGCTCCTTTCGGCTGATTGGTGGTTGCAGAAATCGCGGGCAGGTTTTTGACGGCCCCGCGTAACGTATTCGGTGTATGCGCGACATATGCGCCGTCATGGATTCGCCCGTCACGGATGGTTACGGCTCGATCGGCCTCGGCGGCGATGCCGGGGTCATGCGTGATGAGTACGATGGTCTTGCCGCGTTTCTGGAGCTTGTGGAAGGTTTCCATGACGAGCGCCCCGGTTGTCGAGTCTAGATTTCCCGTTGGCTCGTCGGCCAAAATGATGGGCGGGTCGTTGACGAGGGCGCGCGCGATGGCGACGCGCTGCATCTGTCCGCCCGAGAGTTCCGATATGCGGTGGTCCCAATGGTCGACCGGCAGTGTGACGGCTTGCAGCGCGTGCACGGCGCGCATCTCGCGCTGGCTACGCGGCACATTGGTGTAGGACAGCGGCAGCATGACGTTTTCGATCACCGTCAGACGCGGCAGCAAGTTAAAACTCTGAAAGACAAAGCCGATGCTCAGCGCGCGCACCTCGGTGAGCTCGTCATCGTCGAGCTCGGCGACGTTGAGCCCTTGCAGGAAATAATCACCCGCCGTCGGCTTGTCCAGGCAGCCCAGGATGTTCATGAGTGTCGACTTGCCCGAGCCCGAGGGGCCGGTGATGGCGACGAACTCACCGGGGTTCACCGCCAGGCTCACGTTGTGCAGGATGTGGGCGCAACCGGCCTCGCTCTCAAAGATGCGGTGCACGTTGCGGATGTCGATGACGGGACGCATTACTTGCCCTCGTCGGCAGGCATGTTGTCGCCGCCGTCTGCCGTCATGCCTGTGCCGGTATCCGTCACGATGGTGTCGCCGTCGCGTAACTTGGTAACCGGGACGTCTGGGTTGATCTCGTTGCCCTGGTCGTCGCGCTTGACCTGCGTCTTACCGACTACAGCCTCGTTGTCGTTTTGCGTCACGACGGTCACCTTCACGCGGCGCGTCTTTTTACCCTCCGAATCGGTGGCAAAATTGACGTAATAGTGCTCGCCATCTTCGGTCATCAGCGCCATGGTCGGCACCATCACCACGTCGTCGAGCTTCTCGGTCACTACCGAGACCTCGGCAGTCATACCCGGCTTAAGGCGACTGTCAGGTGCTTCGATGAGGATGTCGACGTTAAAGGTCACACTGCCGCCGCTCCCGGAGGAGGAGTCGGAGTTTGCCACCGAGGCGATAGCCGTGACGGTGCCCTGGCTCACGATATCGGGAAACGCGGGGTAGGTCACGTTGGCGCTTTGGCCCACGGCAATTTTGGCGATATCCTTTTCGCCCACCTGAACCGTCACCTTCATCTTGGACAGGTCGGCGATCTGCATGCACTGCTTGCTGCCGCTCGTATCGCTTTCGCCCATGATCATTCCGCCTGTTACCGTGGCGCCGACCTTGGCGTTGAGCTCCACGATGCTGCCCGAGCTCGGGGCCGTGACCGTACGGCTGGCGGCCTTGGCGTTCGCCTGATCGAGGTTTGCCTGGGCCGATGCGAGGCTGCGCTGCGCGGCCGATACAGCGTTCGTGTCCGCTGATGCGGCGGAGATGCCAGCCGCTGCGGAAGCTCCATCGACGTCCGTCGTTGGGGTGGCCTGCGCGGCAGCTGCGGCTTTCTGCGCGTTGGCGAGGTCTTCCTGAGCGGCTGCTACTGCACGCTGCGACTCGGCAACGTTGCGATCGAGCTCGTCGTTTTTAATGGTCATGAGCACGTCGCCCTCGTTGACGGATTGGCCTGCCTGCACGTTGATCGAATCGACCGTGCCGTCGACAGAAGGGGAGACCACTGAGGACGAAATGGGTTTGAGCTGGCCTTTCGCCTCGACCGTTGTGGTAAACGTGCCCTCGGTCACCATGTCGGTCACAGGCCCGCTAGCGCCCTGCGGCTGCGCATTGATAACTAGGGTTGCGACAATTGCAATGAGCGCGATGACACCCACGATGCCGGCGGCAATGCCGCGTCGAATCAGCTTTTTGCGTCGACGTTCGGCACGCTTTGCCTTGAGCTTTGCATAGGCTTCTTCATCGGAGATATCGGTCGAATCGTCGAGACTCGTTTGGGGCTGCTTGGTGTCTGCAGCGCTGATAATCGGCAGGGTCTCGGTGGCATCTTGGGGCATGCGATCGGAATCGTCAGGACCCGGATTGATCGTGGGGACCTTGGACATAGCGTCTCCTTTATCGATATGGCTCCGATAAGTATATACGCCCGTCGCGATAGGCGGGCGTATAGAAGTTGCGGATGACGGTACTGTAAGTTTTGTCGCCGTGCTGTTTACTTGTTGTAGACGTTAGCTGCGTTACGAGTGCACGACCACGCAGAGGCCGACTTTGATGCGCTCGTGGAGCGACTTGGCATCGGCCAGACGCAGGTTGATACAACCGTGGCTACCGCACCACTTGTACGATTCGGCGTTATCGAAACTCGAATCGTTTTGCCAGGTGGCGTCGTGGAATCCGACCATATTGCCCTCAAACGGCATCCAGTAGCTAACCGGGCTCTCGTATTTGGGCTTGCCGGTCTCGGGGTCCTTGGCACCGATGAGTTTGCTGGCGCCATCGTTGCTGTTGATCTGCCATACGCCCTCGGGGGTGGCGTCTTCGCCCGGTTTGCCGGAAATAAAGTTGGCCTCCCACACAATATTGCCGCTCTCGTCGTAGTAGCGCGCGTGCTGCTCGGACAGATCGACATCGACGTATGCCTTCCAGTCAGGCTCTCCCTTTGCGGTAAAGGTGTCGGCCTTCTGGGAGTACTTGATATCGATTTCGCCGGTCTGCTTGTTGTTAATGGCGTCTTCGACCTGCTTGGCGAGCGAGGTACTGTCGATGGACCAACCAAAGTCGCCGCCTTCGACGGCGCACTGCTTGCCATCGGCGCGCGTCCACCAGCGAGTGGAGCCCACGGTATTAAAGCCGTTGGCGAGCTCGGCTGCCCAGCTGCTGATCTGCGACGTATCGAGCGTGGGGTTGGCCGGATCGGCAAAGCTGATCCACTGCAACACGGAGCTGCCATCAACCTTGCCGGCATCCTCGCCGTTGAGCTTGAGGGTCACGTTGACGCCCAAGAAGTTGTTGGCGGCATCGCATGCGGCCTGAATCTGATCATCGGTCAGCGTTCCATTGAGCGGCTCATAGGCATCGTTGCCGAGCTTGGAAAGATCTACGGTCTCGGCCAGCGAGGCAAGCTCGAGCTCGGCATACTTAATGACATGCTCGCGGTTGAGTTTTTCGTTGGAGCGCGCCTTCTCGACGGTAAACTTGCCGGCCTGCTCGTCATAGGAGCTATTGGCCTCGAACGCGCCCGAACGCCCCTCGTTAAACTCGTCGATGGCGGCGCCCAGATCCTTCTCAAACTGCTTTTGGTCAAAGGTGTCGGAGAGCATGGACAGGTCGACGTCTTGATCAAGATCGACTTCGTTGGAGCTAGCGGTTGTTTTGGTCTTGCCGCTTAAGGATTCTACAAGGCGAACCGGCCATACAATGGCTTCGTTGCGGCTGATAATCTCTTTTGCGGCAGCTTCGCCGTCGACAATGGGCTCATCGGACTCGGGCTGATAGGTCCAGCTAAAATCATCGCCCGCCACGGTGAGCTTATAGTGCTTCCACGCCGAATTGACCTTGGTGGCGGCAGACGAAGCGTTTGAGAACGAGACGTCGACGCCGGCGATGGTGGTGTTGGGGTAGGCTACCTGCGAAAACGCTACGACGCCTACGATATAGACAATGACGATAAGACCCAGGACGACAAAGAGCGTCGTCTTTTTTCCTGACTTATTGTTCTCGGCGGGTTTGCGCGCGGGGCCGCGATCGCCTCGACCGTGCGTGGGGGGCTGCTTGGGCGTATTGCCGTTTGCCTGGCGCTGCTGACGTTGCTGGCGCTGCTGGTTCGGGCGTTGCGAAGCGTTTGCCGCACCACGCTGCTGACTGTGGCTCGGCGCGATAGGACGCGGCGACTGAACGCCGCCGGTGTGCCTGCTCGGCTGCTGCGGATCGGGAATCAGTTGAGTTCGATCGTTTTGCGACATCGTATGCATATCCTTCGAATTTCGCCTTGCGGCTCATCGTGTTTTTACTGGGCTTGCATTATAGCGATTGCCCTGCTGTTTGTGGTACGGAAACGGTGGCATTCGAAAGAGCTGGGACATTTGTCCCACCTTCGAGTCGTTCTTTGTCGCTATCCGCACACACCGCATTTTGCACAGGCCGAAAGTGCGGCCGGAGCCTGCGCGATGCCGCCCTTTGCCGTCTCGCGCAGCGTGGCCGGCAACGCGTGGCCCACCGAGAGCACGACGTGCGCCATCTGGTCAAACGGCACCAGGCTCTTAATGCCGGCGAGGGCAAGCTGTGCGGAGCTAAAGGCGGCTGCCACACCGATGGCGTTGCGGTTTTGGCAGGGCACCTCCACGAGGCCACCGACGGGGTCACAAACGAGGCCCAGCAGATTACTCAGCGCGATGGAACTGGCATCGAGCGCCTGCTCGGGTGTGCCGCCGAGCATCTGCACCAGCGCGGCGGCAGCCATGGCGGCCGCACTTCCGACCTCGGCCTGGCAGCCGCCCTCGGCGCCGGCAACGCAGGCGCTCGTGGTGAGGTTGAGGCCGATGGCGGCGGCGCAATAAAGGGCATCCATGACCTGCTCGTCGTCCAGCTGCAGATGGTCTGCGAGCGCCAGCACGCAGCCGGGCACAACACCCGCGGATCCTGCCGTGGGAGCTGCGACGATCACGCCCATGGTGGCGGAGCGCTCGAGCACGGCCATGGCGCGGGCCACGGCGTCGGTCTGGACGGCGCCCATCAGGCTTATGCTCAGGTCGTTTCGGCTGGTGGCATCGACAAGCTTTGCCTCGCCGCCGATGAGGCCGCCGAGCGAGCGCTGTGGATTGGAAATGGGGGCTGTGGTCTCTTCGCGCATGACGTCGAGCACGCGGCGCATGGCGGCGATAGCGTGTGCCTCGCCGGTCAGACGTGCCTCGCGCACGGCCATGACGGCGCCGATGTTGAGCCCCAGTTCCTTGCACGCATCGAGCAGCTGCTCGCCGTCGTCGAAGATTTCCTTTGCCGAGACGCCGGGGGAGAGCGACGAGGCAGAACCGGGGAGCTCGATAAAGGTCGCGTAATCGACATTGTCGAGCTTGCGGAGCATGGGGACGACGGTGTCGTCGGGGGCGCCGTCGGTCTCAAAGACGGAGTAGGCCTGGCCGCCCACTTCGGTGCGGTAGGTGCGGCAGAAGGCGATGTTCACATGGGCGTAGGCGAGCAGGTTGGTGAGCGCTGCGAGCACGCCGGGGACGTCCTGGTGCGCCACGAAGAGCGTGGAATACATACCCGAGATGTCGACGCCGACGCCGTTAATGCGGCTGATGCGCATCTTGCCGCCGCCCAAGCTCTCGCCGCGGACCTCTGCTGTGGCGCCCGTGGCGTCGACCATATCGATGTCGACGGTGTTGGGGTGGATGGAGGCGTCGTCGCCCTTGATGTCAAAGTGATATTCGAGGCCCTGCTCACGTGCGAGGTCAAAGGCCTGCTTGATGTTTTCGTCATCGGTGTCGAGGCCCAGGATGCCCGCGACGAGCGCACGGTCGGTGCCGTGGCCGCGGTAGGTGTGGGCGAAGGAGTTCCACAGGCCAAAGGTGACTTTGGTGATGCGGCCTTCCAGCAGGCTGGCGGCAACTTGGGCGCACCGCAGGGCGCCGGCGGTGTGCGATGAGCTGGGGCCGACCATGACGGGCCCCAAGATCTCGAATGCCGAGGTCGTAGCTAGTGTTTGCGGCTTGCCTGCCATATGCGCTCCTGTTCTATCCCGTCGTTCCGAGGGCTTTGGTATTTGGTCGCCTGCTCTACAGTCCTGGCTCGCACAGAGGCCACATTAAGTGGCCTCCGGCTCGTGCGGAACTCGCGATCGACCAAATACCAAAGCCCTCGGAACTTAGGATACATGGTAGGGGCACGCTTGCTGCAAAATTCATCAGCTGGGAACCTATTCTGCGTCCCAGGTCGGCTCATCTTCACCACCGGTTAATAAAAAAGAGGTACCGGTTGGTCCGGTACCTCTTTTGGTGCGTTTCGATTTGGCTGTAGCTTTTGCCGCTAGCTTACAGGCCGCAGGCTGCTTTGAGTTCTTCGACTCGGTCGGTTTTTTCCCAGGCGAAGTCGGCGTCTTCGCGGCCGAAGTGACCGTAGGCTGCCGTCTTTTCGTAGATGGGGCGACGCAGGTCTAGGTCGCGGATGATTGCGCCCGGGCGCAGGTCGAAGGTCTTCTCGACGGCCTCGACGATCTTGTCCTCGGCAACATGCGCGGTACCGAAGGTGTCGACCATGATTGAGAGGGGCTTGGAAACGCCGATGGCGTAGGCAAGCTCGACTTCGCAGCGGTCGGCCAGACCGGCGGCGACCACGTTCTTAGCGACCCAGCGCGCGGCATACGCGGCGGAACGGTCGACCTTGGTGCAGTCCTTGCCGCTAAAGGCGCCACCGCCGTGACGGCCGTAGCCGCCGTAGGTGTCGACGATGATCTTGCGGCCGGTCAGGCCCGTGTCGCCCATGGGGCCGCCTACGACAAAGCGACCGGTGGGGTTCACATAGATGTCCGCGTTGTCCCACGGCATGTTCTCGGCAGCCATGACCGGGGTGATGACGTGCTCGATGAGGTCGGCCTTGATCTTGCCAATGTCCTCGATCTCGGCGGCGTGCTGCGTGGAGATGACGATGGTCGTGACCTCGACGGGCTTGCCTTCCTCGTAGCGCACGGTGACCTGGGTCTTGCCGTCGGGACGCAGATAGGCGAGGGTGCCGTCGTGACGCACGGCGGCCAAGCGCTCGGCCAGGCGGCTCGCCAGGTAGTGCGGCATGGGCATGAGGGTCTTGGTTTCGTTGGAGGCATAACCGAACATCATGCCCTGGTCGCCGGCGCCGATCAGGTCGATCGGGTCGGTGGTAGCGCCGGTCTGGGTCTCGAAGGACTCGTCAACGCCCTGGGCGATATCGGGCGACTGCTCGTGGATGAGGCTCATAACGCCGCAAGTGTCGCAGTCAAAACCGAACTTGGCACGGTTGTAGCCAATGCGACGGATAACGCCGCGGGCGATTTCCTGTACGTCGACGTAGGCCTGGGTGCGAATCTCGCCGGCAACGATGACAGTGCCGGTGGTCACGAGGGTCTCACAGGCGCAACGGACGTTCTCAACGTTGGCAGGCACGCCGTTGGGGGCGATGTAGCCCTGCTCCTGGAGCTCTATTTCTTTGGCGAGGATTGCGTCGAGGACGGCGTCGCTGATCTGGTCAGCGATCTTATCGGGATGACCTTCGGTCACCGACTCCGACGTAAAAACAAAGGACCCGTGTTGGGGCGGGATGGAACGAAGTTCTTCTGACATGATTGTCCTTTCAAAAACGTGTCCCGGCGACCGTTACCATTCCGCCGGGCTCTCTATGCAAGGGCACATCATAGCGCGTAAATCAAACATTCACACGCTTTCCGCACCTACTCATTGGGGACAGACTTAAATGATCAGCCTTACCGAAGAGTTTCCTCAACGACCAGTCGTTTAAGAACGTTCCCAACGACTGGTCATTTAAGTCTGTCCCCAATGAGTAGGTCGGTGCCCTTTGTGCGGAGGTTGCTTTGTTGCTTTATACTGATGCGGTTAGACATCCATCCTGCAATCGAGGAGATTTCCATGGCATCAGACGTTCGCGTCCGCTTTGCACCCTCACCGACGGGCAAGCTGCACATCGGCGGCGCCCGCACCGCTATCTATAACTGGGCTTTTGCCCGCGCAAACGGCGGCACGTTCATCCTGCGCATCGACGACACCGACCCCACCCGCTCCACCGATGAGAACACGCAGATCATCCTGCGCGCCATGCGTTGGCTGGGCCTGGACTGGGACGAGGGTCCCGAGGTGGGCGGCGACTTTGGCCCCTATGCCCAGACCGAGCGCCTGGACCTGTACAAGCAGGCCGCTCAGAAGCTTTGGGACGAGGGCAAGGCCTATCCCTGCTTCTGCACCAAGGAGCAGCTCGACGCCGACCGCAAGGCCGCCCAGGAGCGCAAGGACCCCTTCCAGGGCTATCAGCGTCGTTGCCGCAATCTTGATCCCGAGGAGGCCCGCCGCCGCATCGAGGCCGGCGAGCCTTACGTCCTGCGTATTAAGGTGCCCGAGGACCGCGGCGACGTCGTCATCCACGACGCCGTCCACGGCGAGGTGACCTTCGATGCCAAGGAGCTCGACGACTTCGTCATCTTCCGCTCCGACGGCACGCCCACGTACAACTTCGCGACCGTCGTCGACGACGCCATGATGAAGATCACCCATGTCATCCGCGGCGACGACCATCTGTCAAACACCCCGCGCCAGGTCATGGTCTACGAGGCCCTCGGCGCGCCCGTGCCTACGTTCGCCCACATCTCCATGATCCTGGGTGCCGACGGCAAGAAGCTCTCCAAGCGGCACGGCGCCACCTCGGTGGAGGAGTACCGCGACGCCGGTTACCTGTCCGACGCCTTCGTCAACTACCTGGCGCTACTCGGCTGGTCGCTCGACGGCGAGACCACGATCATCCCGCGCGATGTCCTGGCCAGCAAGTTCTCGCTCGACCGCATCTCCAAGAACCCGGCGACCTTCGACCCCAAGAAACTCGACTGGGTCAACGCCGAGTACATCAACGGCATGTCCGATGCCCAGTTTGCCGACGAGATCATGGTCCCCGAGCTGCACGAGGCGGGTCTCATCGAGGGCAACGTCGAGTACGGCGAGGACTGGATCGACGCGCTTGCCGCCATCGTCAAGCCGCGCACCAAGATGCCGGCCGACGCCGTGACCGTCGCCGCTCCCATCTTCGCTACGGCCGAGACGCTCGAGTATGACGAGAAATCCGTTAACAAGGGCCTGGCTAAGGAAGGCATGGGCGCCATTCTGGATGCCGCCAAGGCCGCGCTCGAGGGCGTGAACAAGTGGACTGCCGAGGCCATCGACGCCGCGCTTGAGCCGCTGCCCGAGCAGATGGACCTTAAGAAACGCGTGGTGTTCCAGGCCGTGCGCGTCGCCGTCTGCGGCAACATGGTGAGCCCTCCGCTGGGCGAGACCATGGCGCTCGTCGGCCGCGACGACTGCCTGGCGCGCATCGACCGCGCCCGCACGATGGCGCTGTAGTAGACGCGCAAACGCATGTATCCGAGCCCCGTTCCCTCGAGCGGGGCTCTTGTTTCTGTACCGATGAGTGGGTTGCTGGGACAAAATAATCAGTAGTGTTTGTCCCATGTTCGAGTGACGCAACGAGCTCGACACTCGTATCGGCCATGGGACAAACTCTACTGATTATTTTGTCCCACCCCTTTCAGGTCCGTTCGTTAGAGGTGGTGTATGGCTCAACAACTGTCGCTGTTTGGTTCGCCGGAACCGGAGGAAGCTCCGGTGAAGCCCAAGCCTGCCGCTGCCTCGGCTCAGTCTAAGCCTGCGCCCGAGCCCCCTGCCGCCTACGCGAGCGTGGTTCTCGACATTCCTACCCGAGCGCTGTCCGAGCCATTCGCCTACTGCATTCCCCAGTCCCTTGCCAACGAGGCGCAGATCGGATCCACGGTCCTGGTTCACTTTGGTAACCGTGCCGCCGCGGGCTATGTCGTCGACATTGCGCCTGAGCTGGGCGACCTGCAGGGTAACAACGCCCTCGACCCCGTGCGCATTAAAGCCGTCGAGGCTATCCTCAGCAAACCGCTCTTTACCGCCGAAGCCGCCCGTATCGCACGCTGGATGAGCCACGAGTACGTCGCAACGCTTTCCGAGTGCCTGCGCCTGTTTTTGCCCCCGGGCGGCAGTCCGCGTGTGGTCAAGGGTGACGACGGCGTGTGGACGGTTGAACGTCCAGCCGTCAAACCCATCCAAAATCGCTGGGTCATGCTCACGCCCGAAGGCTTCGACTATACGCCGCCCAAGACCGCGGTCCGCCAGCGCCAACTCATCGAGGCGCTCCAGTGCGGCCCGGTCACGACGCGCGACCTCAACCTTCTCTATAACAGCATGTCGGCGACCATCAAGGCGCTCGAAAAACGCGGCGTCGTGGTTGTGGAGGAGCGCCGCGCCTGGCGTGGCTGCAACGAGCAGACCACGCTGTCCTCGGCGAGCGGCAAGGCCCCGATGGCACTCACCAACGGTCAGCGACAGGCCCTCGCGCAGATTGAGCGCGCACGCCTTGACGCTCACGGCGACGTGGTCCTAGTCGATGGAGTCACTGGATCCGGCAAAACCGAGGTCTACCTTTCCGCTATCGAGCGCGTGCTCGCGGCCGGCCGCTCAGCCTGCGTACTGGTGCCCGAGATATCGCTGACAGCCCAGACCGTCGGCCGCTTCCGCTCGCGCTTTGGCGAGACGGTCGCGGTTTTCCACTCGCGTCTTTCGGCTGGCGAGCGCCTGGACCAGTGGGACATGGTTGCCAGTGGCGCCGCGCGTGTGGTCGTGGGAGCTCGTTCGGCGCTTTTTTGCCCGCTCAGCGACCTTGGTCTCATCATCATCGACGAGGAGCACGAGACTAGTTACAAGCAGGGCTCCAGTCCGCGCTACCATGCGCGCGAGGTGGCAGCCGAGATGGCGCGCCGCTATCGCTGCCCGCTCGTGCTGGGGTCGGCCACGCCTTCTGCCGAGGCCCTCGACCGCTGCCGCCGCGGCATGTATAACGGTGCCACCTGGACGCGTGTCGAGATGCCCGAGCGCCCCGGACACGCCGTGCTGCCTACGGTCCGCATTGCCGACCTGCGTCGCGAGTTCGCACACGGCAGCCGCTCCATGTTCTCAAAACCGCTGATGGAAGGCCTGGAGCGT
Source organism: Collinsella sp. AF16-8 (assembly GCF_003462695.1). NCBI lineage: Bacteria > Bacillati > Actinomycetota > Coriobacteriia > Coriobacteriales > Coriobacteriaceae > Collinsella > Collinsella sp. AF16-8. The sequence goes on from NZ_QRXX01000007.1 coordinate 134,935, forward strand.
GTGGTCGAGCGCCGCGAAAAGGCCGTGCTGCTGCACAACCGCCGCGGTTTTGCGCCGTTTTTGATGTGCCGCGAGTGCGGCTGCGTTCCCACCTGCAACCACTGCTCCACCGCGCTTACGTATCACGAGCGCACGCACACGCTGCAGTGTCACACATGCGGTTCGTCTTGGCGCGTGCAGCCGTATCCCGCGCTCACGAGCCGTTGCCCCAAATGTGGCAGTCGCTACCTGGCAAAAATGGGGCTGGGCACTCAGCAGATCGAGGACGCGCTGCACCAGATGCTGCCCGAGGACGTCGCCATTATTCGCATGGATGCCGATTCCACGCGCGGCAAGGATGCACACAAAAAGTTGCTCGAGCAGTTCGATGCGGCCGATTGCGCCGTGTTGCTGGGCACCCAAATGATCGCAAAGGGTCTCGACTTTCCCGAGGTCACGCTCGTGGGCGTGGTCAATGCCGACTTCGCCCTCAAGCTGCCGGACTTCCGCGCAGGGGAGCGCGCCTACGATTTGCTGGAGCAGGTCGCGGGCCGCGCCGGTCGTGGCGATCGCCCTGGCGAGGTCATCATCCAGACCTACCTGCCCGGGGACCCGGTCATTCGCGCCGTCGCCGAGCACGACCGTTCGATCTTTACCGACTACGACCTGGACCAGCGTCGCGACGCGCTGTACCCGCCGTTTGTGCGCCTGGTCAACATCTTGGTGTGGTCGGCGAACCGAGACGACGCGCAGGACTACATCGGGCGTATTGCAAAGCTTCTTAAGCGCCGCTGGCATGCCGCCGCGCCCGATTTTTTGCGGGCGGGGAGTGCCGTGCCGCAGGTGCTGGGTCCGGCTTCGTGTGTAATCGAGAGAGCCAAGGATCGTTACCGCTTCCATCTGCTTGTGAAGTCGCCCGTGGGGTACCATGTCTCTGATGATATCGACGCCTGCCTCAAAGAGGTGGGCTCTGTGCGCGGCGTGAGCGTGAGCGTTGACGTCGACGCCTATGATTTGATGTAACAACCCGAAAGGATGGCCATGGAAGCCAACGGAATCGTACTGTCGCCCGACCCTCGTCTGCGCCAGGAGTGCGCCGTCATCGAGGACATTACCCCGGCGATCGAGGCGCTTGCCGAGAAGATGAAGAAGATGATGTTCGAGAACGGCGGCTGCGGTCTGGCTGCCCCGCAGATCGGCGAACTCATTCAGCTCGTCACCATCGACTGCGACTACACCGACAAGAACGACTATGACCCGTACGTGCTCATCAACCCAGTGATCGTGGAGCAGAGCGACCATCTTGTGCCGTTTAGCGAGGGCTGCCTGTCCATCCCTGGCATTAGCTGCGAGATCGAGCGTCCCGACCATGTCGTCGTCGAGGCGTACGACTTGGACGCAAACCTGATTCGCTACGAGGCTACGGGCGACCTGTTCTGCGTGTGCCTGCAGCATGAGATCGATCACCTGCATGGCAACACTATGTTCGAGCGACTGAAGCCCATGCAGAGGATCAAGGCCGTCAAGGAGTACCAGGACGCCCTGGCCCGCGGCGCTCGACCGGGCGAGACGGAGTAGGTTTGTCCGTCCCCGGGGCGCCCCCCCCC